>DZDA01000048.1:0-13396 GCA_022730375.1 Thiomonas intermedia
TGCAAAACCCCATTGCATTGCGCATGACGAAAAATCATCTCACCGGCCCTGCGGCAGCGCAAATCCCGCGGCGATGCGGGCGCGCATCTTGCTTCAATCTGGCACGGCGCTGATAGCATCAGCCCGCCCTGTTTTTGTACCCCTCAAAACACGCCACGCCATGTCGACACGCCCCTCTGCCGCACGCAACGCCTCCGATCCCGACGCTCCCCTGTTCGACGATATCCGCCTGCTCGGACGGCTGCTCGGCGACCTGATCCGCGAACAGGAAGGACAGGAAATGTTCGACATCGTCGAGACTGTGCGCCAGCTCTCCGTCAAGTTCCACCGCGACGGCGACGCCAAAGACCGCCGCGCCCTCGACAAACTGCTCAGCAGCCTCAGCCGTGACCAGGCCGTGAGCGTGATTCGCGCCTTCAGCTACTTTTCCATCCTGGCCAATATCGCCGAAGATCACCATGTACTGCGCCGAGCCGAGCAAGATGCCGAGCGTGGCGCCCCGCCGCAGCGCGACAGCGTGCGCGCCGCGCTCGAAGCACTCAAAGACTCCGGCGTGGATCGGCAACAACTCCTGCAGTTCTTCGACCAGGCGCTCATCTCCCCGGTGCTCACCGCCCACCCCACCGAAGTGCAGCGCAAGAGCGTGCTCGACGCCGAGCGCGCGCTGGCCACGCTGCTGGTCGCGCGCGACGCCATCCGCCTGCCGCAAAAGCGCGCCGACATCGAGGACGCCATGCGCGCCCGCGTGGTGCAGCTTTGGCAGACCCGGCTGCTGCGCTACGTCAAGCTGAAGGTGTCCGACGAAATCAAGAACGCGCTGTCGTTTTATGGCGCCACGTTTTTTTCGCAATTTCCGCAGTTGTATCGCAACCTGGAGCGCGACATCGAGGCGCTCTTTCCCGCAGGCCAGCAAGACCTTGCCAAGACCGATCTGCCAACCTTTTTCCGCATGGGCCACTGGATCGGCGGCGACCGTGACGGCAACCCCTTCGTCACCGCCGACACGCTGAGCTACGCCTTGCGCATGCAGTCGCGCACCGCCATCGAGCACTACATGGCCGAAGTGCACGCCATCGGCGGCGAGCTGTCGATCTCGGCGCTGCTGGCCAGCGCCAGCCCGGAACTGATGGCCCTGGCCGAGCATTCGCCCGACCTGTCGGAACACCGCAGCGACGAGCCCTACCGGCGCGCGCTCATCGGCATGTACGCCCGCCTGGCAGCCAATCTGCGCAAGCTCGCCGGAGTCGAGGCCCTGTTGCCGGAAGTCGGCAGCGCAGAACCCTATGCGAATGCCGACGAGTTCATCGCCGATCTGCGCATCATCCGCGACTCGCTGCGCCTGCATCATGCCGGGCCGCTGGCGCAGGCGCGGCTCGAACCGCTGATCCGCGCCGCCGGGGTATTCGGCTTTCGCCTGGCCACCATCGACCTGCGGCAAAGCTCGGATCAGCACGAAGCCGTGCTGCGCGAGCTGCTCGCCGCCGCCGGCCTGTGCCCCGACTACAGCCATCTGGACGAGGCCGCCAAGCAGGCGCTGCTCATCCGCTGCCTCAACGACCCGCGCCCGCTGCGTCTGCCGCACCATGCCTATTCCGACTGGGCGCGCAGCGAACTGGCCGTATTCGACCGCGCCTACAGCGCCCGGCGCGACTTCGGCCCGCGCGCCATCCGGCAATACATCATCTCGCACTCCGAGACCGTCAGCGACTTGCTTGAACTGCTGTTGCTGCAAAAGGAAGCCGGCTTGTTCCACGGCACGCTGGGCAGCCACGACAGCTACGCCGAGCTGCTGGTGGCGCCGCTGTTCGAGACCATCGAAGACCTGCGCAACGCCCCGGCCATCATGCGCGATTTTTACGCCCTGCCCGGCATGGCAGGGCTGGTGCAGCGCTCCGGCGGTGAGCAGGAGATCATGCTGGGTTACTCCGACAGCAACAAGGACGGCGGCTTCTTCACCTCCAACTGGGAGCTGTACTGCGCCGAGGTCGCGCTGGCCGAGCAGTTCGAGCAGCTCAAGTTCGAGCATGGCATCACCCTGCGGCTGTTCCACGGCCGCGGCGGCACGGTGGGACGCGGCGGCGGCCCGAGCTTCGACGCCATCCTCGCCCAGCCGCCGGGCACGGTGAATGGCCAGATCCGCCTGACCGAACAAGGCGAGGTCATCACCAGCAAATACGGCAACCCCGAGATCGGGCTGCGCAACCTCGAAACCCTGGTGGCCGCCACGCTGCAGGCCACGCTGCTGCCGCAGACCAAAACCGCGAGCAAGCCTCCAGCGCGCTTCCTTGACGCCGCTGCCGCCCTGTCCGAAGCCTCCATGGCGGCCTACCGCAAGCTGGTGTACGAGACCCCGGAATTCACCGAATATTTCTACAGCGCCACGCCCATTTCCGAGATCGCCGAACTCAATATCGGCAGCCGCCCCTCCTCGCGCAAGTCCACCCGCGCCATTGCCGACCTGCGCGCCATTCCCTGGGGCTTCTCCTGGGGCCAGTGCCGCGTGGCGCTGCCCGGCTGGTATGGCTTCGGCAGCGGCGCGCAGGCTTTCCTCGACACAAATCCCGACGGCCTCAAGCTGCTGCAGCGCATGGCCAAACATTGGCCCTTCTTCGCCACCCTGCTGTCGAACATCGACATGGTGCTGGCCAAGACCGATCTGCGCGTGGCCGCGCGCTACGCCGAACTCGTCACCGACGCCAAAACCCGGCAAAAAGTGCTCAAGGCGCTGCAGCGCGAATGGCAGCTCACCACCGACATGCTTGCCGACATCACCGGCAACACCGAACGCCTGGCCGACAACCCCACGCTCAAGCGCTCGATCCACGCCCGCTTCCCGTACATCGATCCACTCAATCACCTGCAGATCGAACTACTCCACCGCTTCCGCGAAGGCCAGACCGACGAGCGCACCAAGCGCGGCATTCACCTCAGCATCAACGGCATCGCGGCGGGGCTGCGCAATACGGGCTGAAAACCGCGTTTCAGGTCGGTTTCAAGCGCTGCAGCGGGAAGTCGCGCAGCGCCTGCATCGCAGCGTCATAGCCGATCTGGATCGACTCCTCGGCACGGCCAAATTCGAGAAAGCGGATGTCGCCCAGCGGCGGGCGGATGAGCAGGTCGGGCGGCTCGATGCGCAGACGGCTTTCGGTGATGTGCATTTCCATCACATTCACCGAAGCCAGCAGCACCTCGAACATATTGGGCAGCGGTTCCTCGCGGTCGGCCCAGCGCTCGAACTGATCCTTGGCCGGAGCGCTCGGGGCTTGCAGGCGCTGCTTGAGATCGGCCATCACCCGCCGATAGTCGGCCACCCAACGGCCTGCCGGTTCTTCCACCGGGGCTTCGCTGCGCCGAGGTTTAGGCCACACCCGTCGCTTGAGCCGGCCATCCACCACGCCATGATTGAGATCGACTGCAATCACCTGGTCCGCCCCCATGGCACGCACCACGCTGACCGGCACCGGGTTGCTCAAACCCCCGTCCACCAGCACCCGCCCCCCCACGCGCACCGGCGTGAACACGCCCGGCACCGCAATGCTGGCGCGCACCGCTTCGATCACGTCGCCCGAGCGCAGCACCACCTCGGCGCCGCTGTGCAGATCGGTGGCAATCGCGGCAAACGGAATGGACAGCGCCTCAATCTGCGTGGCGGGCAGATGTTCGCGCACCAGTTCGGTGACCTTGGCGCCGTCGATCAGCCCCGAGCGCGGAAACACCACATCGAAAAACGACAGGGTCTTGCGCCAGTCGAAGGTCTTGAACGTGGCCTCCAGCCCGTCGGTGCGCCCCGCCGCGGCAATGGCGCCAACCAGCGCGCCGATGCTGCAACCGGCGATGACATCGACCTGCACCCCGGCGTCGGCCAAAGCCCGCAGTACGCCCAGGTGCGCCATGCCGCGCGCCGCGCCGCCGCCCAGCGCCAGGCCGAGCCGGGGTCTTGACGTTGCGGTTGAAGGGGTGGAGACAGGCGCTGTTTGCATGACCAAAGGATAAGCCTGCCCAGTGCTATGTGTGCGCTAAGACTGGCTCCCTAAAGTTCTTCTTACGCCAGACCGGCGTTTGTTCAACTTCTTCAGGGAGCTTCATCATGAAAATTCGCCAATCCATCCTCATCGCCACGCTGGCACTCGCTTCGGCCGCAGCCGGGGTCAGCGCGTTCGCCTCAAACGACTCGGGCAACGATGCCCGCATCATTCCCAACGCCAAAATCAGCCTGAGCCAGGCCGTCACCGCGGCCGAACAGCATGTGGGCGGCACCGCCTCCAAGGCTGAAGTCGAGCAGCACGCGGGCAAGGCGGTGTATGACGTGGAAGTGGTCAAAGGCCCGCAGGTCTTCGACGTGAAGATCAGCCCGGATCAAGGCACGGTCATCGCCTCGACCGAAGACCGCAACGATCACGACGACCACGATCAGCAGGACTGATCGCTTCAACCGCCCCCGCTCCGCCGTAAATCATCCAAGCTGCGCCGGGGCGGTCTTGGTTTTGCAAACCCACAAAAACAACGCCACGCCATGCTGCATTTCCCTGCTTTCTGGAATGACCTCAATCTGGGGCTCTACACCCATTGGGCCGCTCTCGGCGCTGCATCACAAACCAGCATCGACGCGGCGCTGTTCTTTGCCGAATACGCCATCTATGCCGCGCCCCTGCTGTTGATCTGGGGCTGGTTGCGCCGCCCGGACGCGCTGCGCCCGCCGCTGCTGCAGGCCGCGGCGGCGGCCCTCGTGGCGCTGGGCATCAATCAGCTCATCGGGCTGGCGGTGTTCGAGCCGCGCCCCTTCGCCATCGGCCTCGGCCCCGCGCTGCTGGCGCATGCGCCGGACAGCAGCTTTCCCAGCGATCACCTCACCGTGATCGCTTCAGTCGCGGCGAGCCTGCTCCTCACGCCGACATGGCGCAGGGCCGGTCTGCTGCTGGCGCTGTTGGGTCTGCCTGTGGCCTGGGCGCGGGTGTATCTGGGCGTGCATTGGCCGCTGGACATGGCGGGCGCTGCGCTGGTGGGGCTGATGGCCGCGCTCGTCGTCCATCTGGCGCGGCATCGCCTGCTGGAGCCCGCCATGCCTTTGCTCACTGGCCTCTATCGCAAGCTGTTCGCACCCGCCATTCGTCAAGGCTGGGTTTTACGATGAAGCAAATTGTTACCTCACAGCTCACTGCCATGACGGTTTCCCATTTATCCCGCAGCGTTCTGCTCGCCGCTCTGCTTCTCGGCGGTTGCGCCAGCTATCACCCCGAGCCGCTGCCGGCTTCCGCCGATCTGGCCGCATCGGCGAACAGCCTGGATGTGGCGCGCGTCAAGATCGCGCTGCCCGCGCTGGCGCGGTACGACTTCGATCCCGCAAAACCGTTGGACGCCACCGGGCTGGCCATCCTCGCCGTGCTCAACAACCCGCAGCTCAAGGCCGAGCGGGCCCGCTTGGGCGTGGCCCGCGCGCAGGCCTTCGACGCCGGGCTGCTGCCCGATCCGCAGCTCGGGCTCACGCGCGACTTTCCGGGCAACAGCGTGGGCGCGACCACCTCGGCGTTCAACCTCGGACTGTCTTACGACATTGCTGCGCTCATCACCCACCACGCCGCCCAACGCGCCGCGCAGCACGCCGCCACCCAAGTCAATCTGCAAGTGCTGTGGGCCGAATGGCAGACCGTGGCGCAAGCCCGCATGCTCTACACCCAGATCACGGGCAACACCGCGCGGCTGGGCATTCTGGAACAGGAGCGCACCCTGTTCGCGCACCGCCTGCAACGCAGCCAAGCTGCGCTGGCGCAGGGCAATGTGACCCGGCTGGATGTGGACGCGCAGCTCGTCCCGCTGCAAGCCCTCACCCAGACCATCCAGCAGATCGAACGCCAGCAACTCGCCCTGCAATCGCAGCTTCACGCCCTGCTCGGGCTGAAGGCCAATGTGCCGCTGCCGCTGGCCGATCCCTCTGAACAAGCCGCGCCCACCGCCGCGCAGGTGGATGAGGCGCTGAATACCCTGCCGCACATCCGCCCCGATCTCATGGCGCTGCAGGCCGGTTATGCCGCGCAGGAACAAAAAGTCTGGCAGGCCGTGCTCGGCCAGTTCCCCGCTTTCAACCTCGGCTTCACCCGGGCGCGAGATACCGCCGGGGTGAACACAGTGGGCTTTGGCGTGAGCATCAGCCTGCCGCTGTTCAACCGCAATCGGGGCGTCATCGCCACGCAGCGCGCCACCCGTGCGCAACTTCTGGCCGACTACCAGGCCAGGCTCGATCAGGCCGACGCCGATGTGCGGCAGGCGCAGGCTGACCTCGCCTTGCTGCAGCAGCAGCGCCAGGCGTTGCTGGGCGCGCTCCCGGCCCTGGAGTCTGCCGATGCCGCCGCGCAGCAGGCGCTGCAGCAGGGCGGCATGAGCCTGCTGGAATTCATCAACCAGCGCACCGCCCTGCTCGACCAGCGCCTGGCGCTGCAGGCCAACGCGCAACAGCGCGCCGAGCAAATTCTGGCCTTGCAACTGCTCACCGGTCTTGGCCCCTACCGTCAGGCCGCCGCCCTCGTTCCACCGTCCAAATCCAAGGCCGCACCGCTATGACCCTGCCCACTCGTGCCTGTCGCGCCCGCCTCTCCCTTCTCGCCGCGCTGAGTCTGCCCTCGCTTGCCCTGACCCTTGGCAGCCTGCCGAGTGCGTTCGCCGCAGACAGCCCCCTCTCCGCCCAGGTACAGACCGCACCGCTGCAACGCGGCGAGCTGTTGCACACTCTGCGCGCCTATGCCGTGGTGCAAGTGCCCGCCAGCCAGACCCAGGCCATCACCTTCCAGCATGCCATGCAGGTGCAAACCGTGGCCGTGCACGTCGGCCAGGCCGTGCGCAAGGGCGCGGTGCTGGCCACCCTGCACAGCGACGCCAGCACCGCGCTGGCCTACAGCCAGGCGCAGACCGCCGTGTCGTTTGCGCAGGGCGAGCTCGACCGCATGACCGCGCTCAAGGCGCAACAACTCGCCACGCAGGCGCAGGTCGATGCGGCGCGCAAGGCGCTGGCCGACGCGCAGGCGCAACTGCATAGCCTGCAGCAACAAGGCGCTGGACAGGCGGCGACGCGGGTGCTGGCGCCGCAAGACGGCATCGTGCTGGCGATGAACGCCGCGCCGGGTGATCTGCTTGCGGCAGGCAGCCCGCTGCTTCAGCTCGGGCGCAGCGGCAGCCTGCAAGCGCTGGCCGGCGTGCCGCCGGAAGACGCGCCGCGCCTGCAGCCCGGGCAGCCCGTGCGGCTGACCTCGGTGTTCGACCCGGCGCAGCACTGGCAGGGCACCATCCGCAGCGTTGGAGCGGCCATCAACCCCAAGACCCAGCGACTGGACGTGCAGATCGCCCTGCCTGCTCAGGCCAGCCTTCCTCCGGCCGGAGCCAGCGTACAGGCCGACATGGTGCTCGGTCGCTGGCGCGGCTGGGTGGTGCCGCGCGACGCCGTGCTGCAGGACGAGCGCGGCGCTTTCGTGTTTCAGGACGACCACGGCAAGGCGCTGCGCATCCCCGTGCAGATCGCCATCGAAAGCGGCCTGCAAACCGGCATCACCGGCGCCTTGAACCCGGTCATGCCGCTGGTCGTCGCTGGCAACTATGAACTTCGCCCCGGCATGGCGCTGCGCGTGATGGGAGCCCAGCGATGAGCGGCGCCTCGCTCTGGCTGCAGCGCCATCGACGCTCCGTCTTGTTTCTGCTCGCGCTGCTGGCAGTCGGCGGGGTGTTTGCCGCCTTCAAGCTGCCGGTGGGCCTGTTCCCCACTGCGGATTTTCCGCGGGTGGTGGTCAGCGCCGATGCGGGCGACCGCCCGGCCAGCCAGATGATGCTGCAGGTCACGCAGCCGCTGGAGCAGGCGGTGCGCCGCGTGCCGGGCGTGGTGGACGTGCGCTCGACCACCAGCCGCGGCACGGCCGACATCTCGGTGAGCTTCAACTGGGGCACGCCCATGGCGCTGGCCGCGGTGCAGGTCAACGAAGCGGTCACGCAGATGCTGCCGCAACTGCCGCCGGGCACGCAGGTGTCGAGCAAGCGCATGGACCCGACGGTCGATCCGGTCATCGCCTATAGCCTGACCTCCAGCGGTCTCACCGCCGCAGGGCCGTCCCAAGGCGGTGATCGCCCCCTCGGGGGGCAGCGAGCATCGGCGAGCGTGGGGGCCTATACCCCGACTCAGCTCTACAACCTGGCCAAATTTCAGTTGCGCCCGCTGCTCTCCAGCCTCGGCGGGGTGGCGCGGGTGCAGATTCAGGGCGGCGCGCAGGAGGAATATCACGTCACCCTCGATCCGCTGAAACTGCAGGCGCTGGGTCTGGCGCTGCAGGATGTGAGCAACGCGGTCAGCGCCGCCAACGGCGTGCAGGCCGTGGGCCATCTGCAAGACCGCTACAAGCTGCTGCTCGCGCTGGCCGACTCGCGCCTGCACGATGCCGCGCAGATCGGCGACATCGTGCTGCGGGCCGGGCCAGACGGCGTCATTCGGCTCAAAGACGTGGCACGCATCTCACGCAGCGTGGTGCCGCAGTGGATCCGGATCACTGCCGACGGTCACGATGCGGTGCTGCTCAACATCTACCAGCAGCCCGGCGGCAACACCGTGCAGATCGCCCGCCATGTGCGCGAGCTTCTGGCCAAAACCACCCTGCCGCCCGGCGTGCATCTGGCGAGCTGGTACGACCAAAGCACCCTGGTGGTGGACAGCGCCGCCAGTGTGCGCGACGCCATTCTGATCGGCGTGGCGCTGGCCGGGCTGGTGCTGCTGCTGTTTTTGCGCAGCCTGAAAATCACCCTCATCGCCATGATCACCGTGCCCGCCGTGCTGGCCGCTACGGTGGTGCTGCTCTACGCCCTGGGCATGAGCTTCAACATCATGACCCTGGGCGGCATGGCCGCCGCAGTGGGCCTGGTGATCGACGACGCCATTGTGATGAGCGAGCACATCGTGCGGCGGTTGAGTGAAACACGCAACCAGGATGGCGCGGAGCTGCGGCACAGCGGCATCCTGCACGCGGCGATGGAGTATCTGCGCCCGCTGGCCGGGTCGAGTGCGTCCACCGTGGTCATCTTCCTGCCGCTGGCCTTCCTCTCGGGCGTCACAGGCGCGTTTTTCAAGGCGCTGTCGCTGACCATGGCCGCTGCCCTCATCATCTCCTTTTTCGTCGCCTGGCTGGCCGTGCCGCTGCTGGCCGACAAGCTGCTCTCGCCCAAGGACATCGAGCGCGAAGCCCAGCGTGAAAACGGCCGCTGGCTCTCGGCCGTACAGCGCGGCTATGCCCGGGTGCTGGGCGCCAGCCTGCGCCGCCCCTGGCTGGCGGCGCTGGGACTGGCGCCGCTGCTGCTGGCGGGCTGGCTGGCTTATGGGCAAGTCGGCAGCGGCTTCATGCCGCATATGGACGAAGGCGGTTTCATTCTGGATTACCGCACCCCGCCCGGCACCTCGCTGACCGAGACCGACCGCATCCTGGCGCAGATGGCGCAGATTCTGCGCACTACGCCCGAGGTGCAAACCTGGTCGCGCCGCACCGGAGCGCAGCTCGGCGGCGGCGTGACCGAAGCCAACGAGGGCGACTTTTTCGTGCGCTTGAAGCCCCCGCCGCGCAAGTCGATCGACGTGGTGATGGAGGAGGTGCGCCAGCGCATCGAAACCCAGGTGCCGGGCGTGAAAATCGAAATGGCGCAGTTGATGGAAGATTTGATCGGCGACCTCACCGCCGTGCCGCAACCCGTGGAGATCAAGATCTTCGACGACAACCCGAAGCAGCTCGCCCAGCTTGCGCACCGCACGGCGGCGGCCATCGGCAAGATTCCCGGCATCGTCGATGTGCGCAGCGGCATCAAGCCCGCGGGCGACGCGCTCGACATTCATATCGACCCCACCCGCGCGGCGCTCGAAGGCGTCGATCCGCAGCAGGTGCAGCAACAGTTGCAAACCCTCATCGGCGGCAGCGTGGTGACGCAAATCCAGCAAGGCCCGAAGATGGTCGGCGTGCGGCTGTGGACGCCGCTGGCGCTGCGCCAGACCACCGGCGACATCGCCCGCCTGCCGCTGCGTGCGCCCGACGGCCATGTGTTCACCGTGGGGCGCATCGCCAGCATCAAGGTGCTCACCGGCCAGCCGGAAATCAACCGCGAGAACTTCAAGACAATGGCCGCCGTCACCGCGCGCATCAGCGGTCGAGACCTGGGCTCGACCATTGCCGACGTGAAAAAAATCATCGACGCGCCCGGCTACTTTCCACCCGGCATCTATGCCCAGCTCGGCGGGCTGTACAAGCAGCAGCAAATCGCGTTTCAGGGCCTGATCAGCGTGCTCGGTGCGGCCGTGTTGCTGGTGTTTCTGCTGCTGCTGTTTCTGTATGAGCGTTTCAAGGTGGCGATCACCATTCTGGCCATGCCGCTGTTGGCGCTGCCTGCGGTGTTCATCGGCCTGTGGGCTGCGGGCATCGAGCTGAACATCTCGGCCATGATGGGCATGACCATGATCGTGGGCATCGTCACCGAAGTCGCCATCTTCTACTTCAGCGAAGTGCAGTCTTTGCTGCACGAGCACCCTGAGCAGGGCCTGGACGCGGCGCTGGTGGCCGCCGGGCAGAACCGCATGCGCCCCATCGCCATGACCACGCTGGCTGCCATGCTCACCCTGGCGCCGCTGGCCTTCGCGCTGGGCCAAGGTTCGGCCATGCAGCAGCCTCTTGCGGTGGCCATCATTGCCGGGCTGGCGGTGCAGATGCCGCTGGTGCTGCTGCTCATGCCCGTACTGTTCAAGCTGATGCGCGGCAGGCTCGGCGATGCTGAAGCGGACGACAATCTCCCCCTGCCTGCTGCCTCTACCGAGTGAACCATGCGCATTCTCCTGGTTGAAGACGATCACATGCTGGGCGCCGCCACGCGCGAAGCCCTGCGGGACGCCACCCACGCGGTGGACTGGGTGCTCGACGGCGCTTCGGCGCTGACCGCGGCGCAGGGCGGCGAATACGAGCTGATGCTGCTCGATCTCGGCCTGCCCAAGCGCGATGGCCTGTCGGTGCTGCAGGCGCTGCGGCAGTCGGGCAGCAACCTGCCCATCCTCATTCTCACCGCGCGCGACGCGCTGGAAGACCGGGTGCGCGGCCTCGACCTGGGCGCAGACGACTATCTGGTCAAACCCTTCGAGAGCGCCGAACTGCTGGCGCGCATCCGGGCCGTCGCGCGGCGCCAGGGCGGGCAGGCGCAGCCGGTGCTGTCCAACGGCGTGCTCGAACTCGATCCCGTTTCCCGCGAGGTGCGGTTTCTGGGGCAGACGCAGCGCCTGACCGCGCGCGAATACGCCTTGCTCCATGCCCTGTTGCTGCGCCCGGGCGCCATTCTGTCGCGCAGCGAACTTGAAGACCGCATCTACGGCTGGAACGAAGAGGTGGAAAGCAACGCGGTGGAGTTTCTCATTCACAGCCTGCGCAAAAAACTCGCGCCGGATGTCATTAAAAACGTGCGCGGCGTGGGCTGGCTGGCGCCGCGCGCTGACAGCGCCCCGAACGGCAACACACCATGAATCCCCTCGCCGCGCTGCGCCACTGGGGCGCGCAATCGCTGCTGCGCAGGCTCTGGCTGTGGATGACCGTCAGCGTCGTGGTGGTGGGCCTGGGCACGGCGGCGCTGTCGTACTTTTTCGGCTATCAGGAAGCCAACGAACTGCAGGACGCGCAACTGCGCCAGATCGCCAGCCTGGTGCAGCGCTGGGGCAACCTTCCCGACAGTGCGCTCAACCCCGCCGGGGCCGATGTCGATAAAGACGCCCGCATCGTGGTGCAGAAGCTGGGAGCGCCCATGGGCGCGCACGGCCTGCAGCTTGCTGCCGACCTGAGCGACGGCATGCATGTGGTGCAAAGCGGCGACCATGCCTGGCGCGTGTTCGTGCAGCAGGGCGACAAAGGACGCATCGCCGTGGCGCAGCGTACCGATCTGCGCACCGACGCCGCCATCGACAGCGCGCAGCGCACCCTGTTCCCACTGCTGGCCCTTATCCCACTGCTGGCCCTGCTGTCTGCCTGGGTGGTGCGGCGCGCGCTGCGACCGCTGCGACAGATGGCGCAGGGCGTGGACGCGCGCAGCGAAGCCGATCTGCAACCCTTGCCCGAAACCGATGTGCCGCAGGAAATCCTGCCTTTCGTGCACTCCATCAACCGTCTGCTGCAACGCCTGAACGCCTCGATGGAACAGCAGCGCCGCTTCGTCGCCGATGCCGCGCACGAACTGCGCACGCCCATCGCCGTGCTCAGCATGCAGGTGGACAACCTCAAGCCGCTGCAGCTCGAACCGCAGGCGCGGCAGCGCATCGGCGCGCTGCAGGACGGCCTGCGCCGCGCCCGCGCGGTGGTGGAACAGTTGCTCAGTCTCGCCCATTCACAGGGCGAACAGACGACGCTGCGGCAGACGCTCGACCCGAGCGGGGTAATGCGCGAAGTGATCACCGACCTGCTGCCGCTGGCCGAGAGCCGCGGCATCGATCTGGGCATCGACCGCGCCCAGAAGGTAGAGATCGACACCGATCCCGCCCTGCTCTACACCCTGCTGCGCAACGCGGTGGACAACGCCCTGCGCTACACCCCGGAAGGCGGACGGGTCGATCTGCGGGTGCGGGCCGAGAGCGAGCGCGTGGTGATCGAAGTGCAGGACAGCGGCCCCGGCATTGCGCCCGAGCAATTGCAGCGGGTGTTCGACCCCTTCGTGCGCCTGCCGGGCGCGCAGAGCGAAGGCAGCGGGCTGGGCCTGTCCATCATCCGCCAAATCGCGCAGCGCCTCGGCGGCGAAGTCACGCTGCGCAACGCCGCCGAAGGCGGGCTGCTCCTGCGCTACACGCAACGCCTCACTTCGGCCAGATCAGGCTGAAGTCGAAGGCGATGCGGCATTTGCCGAGGTCGAATTCCAGGGTTTCGTCCGCCACGTCCGCCAGCTTGATGTAGCGCCCTTGCTGCAGGTGAAACACCTTGCAGACACGATCATCCCCATTCACCATGACGTAGTACCGCACGCCTTCGGTCTCGTAAATGGTGAACTTGGCGTGCTGGTCTTTGAGCGCGGTGGACTTGGAGAGAATTTCAAACACCAATTCCGGCGCGCGGGTGATGTAGGCGCCCTCGACCGGATGGCAGACCACCAGATTGTCGGGCTGTACCACGGTGTCGTCGCTGATGCGCCAATCCACGGGAAGGAGCGCGCGGCAATCGGCGCAATGCTCCAACGCGGTTTCCAACTGCCAGGCAATCTTGTTGCTCACCGCCTGATGCGCAACCGACGGTGCGGGCGACATGGCGTAGGCCGTGCCGCCAATCAGCTCCCAGCGCCCTTCCCACATTTTGTAGTCGTCGTAGGTGTAGTGCGGCGGGTCGAATGCGTAGGCTCGGGACATGGTTCGCTCCTGGGGTGAATGCGATCTTAA
>DZDA01000048.1:13496-18166 GCA_022730375.1 Thiomonas intermedia
TTAACCCCGCTTCAAAGCCGATTTCACGCCGGCTGCAGCCGGTAAATCTTGGCTGACGCGCCATCTGAAATCAGGTAGATCGCGCCATCCGGCCCCTGGCGCACGTCGCGGATACGCTCGCCCAGATCGGTGAGCAGCGCCTCGCGCGCGACCACCTTGTTGCCGTCGAGTTGCAGCCGCCACAGCGCCTGCCCGGCCAGCGCGCCGACGAACAGGTTGCCGCGCCATTGCGGAAACAGGCTGGCGGTATAGAACGCCATGCCGCAGGGCGCGATGGACGTCGGCACCCAATAGGTCACCGGCTGTTCCATGCCGGGCGCGCTGGTGGCTCCGCCCACGGGCGGGCAGTTACCGACTGGCGCGCCGTATTCGCAGCCGTAGGAAATCTTCGGCCAGCCGTAGTTGCGCCCGGCGCGGGTGATGTTGACTTCGTCACCGCCCTGCGGGCCGTGCTCGTGCGTCCACAACTCGCCCGTCACTGGATGGAGCGCCGCGCCTTGCACATTGCGGTGGCCGTCGCTCCAGATCTCCTCGCGCACCCCGGCGCGGCCGACGAAGGGATTGTCTTTTGGCACGCTGCCGTCGGCGTGGATGCGCACCACTTTGCCCAGGGTATTGGACAAATCCTGCGCCGCATCGCGCTGGCTGAAGCGGTCGCCCAGGGTGATAAACAGGGTGCCGTCTGGCGCGAACACCAGCCGCGAGCCGAAGTGCGCCGTGCTGTCGATTTTGGGCGTCTGGCGGAAGATCACCTGCACCTCGCTCAGCCGCGTGCCGTCTGCCGACAGCACCCCGCGCGCCACCGCCGTGCCGTTGCGCCCGGCCTCAGCTCCCGTGCCCCCCTCGGCGTAGCTCAAATACACGCGACGATTCGCCGCAAAGGCGGGGTCGAGCGCCACGTCGAGCAGGCCGCCCTGCCCGCGCGCGTCCACTGCGGGCACGCCGACAATCGGCACTGCCGCCTTGCCGTCCAGACCGACGATGCGCAGCGCCCCGGTGCGCTCGGTCACCAGCATGCGGCCATCGGGCAGAAACGTCAGCGCCCAAGGCCGCGACAGGCCGCTGGCCACAGTCACCACCGCCACTTTGATCGCGGGCAGCGTATCGACCGGCAACGGATTCGACGCCGCCGAGGCCGGCGTTTCGCCCCACACCAGCACCGCCCCGCCGCCGCAGGCGCCCAGCGCGGCGCTGCCCAGCCCAGCGCCCAGCCAGCGCAGGGTGTGGCGCCGAGTGGGCGAAGTCGGATGCGATGGCGTTTGCATGGTCAGCCTCCTGGGGGCACGATGGGGTGCGGAACAAAAACAGCTTCAGGCGCTTTGCTGGGCGTCGGTGTCGTGGTCGTCGCCGCCGCCGAACACCCGCTGCCGCAGCAGACCGAGCTGGTCGCGCACCCGTGCGGCCTGCTCGAATTCGAGATTGCGTGCGTGCTCGATCATGCGCTTTTCCAGACGTTTGATCTCGCGCGCCACGTCCTGCGCGTTGTCGATCTGCAGTTCCGCAATTTCACGCTCCACGCTGCCCGCGCGCAAGCCCTTGCCCGGTGTCTGCACCACGCCGTCGATCAGGTCGCGCACCGATTTGTTCAGCGCGGTAGGCGTAATGCCATGCTCGGCGTTGAAGGCAATCTGCTTGGCGCGGCGACGCTCGGTTTCGTCGATGGCGCGACGCATGGAATCGGTGATGCGGTCGCCATACAGAATCGCCTGGCCGCTGACATTGCGCGCCGCGCGGCCGATGGTCTGGATGAGCGAACGGGTGGAGCGCAGAAACCCCTCCTTGTCCGCATCCAGAATGGCCACCAGCGACACCTCGGGAATGTCCAGCCCCTCGCGCAGCAGGTTGATGCCCACCAGCACGTCGAACAGGCCCAGCCGCAGGTCGCGCAGAATTTCCACCCGCTCCACCGTGTCGATGTCGGAGTGCAAGTACCGCACCTTCACGCCGTTTTCGTCGAGGTAGTCGGTGAGCTGCTCGGCCATGCGCTTGGTGAGCGTCGTGATGAGCACGCGCTCGCCCTTGTTCACCCGCAGACGAATTTCGCCCAGCACGTCGTCCACCTGGCTGGTGGCCGGCCGCACTTCAATGAGCGGGTCCACCAGCCCGGTGGGCCGCACCACCTGCTCCACCACCTGATCCGCGTGCTGGCTTTCATAGTCCGCCGGGGTGGCGGAGACAAACACGGTCTGCCGCATCTTGCCCTCGAATTCGGCAAATTTCAGCGGCCGGTTGTCCAGCGCCGAGGGCAGCCGAAAGCCATACTCCACCAGGGTCTGCTTGCGGGCGCGGTCGCCGTTGTACATGCCGTTGAACTGGCCGATCAGCACATGGCTCTCGTCGAGAAACATCAGGGCATCTGGCGGCAGATAGTCCACCAGCGTGGGCGGCGGCTCGCCCGGCGCGGCGCCCGAGAGATGGCGCGAGTAGTTCTCGATGCCCTTGCAGTGGCCGATCTCAGACAGCATCTCCAGATCGAAGCGGGTGCGCTGCTCCAGCCGCTGCGCCTCCACCAGCTTGCCCATGCCGGTGAGTTCCTTGGAGCGCTCGCGCAGCTCCTGCTTGATGCCCTCCACGGCTTCAAGCACCTTCTCGCGCGGGGTGACGTAATGCGAACTGGGGTAGATGGTGAAGCGCGGAATCTTCTGCCGCACCACGCCGGTGAGCGGGTCGAACAACGACAGCGACTCGATCTCATCGTCGAACAGTTCGATGCGCACCGCCAGCTCGGCGTGCTCGGCCGGAAAGATGTCGATGCGGTCACCGCGCACGCGGAAGGTGCCGCGAGTGAAATCGACCTCGTTGCGCTGGTACTGCATGCGCACCAGTTGCGCGATCACGTCGCGCTGGCCCATGTGGTCGCCGGTGCGCACGGTCAGAATCATGGCGTGATAGTCCGACGGATTGCCAATGCCGTAAATCGCGCTCACGCTCGCCACGATCACCACGTCGCGCCGCTCCAGCAGGCTTTTGGTGGCCGACAGGCGCATCTGCTCGATGTGCTCGTTGATCGCGCTGTCTTTCTCGATGAACAGATCGCGCTGCGGCACATAGGCCTCGGGCTGGTAATAGTCGTAATAGCTGACGAAATACTCCACCGCGTTCTTCGGAAAAAACTCGCGAAACTCGCTGTAAAGCTGCGCCGCCAGCGTTTTGTTGGGCGCAAACACAATGGCCGGCCGCCCCATGCGGGCGATCACATTGGCCATGGTGTAGGTCTTGCCCGAGCCGGTCACGCCCAGCAAAGTCTGGTAGCTCAGACCGTCGCCCAGCCCCTCGGTCAATTGCACAATCGCCGTGGGTTGATCACCCGCCGGCGGGTAGGGCTGATACAGCCGAAAGGGCGAGTCGGGGTAGCTGACGAACTTGTCCGGGTCGAGCGAGGGAACGGGTTGCGGTGCGGACATGGGCGGAAGGTGGGAATCGGAAATGCCGTCTGCACGGCGTCACAGCGCGCCATCAAAGGGCGACGCGGGGCGTAAAATTGCGTTTTTCTGCGGCGCTTATTGTCCCGCAAGCCCGGTTTTCCCGTCACCTCACCTCCCATCTCCCATGACCCAGTCGCTTTTTTCCCGCGTGGAAATGGCCCCGCGCGATCCCATCCTCGGCCTGAACGAACAATTTGCCGCTGACCCCAACCCCAACAAGGTCAACCTGGGCATCGGCGTCTACACCGACGCCGACGGCAAGCTGCCGCTGCTGGCCTGCGTGAAAGCGGGAGAAGCGCAACTCATGCAGGCGCCCAAGCCGCGCGGCTATCTGCCCATCGACGGCATCGCCGCCTACGACAAGGCGGTGCAGGGCCTGGTGTTCGGCGCCAGCCACGAGGCCGTGACCTCGGGCCGCATCGCCACGGTGCAAGGCCTGGGCGGCACCGGCGGGCTGAAAGTGGGCGCAGATTTCCTCAAGCGCCTCAACCCCGACGCGCAAGTGCTGATCTCCGACCCCAGCTGGGAAAACCACCGCGCGCTGTTCGAAGCCGCAGGCTTCAACGTGGGCACCTATCCCTATTACGACGCCGCCAAGCAGGGCGTGAACTTCGATGCCATGCTCGCCGCGCTCAACACCGCCGCCGCAGGCACCATCGTCGTGCTCCATGCCTGCTGTCACAACCCCACCGGCTACGACATCAGCCCGGCGCAGTGGGAACAGGTGATTGCCGCCCTCAAAGCGCGCAACCTCGTGCCCTTCCTCGACATGGCCTACCAGGGCTTCGGCGAAGGCATTGCCGAAGACGGCGCGGTCATCCAGCAGTTCCTCGCCGCCGGACTCGACTTTTTCGTCGCCACCTCCTTCTCCAAGAGCTTCTCGCTCTACGGCGAACGCGTCGGCGCCCTGAGCGTGGTGTGCGCCAGCAAAGAAGAAGCCGGCCGCGTGCTGTCGCAGATCAAGCGCGTCATCCGCAGCAACTACTCCAACCCGCCCACCCACGGCGCGCAGATCGTCGCCACCGTGCTGGCATCAAACGAACTGCGCGCCCAGTGGGAGCAAGAGCTTGCCGGCATGCGCGAGCGCATCCGCGCCATGCGCAGCACCCTGGTGGAAAAACTCGCCGCCGCCGGTGTGAAAGGCGACCTGTCCTACATCACCCGCCAGAAAGGCATGTTCAGCTATTCCGGCCTTTCCGCCGCTCAGATGGAGCGCCTGCGTACCGAATTCGGCGTGTACGGCGT
>DZDA01000049.1:0-2344 GCA_022730375.1 Thiomonas intermedia
CTCTCAGGCCGTTGGCGGAACATAGCCTTGCGGCATCTCGGCGCCTTCGCCGAAAAAGTATTTTTCCATCTGCCGCGCCAGGTATTGGCGCGCGCGGGCGTCGGCCAGGTTGAGGCGGTTTTCATTCACCAGCATGGTTTGGTGTTTGAGCCAGGCAGCCCAGGCTTCCTTGGAGACGTTGTTGTAGATGCGCGCACCGAGTTCGCCGGGGTAGGGGGCGAAATCGAGGCCTTCGGCTTCGCGGTCGAGTTTGATGCAGTGAATCATGCGTGCCATGAAAGTGTCCTTTATTGAGGTTTGAAATCGCGTTTCGCGGGTGGCGGCGTTAAGCGCGGCGATCAGCTGAGATGTTTGACCAGCACGCGCGAGCGCCGCTGGTCGTCGTAGCGCAGGCGGCGTTCGTGCGGCAGCCATTCGCGCTCGACCAGCACGAAGCCGCGCTTGAGAAACCAGTGCATGGTGCGGGTGGTGAGCACAAAAATACTCTGCAGGCCCTGCGCGCGGGCGCGTTGTTCGATGTGTTTGAGGATGCGCTCACCATCGCCCTGACCTTGGGCGGAAGGGTGAACGGTGAGCGCGGCCATTTCGCCGGTTTTATGCTCGGGGTAGGGGTAGAGCGCAGCGCAGCCGAAGATGATGCCGTCGTGCTCCAGTACGGTGTAGTAGCTGATATCGCGCTCGATTTCGGTGCGGCTGCGCTTGACCAGCACGCCTTGTTCTTCCAGCGGTTCGATGAGTTGCAGAATGCCGCCCACGTCGTCGGCCGTGGCTTGCCGCAGATGTTCGAGATGCTCGTCGGCGATCATGGTGCCCACGCCGTCGTGGGTGAAGAGTTCGAGCAGCAGCGAGCCGTCGATGGAGAACGGCACGATATGTGCGCGCGTCACGCCGCCGCGCACTGCGCGTACTGCGTGGCGCAAATAAAACGCGGTGTCGGTGGGTTGCTGCGGATCGGGCAGGCGCGACAGCAGGCTTTCGGCCTGCGCGACGGTCAGTTCGGGGATGAGGTTGTGCGCGTCGTCGATCACGCCGTCCACCTCGGTGATCAGTACGAGCTTTTCCGCCTTGATGGCCGCGCCCACGCTGCTGGCCACGTCTTCCATGCTGAGGTTGAAGGCTTCGCCGGTGGGCGAGTAACCGAAGGGTGACATGAGCACGACCGCGCCATATTCCAGTGCGCGCTGAATGGTGGGCGCATCGACCTTGCGGACTAGCCCGGTGTGCTGGAAATCAAGGCCGTCGATCACGCCCACGGGGCGGGCGATGATGAAATTGCCGGAGACCACTCGCACGGTGGCGCCGGCCATCGGCGTGTTGGGCAGGCCTTGCGAGAACGTGGCTTCAATCTCGAAGCGCAACTGGCCCGCGGCTTCCTGCGCGGCATCGAGCGCGACTTCATCGGTCACCCGCATGCCATGCGAATAGCGCGCGCCCACGCCTTTTTCGCGCAACTGCGCTTCGACCTGCGGACGAAAGCCGTGCACGAGCACGATGCGCACGCCCATCGCGGTGAGCAGCGCAACGTCCTGCACCAGCGCGTTGAGGCGCCCGGCCGCGATCAATTCGCCGGCGATGGCGACCACAAAGGTCTTGCCGCGATGGGCATGGATGTAAGGCGCGACGGAGCGCAGCCAATCGACGAATTGTTCTTGCTGGGCGATCATGGCGCGATTATCCGAAAATGTCGGGTTGCTTTTGTTTTTGATGTCTTCCATGCCCGAATCCACCGCCGCCCGACCCCCTCGCCAGCGCCATGCTGCCGCGCCGCGCAAGCCTGTGGCGGCGACGCCCGTGGGTGAAGTGCGCTTTCCCGAAGAACTGCCCGTCTCGCTGCGGCGCGAGGACATCGCGCGTGCGCTGCGCGAGCATCAGGTGGTGATCGTCTGCGGCGAAACCGGATCGGGCAAGACCACGCAGTTGCCCAAGATCGCGCTGTCCATCGGGCGCGGGCTGGGTGCGGGCGGAACGGGGCTGATCGGTCACACCCAGCCGCGGCGGCTGGCGGCCACCAGTATTGCCAAGCGCGTGGCGCAGGAGCTCGGCAGCGAGCTGGGCGCGATTGCCGGATACAAGGTGCGCTTCAACGACCGACTTCAGCCCGGGGCATCGATCAAGCTGATGACCGACGGCATCTTGCTGGCGGAAACCCAGACCGACCCGCTGCTGCGCGCCTACGACACCCTGATCATCGACGAGGCGCACGAGCGCAGCCTGAACATCGATGTGCTGTTGGGCTACCTCAAACAGTTGCTGCCGCGCCGTCCTGATCTGAAAGTGATCGTGACTTCGGCCACCATCGATGCCGAGCGCTTTGCGGAGCACTTTGCCGAAAGCGCTCCCCGCC
>DZDA01000049.1:2444-17807 GCA_022730375.1 Thiomonas intermedia
GCGACGGGGTGCAGCCCACCCTTGCTCCGGTCATCGAAGTCTCGGGGCGGCTGTATCCGGTGGAAGTGCGCTGGCGGCCTTTTGGCGTGGACAAGGGCGACGATCGCGACCAGTCCGCGGCGATCTGCGACGCGGTGGACGAACTCTGGCGGCTCGGCTCCGGCGACATTTTGGTGTTTCTGCCCGGCGAGCGCGAAATCCGCGAAGCCGAGGCGGCGCTGCGCAAACACCATCTCGACACAAAGCGCGTTGGCGTGGAGATCCTGCCGCTATACGCCCGGCTGTCGCAGGCCGAGCAAGACCGTGTGTTCGCCTCGGGCGGCGCACGGCGCATCGTGCTGGCGACCAATGTGGCCGAGACCTCACTGACCGTGCCCGGCATCCGCTACGTCATCGACGCCGGTCTGGCGCGGGTGAAGCGCTACAGCTACCGCAACAAGGTGGAAATGCTGCAGGTCGAACCGATCAGCCAGGCGGCGGCGCAGCAACGCGCGGGCCGTTGCGGCCGGGTGGCCAACGGCGTGTGCATCCGGCTGTACGACGAAACCGAGTTCACTGAGCGGCCGCGCTTCACCACGCCGGAAATCCAGCGGTCTTCGCTGGCCGCCGTCATTCTGCGTATGAAGGCGCTGGGGCTGGATTCCATCGAACAGTTTCCGTTCATCGAGCCGCCGCCGGGCAAGGCGATCGCCGACGGTTACCAGTTGCTCACCGAACTGGGTGCGGTGGACGACCGCAATGCGCTCACCCCTCTGGGCCGCGAACTCGCCCGCCTGCCGCTGGACCCGCGCATCGGCCGCATGATTCTCGAAGCGCGCAACCGCGAAGCGCTGACCGAAGTGCTGATCATCGCCGCGGCGCTGTCGGTGCAAGACCCGCGCGAACGCCCCGCCGAGGCGCAGCAGGCAGCTGATGAAGCGCATCGCAAATTCAGTGACGAGCGCTCCGAATTTCTAGGCTGGCTCAAGCTCTGGGCGCATTACCACGCGGCCATTGCCCACAAAAAGTCGCAGCGCAAATTGTGGGGCGAACTGCGCGGCCAGTATCTGTCGCCGTTGCGCCTGCGCGAATGGCATGACGTGCACAGCCAGCTCCACACCCTCGTGGCCGAGCAGGGCTGGCGGCTCAACACCGCCGAAGCTACCTTTGAACAGATTCATTGCGCTTTGCTCAGCGGCCTGCTCGGCAACGTCGGCTACAAGGGCGATGACGATGCCCAGTATCTTGGCGCAAGAGGCATTCGCTTTGCCATCCATCCGTCGTCGCCATTGGGGCGCAAGGCCGGGCGGTGGATCATGGCAGCGGAACTGGTGGAAACCAGTCGTCTCTACGCCCGCGGCGTGGCGCGCATCGAGCCGCCGTGGCTGGAGCGCGTGGGCGCGCACCTGCTCAAGACCAGCCTGCTCGATCCGCATTGGGAAAAGAAGCCGGCGCAAGTCACCGCCTTCGAGCGCGCGACGCTGTACGGACTGGTGGTTTACAACCAGCGACGGGTGGATTTCGGCCGTTTCGACCCCAAGCAGGCGCGCGAGATTTTTTTGCGCGAGGCCCTGGTTGCTGGCGAGTGGGACTGCCGCTGGCCCTTTTTCCAGCACAACCAGGCGCTGATCGCCGACATCGAACGCCTCGAACACAAGGCGCGGCGGCTCGACGTGCTGGTGGACGAAGAACTCATCTACGCCTTCTACGATCAGCAGGTGCCCGACGAAGTGCACGGCGGCGCCAGTTTCGACCGCTGGTACCGCGATGCGGCGCGGGCCAAACCGAAGCTGCTGTTCCTGCAGCGCGACGAGTTGATGCGCCACGAAGCGGCCGGCATCACCACCGAGACGTTTCCCAACCGCCTCAAGCTCGGCGCGCTGGAGCTGCAGCTCGATTACACCTTCGATCCGGGCGGCGCGCGCGACGGCGTTACGGTGCAGGCCCCGCTGGCCGCGCTCAACCAGATTCCGGCGCAGCGGCTGCAATGGCTGGTGCCGGGACTGCTGAAGGAAAAGATTCTGTCGCTGCTCAAAAGCCTGCCGCAACGCCCGCGTTCGCGCCTCGTGCCGCTGCCGCAAACCGCCGAGGCGTTTGCCGCGCAGATCACGACGGCGGAACGATTCGGCCAGGGCGACCTGCTCGACGCCTTGCGCGAACAGGTGCGCGAGCACACCGGGCTGGCGCTGCAGCGCACCGACTTCAAGCTCGAAACCCTTGGGCCGCATCTGTTTTTCAACGTGCAGGTGATCGACGCCCACGGACGGCGCATCGACGCCGGGCGCGACATCGACAAACTGCGCGCCGATCACGGCCAGGCTTCGCGCAGCGCGTTTGCCGAACTTGCCAAGCTGCGTACCCAACTATCGCCGAAAAAAGACGCCAAGGCCCCGTCCGCAACCCCGGCGGCGGCGCGCGCGACGCCCGGCGCGGTGGCCGCAGAACCGAGCGAGGCGCCCACCGATGCGCTGCAAGGACTGACCGACTGGACTTTCGACGCTCTGCCCGAACTGCTGGAACTACGCCGGGGCGCGCATACCCTGATCGGCTTTCCCGCCCTAGTGAACAAGGGCGGCGCGGTCGATGTGGAGGTGTTCGACACCGCCGAGGAAGCCGCGCGCTTGCATCGTGGCGGCCTGCGCCGTCTGTTCGCACTGCAACTTCGCGATCAGATCAAGCACGCGGAAAAAAATCTGCCCGGATTCCAGCAGGCGGCGATGCAGTTCATGTCGCTGGGCGTCGCTGAACTGCTGCGCGCGCAGATTGTGGATGCGGCGCTCGACCGGGCCTTTCTCGCCGAGCCGCTGCCTGCCGACAAATCCGCCTTCGCCCAACGCTTGAGCGAAGGCAAGCCCCGCTTTCAACTGCTGGCCGCCGAAATGGCGCGGCTGGCGGCGCAAATTCTGGACGAGCACGCGCAAGTGCAGAAAAAACTGGCCGCGTTCAAGAATCAGCCTGCGCTCCATGCCGACATCCGCGCCCAGTTGCAGGCTTTGTTGCCCCCGCGTTTCATCGCCGAAACGCCACCCGCGCAAATCGCGCACTTTCCCCGCTATCTGCAGGCTATCGGGCGGCGGCTGGATAAATTTCGCGCTGATCCGGCCCGCGACGCGCAACTCAGCACCCAGCTCGCCCCTTGGCTCACCCGCTGGCAGCGCGAGGCGGCGACCTATCACGGGCACTTGCCGCCGCGCCTGCAAGAGCTGCGCTGGCTGCTCGAAGAACTGCGGGTGTCGCTGTTCGCGCAAGAACTGCGCACGCCCATGCCGGTATCGCTCAAGCGTCTGGAAAAAGTCTGGGCGCAGTGGCAGGGCTGATCCCAGATTGTCCATTAGGCGGGGCTTTGCCCCTACACGGGCGCTGGCGGGCGTTTTGAGGGGGATCCCCAAACCGCCGCGCCATCATCCCGTGTCCTAATGAACAATCTGGGCTGACCCGGGAATACCCTCGACAATGTATAGATACTTCTTGATACATCTCAAGGCGGGGTGACGGCGCAGTTTCTAGGATGGCGATCATGTCAAGTTCCATCCTTCCCCTGTCCGGCGCCCCCAATCAGGCGCAGATGCCAGCGCAGCCTGCTGAAGAGCGCCCCCAGACCTGCCGCGTTCGCGTCAGGCCCCCCGAGGGGGATGAGAAAACTTGGGACGGCCCGGCGTTTTCTCATGAGGCTGGCTGCTATCACTGCAGCCTGCCTTTGGGCGACGCGCCGGTGCGCATGGAGCTGGACGGGCAGTGGCGCAGCTTTTGCTGCCAGGGCTGCGCGGCGGCGGCCGAGATCATCGTGCGGGGCGGGCTGTGCGCCTATTACGACCGCCGCACCGCGGGCGAAGGCGCGCTGGCCGCACTGCCGCGCGAAGAGATCGACAAACTCCATCAGCAGTGGATGGCGCTGGCCGACCCGGCGTTTCTCACTGCCTATGCCACGTCGCTGGGCGAAGGCCGCTGGAGCACCCAGATTGCAGTCGATGGCATTCATTGCGGCGCTTGCGTCTGGCTGATCGAGCAGCGGCTGCGGGCCATTCCAGGCGTGCTCGCCGCCACGGTGAACTATTCCACCCGCCGCGTGGCGTTGCAGTGGGACGCCAACACCGTGCAACTGGCGCAGGTGTTTCAGGCGCTGGCCGAGGTGGGGTATCGCCCGTTGCCCAACGCGCGTCACCAGAGCGAGCTCAACCACCGCCGCGCCCGTCGCCTGGCCATTTTGCGCACCCTCGTGGCCTGGCTGGCGATGATGCAGGTGATGATGTTCGCCTGGCCGGGCTACCTCGATGCCGAGGGGCTCAACGCGGCAGAGCAGGGCATTTTCCAGTGGGGCAGCCTGGCGCTCACCTTGCCCGCCTTGCTGTTTTCCGGCTGGCCTTTCCTCATGGGGGCGCTGCGCGATGTGCGCAACCGCCGCCTGGGGATGGACGTGCCCGTCACTCTCGGTCTGTGGAGCGCGTTTGCCGCCAGTGTGTGGAGCGTGCTGCATGGCCAGAGCCATGTGTATTTCGATTCGGTGGTGATGTTTCTCGCCCTGTTGCTCACCGCACGGCTGATCGAAGACGGCCTGCGCCAGCGCAGTCTGAATGCGGCCGAAGAATTGATGGAACAACTGCCCGCCGCCGTGCGGGTGCGAGCCGGCGCAGAGGAAGGCTGGCGCAGTGTGGCCATCACCCAGGTGCGTGCAGGCGATGAGGTGGAACTGCCCAGCGGCAGCGCCGCAGCGGTGGACGGCGTGGTGATCTCGGGCGCGTCATTAGTGGACGAAGCCCTGCTCACCGGTGAGAGCCGCGCCGTGCCCAAACAGGCGGGCGATGCCATTCTGGCGGGCAGCATGAACCGGCAATCGCCGCTGATCGTTCGGGCCACGCAAACCGGCGCGGGCACGCGCATCGCGCAGATGGTCGAGCTGATGCAGCACGCGCTGGCGAGCAAGCCGCGCTCGGCGCAGTTGGCAGATGTCGCCGCGCAGTGGTTCACGCTGGGCTTGCTGGCGGTGGCCGCGCTCACGGTGTTGCTGTGGTGGTGGCTCGATCCGGCGCGCATCGTGCCCACGCTGGTGGCGGTGCTGGTGGTGAGTTGCCCCTGTGCCTTGTCGCTGGCGGTGCCTGCGGCGCTGGCGGCGTCCACTGCGCAACTCTCGCGGCACGGCGTGCTGCTCGCACGCGGCCACGCGCTCGACCGTGCGCCTCAGGTCGATCTCTGGCTGTTCGACAAGACCGGCACGCTGACCACGGCCGAACCCGTGGTCTCGGCCGTGCGCCTGCTCGATCCGTCCTACAACCGTGAGCAGGTGCTGGCGCTGGCGCGTGCGCTGGAGCAAGGCGTGCAGCATCCGCTCGCGCGGGCGTTCATGGCGTCTGCTGCGCAGAGAGATGCCGTAGAAACGGTGCAGGATTTGCGAGCCGTGCCGCATGGCGGCATGCAGGGTGTGTGGCAGGGACAGACGCTGCGGCTAGGGCATGCAGCCTTCTCGGGTGTGGCGCAAGCGCAGCCGCCCGAAGCCAGCGATATTCCGCTCACCCGCCTCGGCCTGAGTCTCGACGGGCGTGCGCTGGCCGTGTTCGACATCGCCGAAACGCTGCGCCCCGGCGCGCAGGAAGCCCTGCAGTCGCTGCAAGCCGCTGGTGCCGAGGTTGCGGTGTTGTCGGGCGATGCGGTGCGCACAGTTCAGGCCTGGGCCGCGCTGCTCGGCGTAGCGCGCGCCGAGGGCGGACTGAGCCCGGAAGACAAGCTCGAACGCGTGCGCCAATGGCGCGCGCAGGGGCGGGTGGTGGCGATGGTGGGCGACGGGGTGAACGATGCCCCGGTGCTGGCTGCGGCCGATCTGTCGGTGAGCTTTGCCGGCGCCGCGCCGATTGCCCGGGCCGGGGCCGATGTCATCCTGCATCACCCGGACATGAGGGCCTTGCCCCGGCTGGTCGCCACCGGACGGCGCACGGTAGGGGTGATGCGGCAGAACCTGATCTGGGCCGTGGTCTACAACCTGCTGGCGATTCCGCTGGCGGTGGCGGGTTACATCACCCCGGTCTGGGCGGCGGTTGGCATGAGTACCTCCTCGCTGCTGGTGGTGCTGAATGCAGCCCGCCTCGCACGTCGCGAGCGTGTTGTGCCCACGCATTGAAAGCGCGCCATGGAAGGCTCTCTGCTCATTCTCATTCCCATCAGTGTGCTGCTGGTGCTGCTCATCGTGGGTGTGCTGTGGTGGGCGGCGCGCAGCGGTCAGTTCGACGATATGGAAGGCCCGGCCCACGCCATTCTGATGGACGACGATAAACCCAAACCTGAGCCCCTACCCGAGAAAGATGCCGAGAAGTCTGCCGACGGGGAAGGGCCGCAGCAACGGACCTGATCTGCACGTTGCGGCAAGGTGTCGCATTGACAGCGCATTGACCCCGGCGTCTTCCTAGTGCTTACCCTTACCAATAGAAATGTGTTGATACATGTCAACTCAGTGTGTCCATAAGTAAATGACGATACTCTACATTACGTTTTGTTTCTTTTTAACCAACAGGTGGAGCAGATGAGCGATCTGACGCTTAAACAGACTTACAACTACGCGCTGGTGCGCAAATTCACCGTCATGACCTTGGTTTGGGCCGTGGTGGGCATGCTGGTTGGTGTGTTCATTGCGGTGCAACTGGTCTTGCCCGACATGACCTACGGCATGGAGTGGCTGAGCTGGGGGCGTTTGCGTCCCCTGCACACCAATGCGGTGATCTTCGGTTTTGGCGGCACGGCACTGTTTGCCACTTCCTACTACATCGTGCAGCGCACCTGTCAGGTGCCGCTGTTCGCGCCCAAGCTGGCCGAATTCACCTTCTGGGGATGGACGGCGGTGATTGTGCTCTGCGCCATCACCTATCCGCTGGGCATTACCAGCGGCAAGGAATACGCCGAACAGGAATGGCCGATCAGCCTGCTGATCGTCGTCACTTGGGTGGCCTATGCCGTGGTGTTTTTCGGCACCATCATGAAGCGCAAGACGCCGCACATCTATGTGGCGAACTGGTTCTTCGGTGCCTACATCATCACCATCGCGCTGCTCTATGTCGTCAACAACATCAAGCTGCCCATCAGTCTGCTCTCGTGGAAGAGCTACTCGGTGTACGGCGGCGCGCAGGACGCGATGATCCAGTGGTGGTACGGCCACAACGCCGTGGGCTTCTTCCTCACCACCTCCTTCCTGGGCATGATGTATTACTTCATCCCCAAGCAGGCCGAGCGTCCGATCTATTCGTACCGCCTGTCCATCGTGCACTTCTGGGCGCTGATCTTTACCTATATGTGGGCCGGTCCGCACCACCTGCTCTACACCGCGCTGCCCGACTGGACGCAATCGCTGGGCATGGTGTTCTCGCTCATCCTGCTGGCGCCGAGCTGGGGCGGCATGATCAACGGCATGATGACCCTGTCGGGCGCCTGGTACAAGCTGCGCGAAGATCCCATTCTCAAGTTCCTGATCACCGCGCTGTCGTTCTACGGCATGTCCACCTTCGAAGGGCCGATGCTGTCGGTCAAGACAGTGAGCGCACTGGGTCACTACACCGACTGGATCATCGGCCACGTGCATTCCGGCGCGATGGGCTGGGTGGGCATGATCACCATGGGCAGCCTGTACTACCTGATTCCGCGCCTGTGGGGCCAGACTGAGATGTGGAGCAAGCGCCTCATCGAAGTCCACTTCTGGACGGCGACCATCGGCGTTGTGCTCTATATCGCTGCGCTGTGGGTGGCTGGCGTGACCGAAGGGCTGATGTGGCGCGCCATGCAGGCCGACGGCTCGCTGACCTACAGCTTCATCGAAAGCATCAAGGCGGTCATTCCCCTGTACGTCATTCGCGCCATCGGCGGCACGATCTATCTCTTTGGCATGTGCCTGATGGTCTACAACGCCTATCGCACCATCCGCCAGGGCAAGCCCGTCGACGCGCCAGTGCCCGCACTGAGCGCGGCCCACGCCTGATCACTATTCGGAGACATTCATGGCTTCTTTCAGTCACGAGACCATCGAGAAGAACGTTGGTCTGATGATCGTGCTGGTGGCAATCGTCGTCAGCATTGCCGGGCTGGTTCAGCTCG
The DNA here is from genome assembly GCA_022730375.1 of Thiomonas intermedia. GTDB lineage: Bacteria > Pseudomonadota > Gammaproteobacteria > Burkholderiales > Burkholderiaceae_C > Thiomonas > Thiomonas intermedia_C. Next base: position 10,491 of record DZDA01000049.1, read on the forward strand.
TGCCCCTGTTTTTCGACAAGAGCACGACCCAGCCCATTCCCGGCGTCAAACCCTACACCGCCTTGCAGCTCGAAGGTCGCGACGTGTATCTGGCCGAGGGCTGCTACCTCTGCCATTCGCAGATGATCCGCCCGCTGCGCGCCGAAGTTGAACGCTATGGCCACTACTCGGTGGCGGGTGAGTCTGTGTACGACCATCCCTTCCAGTGGGGCAGCAAGCGCACCGGCCCCGATCTGGCCCGCGTCGGCGGCAAGTATTCCGACGAGTGGCAGCGCCTGCATCTGCGGCAACCGCGCGATCTGGTGCCCGAGAGCATCATGCCCGCCTACTCCTGGCTGCAGCATCAACCGGCCGAGGCCAACCAGATCCAGGCCAAGTTGCGTGCCATGAGAACTCTGGGCGTGCCGTACACCGAGGCCGAAATCGCCGCGGCGCCGCAAGAGCTCGAAGGCAAGACCAAGGAAGACGCGCTGATTGCGTATCTGCAAGGCCTGGGCACGGTGCTGAGCAATTACAAGTCCAAGGCCAATTACATCAACTACTGAGGAAAGCATCATGTCCTTCGGATCGATCGTTCTCGTGCTCTCCATCGTGGTCTTCGCTGGCATCGTGTGGTGGGCGTTCTCGCCCCGATTCAAAAAGACGCATGAAAAGGGCGGGATGATCCCTTTCCTCGATTCCAAGAATCACCCGCCCGAGTCTCTCGACAAGGGCGATGAGTCCAAGACCTCCGACAAGACCAAATCATGAACCAGTTCTATTCCCCCGGGTGGGCCTTCTGGATCGGTGGCATCACCATTGTTTCCATCGTTGCCCTGTTCTTTTTCCTGCGCGGTACGGCCCGGCAAACCGTGTTCCGCGACAAGGCGGGTAATCCCATCGCCACGACAGGTCACGTCTGGGACGGTGATCTGCAGGAGTTCAACAACCCCTTGCCGCGCTGGTGGATGGGGCTGTTCATCCTGACGCTGATTTTCGGGGTCATCTATATATTGCTTTATGGCGGCTTGGCGTTCTACAAAGGCTACCTCGACTTCTCCAGCGACAAGATGTACCAGCAGGAATCGGCGGCCTTCGATGCGCGCATTGAGCCGCTGTATGCGGCCTACATGAAAACGCCGATTCCCGAGCTCGCCGCCAACCCTACGGCCATGGCCACCGGGCAGCGCATGTTTCTGACCTATTGCTCACAGTGTCACGGATCAGACGCCGGGGGCACCAAGGGCTTTCCCAATCTGACCATCCACAACGCCAATGCTTGGTTGTACGGCAACAGCCCCGAGGTTTTGGTGGAAACAATTGCCAACGGACGTTTGGGCATGATGCCGCCGATGGAGGCGGCGATTGGCGGCAAGCCCGGCGTGCTCGCCGTGGCCAACTATGTGCGCAGCCTCAGCGGCATGAAGCACGATGCCCAACTGGCGGCACAGGGCAAGCCCTTGTTCGCCACGGCCTGCGCGGCTTGCCACGCAGCGGATGGCACCGGCAACAAGGCCCTGGGCGCGCCCGATCTGGCTGACCCCAAGCGTCAGTGGCTGTTCGGGTCGAGCATCGAAACCATTTCGCACACCATTGAAAAGGGCCGTGCCGGCCAGATGCCCGCGCAGAAAGATTTTCTCTCTCCCGAGAAGATTCACTTGCTGGCGGCCTACGTTTACAGCATCAGCCACGGTGCGGAAGCGGCGAAGTAAGTCCAGCCTTCGATTCTTTTCATTCTCTGACCCGCTTCGGGGCGCAAGCTGAATTGCGCCCCGAAGCCACTTGAGTCAGTCCCGTATTTATCAGCCCGGAACGTGCGATGAACGCCAAGGTGCCAGAACCCAGCAACGACGATACTTCAGCCTCTGAAGAGTGGCTGTACGAGGTCCGCAAAAAAATCTACTCCCGCTCGGTCACCGGCTGGTTCAACAACTGGCGTGTGATCATGGTGGTGTTCACCCAGGCGCTGTTCTACGGCTTGCCCTGGTTGCAGTGGGATGGGCGCCAGGCGGTGCTGCTCGACCTGTCCACCCGGAAGTTCTACTTTTTCGGCATGATTCTGTGGCCGCAGGACGTGATCTTCCTCGCCCTGCTGCTGATCATTTCGGCCTACGGTCTGTTTCTGTTCACGGCCATCGCCGGGCGGCTGTTCTGCGGCTATGCCTGTCCGCAAACCGTGTACACCGAAGTTTTCATGTGGATCGAGCGCAAGGTCGAGGGCGACCGGCTGGCACGCATCCGCCTTGACGGCGCCGATTGGAATGCCCGCAAGATCAGCAAGAAGACGCTCAAGCACGGGCTGTGGATTGCAGTGGCCTTGTGGACGGGCTTCACCTTCGTGGGCTACTTCACGCCCATTCTGACCTTGGCCGGTCAGGTCATCAGCGCGAGCCTCGGCCCCTGGCAGACGTTCTGGATTCTGTTCTACGGCTTCGCCACCTATGGCAACGCGGGGTTCATGCGCGAGCAGGTCTGCAAGTACATGTGCCCCTACGCCCGCTTTCAGTCGGTGATGATCGACAAGGACACGCTCGTCGTCACCTACGACACCGAACGGGGCGAACCGCGCGGCAAGCGGGGCAAGCATGTCGATCCGCGCTCGGAAGGCAAGGGCGATTGCGTGGACTGCAGCATCTGCGTGCAGGTCTGCCCGACGGGTATCGATATCCGCGATGGCCTGCAATATATGTGCATCGGGTGCGGCGCCTGTGTCGATGCCTGCGATCAGGTCATGGACAAGGTGGGTTATCCGCGCGGGCTGATTCGCTACTCCAGCGAAAACGCCATGAAGAACAAGTGGAGCAAGCGCCAGCAATGGGCGCATCTGCTGCGACCGCGCATTCTCATTTACTCGGCGCTGCTGCTCGTCATGGTGGGGCTGTTTGTCGGCGGGCTGGCCACACGTGACCCCTTGAAGATGAACGTGATGCGTGATCGTGGCGTGCTGTCGCGCGAAATTCCCGGAGGTCTGGTCGAGAACGTCTATCAGATGCAGCTGATGAACACCACGGAAAAAGCGCGAAAGATTCGCGTCGAGGTCAAGGGTCTGGAGGGCGTGGCGGTGCATGATCGAAATACATACGAGTTGCCCGCATCGACCAATATCCTCGAGCCGCTGGAAGTGACCATTCCGGTCGATAACGCGAAGAAGGGCGTTTACAAAATCGAGATCATTGCCACGTCGGAAGGCGAAAAGCCTATATCTGCGTCGAGCAAGGCCACCTTCATTGTCCCTTGAGCACCTGACCCGCAGGAGATGTTTCCATGCAAACCGCCGCTTCCCGCCCTTGGTACCGTGAGCCATGGCCCTGGTTTTTGATCGCGCTCCCCCTGATCGCGGTTTTGGCCAGTGTGTACACCATCTACCTCGCCAGCCGCACCCCCGACAGCCTGGTGACAGACCACTACTACAAAAAGGGGCTCGCGGTAGGCGGCGACATCCAGCGCGAGCGACATGCCCAGGCCCTGCATCTTTCGGGACAGATCTCGATCGCCGCCGGGCGCATTGACCTCAAGCTCAACCAGCAGATCGCTCCCGACACCCTGCACTTGATGTTGCGTCACCCCTTGTCCAAGCAGAAAGACGTGCAGATCGATTTGCACCGCGGCGCCTCAGGTACTTACAGCGCCTTCTCCCCGCCCCTTGAGGCCGTGCGTTATCGCGTGCATGTGGAAACGGCAGACTGGCGCCTCGCGGGTGTCTGGATTCCGGGGACGACGCTGACGCTCGAGCCGGGTGTCTGAACAAAACAAAGGGGCTCCTCTCGGAGCCCCTAAATTCACTTGCAGTCGCTTCAGAATGATCAGATTTGCGGCATCAACAATTCAGCGAGGGCGCGGCGATCGGTGATGCGGATCTGGCGCTGTGCCACATGAATCAGCCCCGCAGAGTGAAACTTGGACATCAGACGGCTGACCGTTTCCAGTTTCAAGCCGAGATAACTGCCAATCTCTTCGCGGCTCATGCGCAAGACGAATTCATCGGGCGACAGGCCACGGGCCTTGAAGCGTTCGGACAAGTCGAGCAGAAAGCGCGCCAGCCGCTCATCCGCATGCATGCTGCCCAGAGAAAACTGATCTTGCTGCGCCCGCACCAACTTGCCGCCGACGATGCAATGCAGCTGATGTTGCAACGAGGGCAGGTCGCGCGTGGTGGTTTCCAGCGCACGCAGATCGATTTCGCAGGCCTCGCTATCTTCGAGCGCGACCGTGTCGGTGAAATAGGTGTGCTGCCCCAGACCCTCCAGGCCCATCAACTCACCGGGAATGTGGAAACCGACAATCTGCTCGCGTCCGTCGGGGCTGGTGACATACGATTTGAAAGATCCCGCATGCACCGAATACACCTTGGTCATGGCTTGGCCGGTGCTGAAAAGCGTTTCGCCCTTCTGCACCCGCACGGTTGCCTGAATCACGTCTCGGATACGCCCCATTTCCGACTGCTGCAGCGCAATCGGAAGGCAGAACTTGCTTTGAAAGCACACATCGCAAGGATGGGGTTTTTCCATCTGCGTAGCGGTGGGGGTTGGGGTCGATTTCATAGATTTGGATGTCGCGATATTTGCTTCAGTTGATGTTTACAGAATACAGCAGAACACCATGAATACAACCATTCCACTGACCCTGTTGTTGATGGGCCTCACAGGCGGGCTGCACTGCGCCGCCATGTGCGGGGGACTGGTGGTGGCCTCCGAGCGCGCTTCCACAGAGCATGTGCTCCTTCCGGCGCGTCAGTTGTTTCAAAATCAGTTGCAATTACAGGGCGCACGGGTGTTGTCTTACACCATTTTGGGGGGAATCGCCGGTTTGATCGGGGCTGGGGTGTGGGCCGCGAGCGCGCGGCCGGTGCAGCTGAGCCTTTTTACCCTTGGCAATCTGGTGCTCGTTGCTGTGGGCCTATGGATGATCCTGCAACAGGTGCTTTCACCGCGCTGGCTGGGCTGGCAGCAGAAGTGGCTCGGCGGCAGTTGGGTTGGGCGCGGATTGGCCCGGTTGACGCAACCTTTGTTGTCGCGGCTGCTGCCTTTCAACACCTTTCCCAAACGGCTGGGCGCCGGGCTGCTTTGGGGTTTGCTGCCTTGTGGGCTGGTGTATTCCGCACTTTCTCTGGCGTTTCTCAGCGCTACAGCATGGGAGGGCGCGCTGGCCATGCTGGCCTTCGGCTTGGGCACCCTGCCGCATATGCTGTTTGCCGGTCACACGCTGCGTTGGGTGAGTCAGCGTACCAATCAGCGCTGGTTTCACCTGGCTGCCGGGGCGCTGCTCTTGCTGTTTGCCGCCTATGGCTTCTGGAAACTGTTCCATGCGGGCAGCGAATTGCCGATGGGCGGCTGTGCCTGAGCGAGACCCAGTGTTTAGGCGATGTCGAAGGTGTGAATCTGGAAGTGCCCGGCGCGCAGGTCTGCGAAATAGCGTTTGAGCGTTTGCGCCACGCTGCGAAAGGCGATCTGCTCCCAGGGAATGTCCGCTTCGTGAAAAAGCTGGACATCGAGGCTTTCTTCCCCCGCCTGCCATTGGGGCTGGGTGAGTTGCCCACGGTAAAAGAAATAGACCTGATTCGCGGGCAGCACATTGATGACGGCATAAAGACCATTCAGCGCCACTTCCGCACCGGCTTCTTCACGGGTCTCGCGAAGGGCGCCCACTTCGGTGCTTTCGCCAATTTCCATGAAGCCCGCGGGCAAAGTCCACAAGCCATAGCGCGGCTCGATCGCCCGCTTGCACAACAGAACCTGCTGCCCCCAGGTTGGTATGACGCCGACGATGTTGCGCGGATTTTCGTACTGGATGTGCCCGCAGGCCGGGCAAACCGCGCGCGGACGGGAATCTCCTTCAGGAACCCGGTAGATCACCGGCGAGCCGCAGGCGGTGCAATGGCGTATGGGCGGATTGTGCATGGGCTTGGCTGAGTGCAGAGTGCAGAAGGGCAGTCTATTTTGAAACCCAATGCGCTGCCAACTCGGTACCGTCATCGCACAAAAGTCCTAAAAGCGTTGATGACTTTAGGGCTTTTGCACTTCTGTGCGGCTGCGGTTTCGGCGGTTCTGGCGTTGCGTCGTGCCCCTGTGAACGGCGGTCGGATTCCGTAGAAATCTGGCGGCGAGAGCCAGAGCAGCGTGGTCACCCCGTGGCCTGAGGTGGTCGGGGCCGTCGTTCGTCGAGGGACCGCCGGGGGCGTCGCAAGGAGCCCGGAGGGCGACTGAAGACGCCCCCGGCGCGCGCGACTGCGGGGGTACGTGTTCGAGGGGTGTGGGATCTGTGACGGTCCTGGGGCTGGCCCGCGCGGCGGCTTTGCTGTAGAAACGGCGCTGGCCTGCTGGAGAAGCAGGCGCGGCACCGTACAGACCTGGCAGTTTGACCCGGTGCCGCGCCCCGTGCCGATGAGGCGACGTTGCACGCGGAGTATGGCACGACGCGGTGACGCCTGTCGATATCGGGCTTTCAGTCATCGGCCCCGCTGCCGATGGACGTTCCAGCCCGCCGCTAATTCTGTGCGCACGGCCGCTGCGCCGTGCTGATCTGCAGCCGCTGCGACCGCGGCAACCGATATTGCGCCGATGGCTGCGCGCAACAGGCGCGCCGCCAGTCTTTGCGTGCGGCTGGGCGGCGTTACCAGGCGTCGCTGCGGGGGCGGCACGCGCACGCGCTGCGGCAGCGGCTCTGGAGGGCGCGTCAACACAAAGTGACGCATCAGGGTTCCCCACCCACGGGGGCGCCTGCTCCACTGGCGGTGTCGGAGGCGACGACTCGATGTTCGGCGCCCCGTGGCACTGCCTGTTTTGCCGGCAGGCCCTGGCCTCGGAGTTCGTGCGACAGGACTTCCTGCGCCGCCGCATCCGTCGTCGCCCGAACCGGAGTCCGCAACATGGCCACGCCCCCTGAGATCGAGGCGCAGATCCTGCGCTACTACCACGCCGAGTGCTGGCGCATCGGCACCATTGCCGCGCAATTGCATGTGCACCGCGACACCGTCGCCCGGGTGCTGGCCCAGGCCGGCCTGCCTGCCGTACCGGGCGTCTTGCACCGCCCCTCGGCCATCGAGCCCTATCTGCCCTTCATCTGCCAGACGCTGAAGCAGTTCCCCTCGCTCACGGCCGCGCGGCTGTACGCCATGGTGCGTGAGCGCGGCTATGGCGGGCGCCCGGACCACTTCCGCCACCTCATCGCGCGCCACCGCCCGCGCCGGGCTGCCGAAGCCTATCTGCGCCTGCGCACGTTGCCGGGGGAGCAGGCCCAGGTCGACTGGGCGCACTTCGGGCATCTGCAGATCGGCCGCGCGCGCCGACCCCTCATGGGCTTCGTCATGGTGCTGTCGTGGTCGCGCCAGATCTTCCTGCG
>DZDA01000050.1 GCA_022730375.1 Thiomonas intermedia
GCTTGGAGCCGCGGGCCTCATCCCCCACGGGGGGCGGGCTGGGCGCAGCCCGGCCTTGGGGGCGCTCAGATAAAGGCGATCAGACGTACTCGCCTTTGCTCAGATCATGCTCGCCGCGCTCGTGAATGAAATTGGCGCGGCCAACGATGAGGTTGTCCACCTCGCCGATGCGCATCACATCCTTGCCGGTGTAAGGCAGCGAATGCAGCACGTAGCGCATGGCGTTGAGCCGCGCGCGCTTCTTGTCGTTCGACTTCACCACCGTCCAGGGAGAATCGGCCGTGTCGGTGTGGAAAAACATGGCCTCTTTGGCGCGGGTGTAGTCGTCCCACTTGTCGAGCGAGGCCATGTCGATGGGCGACAGCTTCCACTGCTTGAGCGGGTGCACCTGCCGCTCCTTGAAACGGCGGCGCTGCTCGTCCTGGCTGACTGAGAACCAGAACTTGATGAGGTGAATGCCGCTGCGCACCAGATTGCGCTCGAACTCCGGCGCCTGGCGCAGAAATTCGTGGTATTCCGCGTCGGTGCAAAACCCCATCACGCGCTCGACCCCGGCGCGGTTGTACCAAGAGCGGTCGAGCAGCACGATCTCGCCAGCCGTGGGCAGATGCTGCACATAGCGCTGGAAATACCACTGGCCGCGTTCGACCTCGCTGGGTTTTTCCAGCGCCACCACGCGCGCGCCACGGGGGTTGAGGTGCTCCATCACCCGTTTGATGGTGCCGCCCTTGCCCGCAGCGTCGCGCCCCTCAAACAGAATGATCACGCGCTGTCGGCTTTCCTTCACCCAGGCCTGCAGCTTGAGCAGCTCGGTTTGCAGCACGAATTTCTGACGCTCGTAATCTCGCCGGAGCATCTTGAATTTGTAGGGATAGCCGCCCTTGCGCCAGTCTTCGGCCAGCTCATCACTGGTGTGTTGCGGGGCGGGCTCGCCCGCCGGCATGCCCAGCGCCGCCCGCATGGCCGCGGCATCGTCGGGGGCGTCTCCCTCCAGAATGGCTTGCACGCCTTCGTTGTGGAGGTCTGCAGGCGGCGGGCCTTTGAGGATGGTGTCGAGCGCCGCCAGTTCAGCCTGCTGCGCCGCCTCTTGCGACTGATCGATCACGAACTTGCGCACGCCAGCAGGCGTGAGATGCGGCGGAATGTCGCCTTGCGCAACCTTGTTGTGCGCGTTGTCGTGCGCTGCCTCGCGCTGCGGTGCTGACTTTGCCGGGTTGACCCGCTTGCGCGCAGGCCGTGCTGTTGTTTTACGAGGGGCGGTGGGCGAGTTCATGGCATCTCCAAGTGGATACTGCCTTTATAGGCCCTGGGTGCGGCCGCCCACAATGACATCAGACAAACGGCAGCGCTTCTGAGCGCCCCCAGGGCCGGGCTGCGCCCAGCCCGCCCCCCAAGGGGGTCAAGGAAACTTGGGGCGGCCCTGCGTTTCCTTGAGAGCTGTGTTCAGCTTGACCTGACCCCCGACCACTCCTCGCCAAGATCGTGGGCGATGGCGAACTGGTCGAGCACTCGCGCCAAGCTGGCGTCGACCATGGCTTCGATGCTGGCAGGCCGCAGATAGAACGCGGGCAGGGGCGGGAAAATGACGCCGCCCATTTCTGTGATGGCGGTCATATTGCGCAGATGGGCGAGGTTGAGCGGCGCCTCGCGCGGCAGCAGCACCAGTTTTCGGCGCTCTTTCAGGCACACGTCTGCCGCGCGGGTGATGAGGTTGTCGCAAAAGCCGTGGGCAATGGCCGCCAGAGAGCGCATGGAGCAGGGCGCCACCACCATGCCCAAGGTGGAAAACGAGCCGCTGGCAATGGCCGCGCCGATGTCGCCGACGGGATGCACCACATCCGCCAGCGCCTCGACGGCCTTGCGGTCGAGTTCCATTTCCACCTTGAGGTTGAGCACGCCGGCGGCGGAAATCAGCAGATGCGTCTCAACGCCGCCGAGCCGCTGCAGATGTTGCAGCAGTCGCACGCCATAGACGATGCCCGTCGCCCCGGTCAGCGCCACGATGAGTCTTGGCCGGATCATGGGTGCGGCGGGCTGTAGACGTGCGTCAAGCGAATGCGAGTCAAACGAATGCGAGCTTATTTCAGGCTGCCCAGCAGGGTTTGCAGTTCGCCGCTCTGCGCCATCTCGGCCATGATGTCCGAGCCGCCGACGAATTCGCCCTTGACGTAAAGCTGCGGGATGGTGGGCCAGTTGGCGTATTCCTTGATGCCCTGGCGAATGCCTTCGTCCTGCAGCACGTCCACGGCCTTGATCTGGCTGACGCCGCACGACTTGAGCAGCTGCACCGCGCGTCCCGAAAAACCGCACATGGGGAATTGCGGCGAGCCTTTCATGAACAGCACCACGTCGTTGTTCTTGACGATTTGATCAATCTGCTCTTGCACACTGGACATGGTTGCATTTCCTGGTTGATGTCGATCAACCAATTTTAGAGGGCGGCTGGTTTTGTTGCGGACGGGGGCCTATTTCGCGAATCGCCGCGACCTGCCGCGACTCCCCGCCACTCACCCGTTCAATACCGGCCAGATCGCGTGCGCTGAACACCTTGCGATACCCGTGAGCGTCCAGAAAATCGCGCACGGCAGCAGCTTGATCGTAGCCATGCTCCAGCAACAGACAGCCGTCGTTCCGCAAAAACCGGTCGGCCTGCGCAATGATCTGGCGCAGATCGCCCAGCCCGTCCGGGTTGGGATGCTGACCGGTCAGCGCGAGGGCGGGTTCATGGCGCAAGGCGGGCAGGTGCGGGTCGTGCGCAGCGATGTAAGGTGGGTTGGAAACGATGCAGTCGAAGTGCGCCGTCGCCGCCAGGGGTTGCAGAGCATCCCACCAGTTGGACTGGAGAAAGCGCACCTCGCCTCCTGCGCGCCGGACATCGAGCAGCCGCTGCGCATTGCCTTGCGCCACGGCGAGCGCGGCAGCGCTGGCGTCCAAGGCCCAGACCTGCACATGCGGGCGCGCATGGGCGATGGCGATGGCAATCGCTCCGCTGCCGGTGCCCAGGTCGAGCACCGTGGGCGCGTGGGTGGCGGGCAGGGCGTCGAGATGGCGCAGGGCGAGTTCCACCAGCAGTTCGGTATCCGGGCGGGGAATGAGCACATCGGGGGTCACTTCGAAGCTCAGGCCGAAAAACTCTCGCTCTCCCAGCACATAGGCCAGGGGTTCGCCTTCGCACAGACGCGTCGCCAGGGCGTGCAGCCGGGCCTGTTCGGCCGTGTCAAGCAGGCGTTCTGGATGGGCGGCTTGCTGGGCGCGATTCCAGCCGAGCACGGCCTCGATGAGGGCCTGTGCGTCCAGCCGGGGCAGGCCGCAGGTTCGCGTCCAAGCGGCCAGATCGCGCGGCGCTGTCATTTCAGCTTGCTCCCAAGGCCGCCAGTTGCGCGGCCTGATCTTCGGTGCGCAGGGCATTGAGCAGTTCGTCGAGGTCGCCGTCCACGATGGCGTCGATTTTGTAGAGGGTGAGATTGATGCGGTGCTCGCTGACCCGGCCCTGCGGAAAGTTGTAGGTGCGGATGCGGTCGGAGCGGTCGCCGCTGCCCACCAGGCTTTTGCGCGTGGCCGCTTCCTCCGCCTGCCGGGCCTGGCGTTCTCGCTCGGCCAGACGCGCGGCCAGTACCGACAGCGCGCGCGCCTTGTTGCGATGCTGCGAGCGCTCGTCCTGGCACTCCACGACCAGCCCGGTGGGCAGGTGGGTGATGCGAATGGCCGAGTCGGTCTTGTTGATGTGCTGCCCACCCGCACCCGAGGCGCGAAAGGTGTCGATGCGCAAGTCGGAAGGATTGATCTGGATCGCCTGAGCCTCATCCATCTCGGGCATCACGGCCACGGTTGCCGCACTGGTATGTATGCGCCCCTGCGTCTCGGTCTTGGGCACGCGCTGCACGCGGTGGCCGCCCGATTCATATTTCAGCAGACCGTAGACGCCTTCACCCGCGACGCGCAGAATCACTTCCTTGTATCCGCCGAGATCGCTCGGGCTCTCGCTGATCACTTCGGTCGCCCAGCGCTTGCGCTCGGCATAGCGCGCATACATGCGCAGCAAGTCGGCGGCGAACAGCGCGGATTCTTCCCCCCCCGTCCCGGCCCGGATTTCCACGAACACGTTGCGGCTATCGTCGGGGTCGCGCGGCAACAGGGCGACCTGAAGCTGGGCTTCAAGCGCGTCGAGGGCAGCGCGTGCATCCTGCATTTCCTGCTGCGCCAGCTCCTTCATGTCGGGGTCGCTCAGCAACGATTCCGCCTGCGACAGGTCTTCTGTTTTCGCCTTGTATTGCGCATACAGCCCGACCACGGCTTGCAGCTCGGCCAGTTCCCGCGTCATGTTGCGGTAGCGCTGCAGATCCGCCGTGCAATCGGGCGCGGCAAGCAAGGCGTCAAGCTCGTCGGCCCGGCGTTGCATCTGCTCCAGTTTGTCCAGCAGGGAAGGCTTCATGGGGATGAATGTGGAACACACTAAGCCGCGCCTGGGTGGCGGGCGGTAAACCGAAGGCGCCAAAAAGAAGCGCCCAAATTGGAGGGCGTGGAGGACGCGCTAGACCTGCGCGTCAGAGGAGGAATCGGAATCGCCTCGGTGCGGGCACAGAAACACCCGCTCGACCGCCTGCGCCACGACTTGGCGATGAGACGGATCGCCCTGGTGCAGCGCGGTAAATGCGCCGTGCAGGAATTTGTGCGACAGACCCCGCGCAAGTGCGTCCAGCACGGCCTCGGGCGGCTCGCCCCGAGCCAGCAGACGCCGAGCGCGTTCGACCTCATGCGTCTGCCACTGTTCGCTTTGCGACTGCAGTCGTTGAATGAGGGGCACCTGCGAACGCAGATCAAGCCATTCGAGAAAACCATGCACCCGGTTTTCGATGATGGCCTCGGCCTGTTCGATCGCGGCCTGGCGCTTCTCCGTATTGCTGCGAACCAGCGCAGACAGATCGTCGACCGAATACAGGTAGACATCGCGCAGCTGCGCCACCTCGGGCTCAATGTCGCGCGGCACGGCCAGATCGACCATGACCATGGGTTTGTGCCGCCGCTGTTTGATGCTGCGTTCAACCGCGCCCAGACCGATGATCGGCAGGCTGCTGGCGGTGCTGGTGACGACCACATCAAATTCGGCCAGCCGCTGCGGTACATCGGTCAGCCGAATGGCTTCTGCCCCGAACCGCTGTGCCAGATGGGCGCCGCGCTCCACGGTGCGGTTGGCGATCACCATGCTCTTGGGCTGGTGCGCGGAAAAATGCGTGGCCACGAGTTCGATCATGTCGCCAGCGCCGATGAACAGCACGCGACACTCCTGAAGGCTCTCGAACACAGTCTGCGCCAGATGCACGCTTGCGGCGGCCATGCTGACCGAGTGCGCGCCGATTTCCGTATTGGTGCGCACCTCTTTGGCCACAGAAAAAGTTCGCTGAAACATCTGGTTCAGCGTGCTGCCCAGAGCGCCCGAATCCGAGGCGACCCGCACCGCTTCCTTCATCTGCCCCAGAATCTGCGGCTCGCCGAGCACCATGGAGTCGAGGCCGCTGGCCACACGGAACGCGTGTCGAACGGTGCCGTCTTGTACCAGGCGATAACTATGGTCAGCCAGGTCATCAAGCTGCACCTGGCGCTCGGTGGACAGCCAGTGCAACAGGGCATCACGCGGATCGCTTTCGGCCGCGCAATAGATTTCGGTGCGGTTGCAGGTCGATAGAATGGCCGCTTCGATGGGGCCATTTCGGTGCCCGTTCAGCATGTTCACCTTCAGCCGCTGAAGCGCGTCCACCAAGGTATCGGCAGAAAACGCCAGCCGCTCGCGTACCCCGACGGGCGCGGTTTGGTGGTTGAGTCCGATGGCAGCGAGCAACATAATCAGATCGTGATTTTAAGAACTGTCGCGACTTTGAGCGACTGATCTTGATCAAACCAAGAATGCGCTTGAGGCCTTCAAAGCTCACATTGTCCATCATTAAACGACCCGGTGCATCGGTGCAAGCAGCAGGTTTCGCGCATTGCTGACGTTCCGGCCGCACGATTTGTTCGAGAATTTTCATGCTGCCCATCTTTTTGTCGTGGCTGATCCAGACGAGCCTCATGCCCTTGTTTGTGGGCACCCTGACCGGGGGATTGGCGCACCTGGCTTGGGGAGGTGGCTGCGCCGTCAGTTGGGGACGTCGAGCGACTTGGGCGGCGATCGGTGCGCTGCTGTTGCATCTCGTACTGGTGGGGGGCGGATTGCTTCGCGAAGGATCGATCTGGGATTACGTTGCCGTGATGCTCGCGGCTACTCTAATCAGCGCTGTCGCTTGCCGGGGTGGTAGCGTCACCAAACGCTCTTGAGCATAAAAGCTGGAAGGTCGCGAAAAAGGAGTTGACAACGGCCCTGCTCCCTTGCACAATTTAATGCTTCGCCGTTTTGCTGCTCTTTTAAAGGTGCGCAGATAGGTGTGAAGTCAGCCGATGTTCGTGATGCCTGTTGTTGGTGCACGGTGGCTGCTAAAGAAAACTGAGCAACACAGATCAATTCCCGCACCAGGGAGCCAAGACTGGCGCATTTTTTGTGCGACTAAGTTGGGTGAAGGAAATTACATGATTCAGACGCAATCCAGACTGGATGTCGCCGACAACACGGGCGCCAAATCCGTCATGTGCATCAAGGTGCTGGGCGGCTCCAAGCGCCGCTACGCCGGCGTGGGCGACATCATCAAGGTCAGCATCAAAGAAGCTGCCCCGCGCGGTCGCGTGAAAAAGGGTGAGGTTTACAGTGCCGTCGTGGTGCGTACCGCCAAGGGTGTCCGCCGTGCGGACGGCTCCTTGATCAAGTTCGACGGCAATGCGGCCGTTCTGCTTAATGCCAAACTCGAGCCCATCGGTACGCGCATTTTCGGCCCGGTGACGCGTGAACTGCGTACCGAGCGCTTCATGAAGATCGTGTCTCTGGCGCCTGAGGTGCTCTGAGCCCTGCTCTGAGCTGTCGAAAAAGGATTTGTGATGAACAAGATTCGCAAAGATGACGAAGTGATTGTCATTGCTGGCAGCGACAAGGGTCGCCGCGGCAAAGTGGCGGCGCGCGTGGATGCCGACCATATCGTGGTCGAGGGTGTGCATACGGTCAAGAAGAATGTGCGCCCCAATCCGATGAAGGGTGAGGCTGGCGGTGTGGTGTCCCGCGACCTGGCGATTCATCAAAGCAATGTGGCTATTTACAACCCCGCGACCGGCAAGGCGGATCGCGTCGGCTTCAAGACTCTGGATGATGGCGCCAAAGTGCGCGTCTTCAAATCCAGTGGCGAGCAGATCAAGGGCTGACCGGAGGATTTATGTCGCGCCTGCAGACGATTTATAAAGACAAAGTCGTGCCCGAATTGATGGCCAAGTTTGGCTACAAGTCGGTCATGGAGGTGCCTCGCCTGACCAAGGTAACGCTCAATATGGGTGTGTCCGAGGCGGTGGCTGATAAAAAAGTGATGGAGCACGCGGTGGGTGATCTCACCAAGATCGCGGGCCAAAAACCGGTTGTGACCAAATCGCGCAAGGCGATTGCCGGGTTCAAAATCCGTGAAGACCTGCCGATCGGTTGTATGGTGACCTTGCGTGGTGGTCGCATGTACGACTTCCTCGATCGTTTTGTGACCATCGCCCTGCCGCGCGTGCGCGATTTCCGCGGTATCTCCGCGCGTGCTTTCGACGGCCGTGGCAACTACAACATCGGCGTTAAAGAGCAGATCATCTTCCCGGAAATCGAATACGACAAGATCGATGCGCTGCGCGGTTTGAATATCAGCGTGACTACGACGGCGAGAACCGACGAAGAGTGCAAGGCCTTGCTTGCCGCGTTCCGCTTCCCTTTCAAGAACTGAAGAATCATCATGGCGAAACTGTCCCTGATCAACCGCGAAAAGAAGCGCGAAGACTTGGTTGCAAAATTTGCATCGAAGCGCGCTGAACTGCAGGCCATCGTTGATGGCGCCTCCAAGTCTTTTGAAGAGCGCTATGAGGCGCGTTTGAAGATTCAGCAGATGCCGCGCAATTCCAGCCCGACCCGGCTGCGCAATCGTTGCGCCATCACCGGTCGCCCGCGCGGTACGTTCCGCCGCTTCGGGTTGTCGCGCAGCAAGATTCGCGAGCTGGCGTTCCGCGGGGAAATCCCCGGCGTGACCAAATCCAGCTGGTAATCGGTCATACAGACAAGTTGAGTTCGGTTGTCACGTATCGATTGTTGCGTTGCTTGCCGACTAGACGCCAAAAGTTTTTAGGAGAGTATTGATGAGCATGAGTGATCCCATCGCCGACATGCTGACGCGTATTCGTAACGCGCAGATGGTCGAGAAGGCGAAGGTAACGATGCCAGCTTCCAAGATCAAAGCTGCAATCGCTCAGGTCCTGCACGAAGAGGGCTATATCGACGGCTTCAATATCCGTCGTGAGAGTGATGCCAAGGCGAATCTTGAGATTTCGTTGAAGTACTACGCGGGCAAGCCGGTGATCGAGCGCCTCGAGCGCGTCAGTCGCCCGGGCCTGCGGGTCTATCGCGGCAAAGAAGCCATTCCCCAGGTGATGAATGGCCTGGGCGTTGCCATCGTTTCGACTCCCCGTGGGCTGATGACCGACCGCAAGGCGCGTCAAGTCGGCGTGGGTGGTGAAGTTCTCTGCTACGTCGCTTAAGGAGAGAACAGACATGTCACGTATTGCCAAATATCCGGTTGCAGTGCCGGCAGGTGTTGAGGTCAGCCTCAGTGCCGAGACCATTGCCATCAAAGGCGGGCTCGGCAAGCTGGAGCGCGCCCAATACGCCGGCGTGCGGATCGCTCAAGAGAATGGGGCACTGACTTTTGCCCCGGCAGATGAGTCTCGCGAGTCACACGCCATGTCGGGAACCATGCGTGCCCTGGTTGCAGGTATGGTGCACGGCGTGTCCAAGGGTTTTGAGCGCAAGCTCACCCTGGTGGGCGTGGGCTTCAAGGCTCAGGCTCAAGGCGCCAAGTTGAATCTCTCGCTGGGTTTTTCGCATCCCATCGTCAAGGACATGCCTGAGGGCATCAAGGTCGAAACGCCGACTCCCACCGAAATCGTCATCAAGGGTGTGGACAAGCAACTCGTTGGCCAGATCGCTGCCGAAGTTCGCGCCTATCGTCCGCCTGAGCCCTACAAGGGCAAGGGCGTGCGTTATGCCGACGAAGTGGTGGTGATCAAGGAAACCAAGAAGAAGTAAGGGCCAGGATCATGATCAGCAAAAACATTTCCCGCCTGCGCCGTGCCCAGGCAACTCGCCGCCGTATCGCGCGACTGCGCGTGGTTCGTCTGTCGGTGCATCGCACCAATCAGCATATCTACGCCAGCATCATTTCCGCCGAGGGCGACCGCGTGCTTGCCTCTGCATCAACCGTGGAAGCGGAAGTGCGCGGGCAACTGAGCGGGCATGGCGGCAATCTGGCGGCTGCGGTTGCTGTGGGCGCCCGTATTGCCGAGAAGGCCAAGGCGGCCGGCATCGACACCGTCGCTTTCGACCGTTCGGGTTTTCGCTTTCATGGGCGCGTCAAGGCGCTCGCTGAGGCTGCGCGTGAAGCCGGCCTGAAGTTCTGAGAACGAGCACATCATGGCTAAAGTTCAAAACAAGTTTGCCAACGAAGCGCGCGACGACGGTCTGCGCGAGAAGATGATTGCGGTCAACCGCGTCACCAAAGTCGTCAAGGGCGGTCGTATTCTCGGTTTCGCCGCCTTGACCGTGGTGGGCGACGGCGATGGTCGTATCGGCATGGGTAAAGGCAAGGCGCGTGAAGTGCCTGTAGCCGTTCAAAAGGCCATGGAGCAAGCGCGTCGCAATATGGTGAAAGTGCCCCTGAAGGGCGGCACGCTGCACCACAAGGTGATGGGCCAGCATGGTGCTTCGAATGTCATGATGCTGCCTGCTGTGCAGGGTACGGGCATCATCGCGGGCGGCCCGATGCGCGCCATGTTCGAAGTGCTGGGGGTGACCGACATTGTGGCCAAGAGCCACGGTTCGTCCAACCCGTACAACATGGTCCGTGCAACGCTCGACGCTTTGACCAATATGAACTCCGCTCAGGAGATCGCCATGAAGCGTGGCAAGACCGTTGAAGAAATTCTGGGTTGAACATCATGAGTGACAAGAAAACCATCAAGGTCAAGCTGGTTCGCAGCGTGATTGGTACGCGCGATTCGCATCGCGCGACGGTGCGTGGCCTCGGTCTGCGCAAGCTGGGCAGCGTGCGTGAGCTGGAAGACACGGCTGCCGTGCGCGGCATGGTCCGCAAGGTCAGTTATCTGGTTGAAATCTGCGAATAAAGCCGAGTCAGGTCGGGCGCGAGTCAGCGCTGATCCAGTTTCGGTTTTCGAGCAACAGCAGAATTTGTGAGATTCGCGATTAGTGAGATTCAATATGCAACTCAACACCATCAAACCTGCCGCTGGCGCCAAGCACGCCAAGCGCCGCGTTGGCCGCGGAATTGGATCGGGTCTCGGTAAGACCGCGGGCCGCGGTCACAAGGGCCAAAAATCGCGTTCCGGCGGTTTCCACAAGGTGGGCTTCGAAGGCGGTCAAATGCCCTTGCAGCGTCGCCTGCCCAAGCGTGGTTTCAAGTCGCCGATTGCGCGCTATAGCGCGCAGGTCACGCTGGCTGACCTGAACCGCATGCAGGAAGACGAAATCGACATGCTCACGCTCAAGGCTCACGGGCTGGTGCCTGACCTGTCGCGTACCGTCAAGGTCATCGCTTCGGGCCAGATCGCACGCGCCGTCAAACTGCAGGGCATTCTGGCCACCAAGGGCGCACGCAGCGCCATCGAAGCGGCTGGCGGAAGCATCGCTGAAGTCGCAGCAGCCTGAACGGACGTCTCGACATGGCCAGCACAGGCGTAACTCAGCAGGGTAAGTACGGCGACCTCGGTCGCCGTCTGCTGTTCCTGCTCGGCGCACTGGTGGTGTACCGCATCGGTGCACACATCCCTGTGCCTGGAATCGATCCGACGCATCTGCAGCAACTTTTCCAGAACAATTCGAGCGGCATTCTGGGCCTGTTCAATATGTTCTCGGGTGGAGCGCTGGCGCGCTTCACGGTGTTTGCGTTGGGGATCATGCCGTATATCTCGGCGTCGATCATCATGCAATTGCTCACCTATGTTGTGCCCTCGCTTGAGGCGCTCAAAAAAGAAGGTGAGGCAGGGCGGCGCAAGACGACGCAGTACACGCGCTATTTCACCTTGTTACTGGCGCTTTTTCAGTCCTTCGGTATTGCGGTGGCCCTGCAGGCTTCTCCGGGTTTGGTCATCAGTCCCGGTATCGGTTTTCAGCTCTCAGCCGTGCTGACCCTGACGTCCGGCACCATGTTTCTGATGTGGCTGGGTGAGCAAATCACCGAGCGTGGTCTGGGTAATGGTATTTCGATCATTATTTTCGCGGGTATTGTGGCTGGTTTGCCTTCCGCGATCGCCGGTCTGATGGAGTTGGTCAGTACGGGCGCGATGAGTGTATTGGTGGCGCTGTTCGTCTTGGCCATTGTGGTACTGGTGACCTACTTCGTGGTATTTGTCGAGCGGGGTCAGCGCAAGATTCTCGTGAACTACGCGCGGCGGCAGGTGGGTAACAAGGTGTATGGCGGGCAAAGCTCGCATCTGCCCCTGAAGTTGAATATGGCAGGCGTGATCCCACCGATTTTCGCGTCCTCCATCATTCTGCTTCCGGCAACGGCGGTGAGCTGGTTTGGTGCTGCCAAAGGAATGGGCTGGTTGAAGGATATTTCAGGCGCCCTTTCGCCAGGGCAACCGCTCTACATTCTGTTGTACGCCACTGCGATCATTTTCTTTGCGTTTTTCTACACGGCCTTGGTTTTCAATAGTCGTGAAACTGCCGACCAGCTCAAAAAAGGTGGCGCGTTCATTCCAGGCATTCGCCCAGGTGAGCAGACCGCCAAATTCATTGACAAGGTGTTGATGCGTCTGACGTTGGTGGGTGCGATTTACATCACTTTGGTCTGCCTGCTGCCGGAGTTTCTTGTATTGAAATACAATGTGCCATTCAGCTTTGGTGGAACTTCGCTGCTGATCATTGTGGTGGTCACCATGGATTTCATGGCGCAAGTTCAGGCTTATGCCATGTCGCATCAGTACGATGCCCTGCTGAAAAAAGCCAATTTCAAATCGGGTCTTGGCGGGGTGCGTTAACGGAGTTTTATGGCCAAGGACGATGTCATTCAGATGCAGGGGGAGATTCTCGAAAATCTCCCGAACGCAACCTTCCGCGTCAAGCTGGAAAACGGCCACACGGTTTTGGGGCATATCTCCGGAAAAATGCGCATGCACTACATCCGTATTCTTCCGGGCGATAAGGTTACGGTTGAGCTGACGCCCTACGATTTGTCACGTGCGCGGATTGTATTCCGCGCCAAGTAAGAGTAAGAGAGGATCATCATGAGAGTGAGCGCATCGGTTAAAAAAATGTGCCGTAATTGCAAGATTATTCGTCGCAAAGGTGTTGTGCGCGTGATTTGCACCGACCCGCGTCACAAGCAGCGCCAGGGTTGAGCCCAAATCATTTTTTGAAGTTCGAGGTATTCAATGGCACGTATTGCTGGTATTAACATTCCGCCACATCAACACTCCGAGATCGGCCTCACGGCGATTTACGGCATTGGTCGCACCACCGCGCGCGCCATTTGTGATGCTTCGGGCGTTCCCTACAACAAGCGGATCAAGGATCTGTCCGACGCCGACCTAGAGAAGGTGCGCGATGCCATCGGCAAGCTCACCATCGAGGGTGACCTGCGTCGCGAGATCTCCGTCAACATCAAGCGCCTGATGGATCTGGGTTGCTATCGTGGCTTCCGCCATCGTCGCGGCCTGCCCGTGCGTGGTCAGCGCACCCGCACCAATGCCCGCACCCGCAAGGGACCGCGCAAGGGCAGCATCACGCTGAAGAAATAAGTAAGGAACATCGCAAATGGCTAAACCGTCTTCCCAGAACTCCGCAGCCCAGCGCGCCCGTAAGAAGGTTCGCAAGAACGTCTCTGACGGCATTGCTCACGTTCACGCGTCGTTCAACAACACTATCATCACCATCACTGACCGTCAGGGCAACGCGCTGTCGGCATCGTCTTCGGGTGCGCAAGGCTTCAAGGGTTCGCGTAAATCCACTCCATTTGCGGCGCAGGTTGCTGCCGAACAAGCGGGCCGTGTGGCGCTGGAATACGGCATCAAGAACCTGGAAGTCTTCATCAAAGGGCCGGGCCCGGGTCGTGAGTCGTCTGTGCGCGCACTGAACAACCTCGGTATCAAGGTCACGCTGATCGAAGATGTGACTCCGATCCCGCACAACGGCTGCCGACCGCCGAAGCGCCGCCGCGTCTGATTTTGTTGGTTTGTTTTGTTGGATTTTTGTTGAACTGTTTTGTTGAACTATCCCCGCGCCCTTTGGCTGTCTAGGCAGCCTTGGGCGCGTTTTCAAGCCCACTGCCCGAATGTTCGGGCTCCCATGCAATTTACGGCATGGCAGTATTGAAAGGAATTCCAAGTGGCTCGTTTTATTGGCGCCAAAGGCAAACTCACCCGCCGCGAAGGCGCAGACCTCTTTCTCAAGAGTGCGCGTCGCGGTATTGACTCCAAGGTCAAGCTCGAAACCAAACCGGGTCAGCACGGCCGCACTTCCGGCGCCCGCACGTCCGACTACGGCAAGCAACTGCGTGAAAAGCAGAAGGTCAAGCGCATGTATGGCGTGCTTGAGCGCCAGTTCCGCCGTTATTACGAAGAAGCGCAACGTCGCTCTGGCAATACCGGCAACAATCTGCTCATGCTGCTGGAATCGCGTCTGGACAATGTGGTGTATCGCATGGGTTATGGCTCCACCCGCGCTGAAGCGCGTCAGTTGGTCAGCCATCGTTCGATCACCGTCAACGGCAAAATGTTGAACATCCCTTCGGCGCTGGTGAAGACGGGCGATGTGGTCGCTGTGCGTGAAAAGTCGCGCAATCAGGCCCGCATCCAGGAATCTGTGAAACTGGCCGAGTCGAATGGCTTCCCCGCCTGGGTGCAGGTGGACGGCGCCAAGATGGAAGGCGTCTTCAAGAAGGCGCCGGATCGTGATGAATTTGCCAACGACATCAACGAGTCGCTGATCATCGAGTTGTACTCACGTTAATTTTTATCCATGCCCCGGACTCCCGGGGTGTGTTCGCGCCTTGCCAATGCTGGCAGCGGCCGCTCACCTCAGCCTTATCCGCGTAACGTGCGGAGGGTATTGAACAGGAAGCCTCATGCAAACTGCACTTCTTCGCCCCAAGTCGATTCAGGTCGAATCTCTCGGTCACAATCGTTCCAAAGTGGTGCTCGAACCTTTCGAGCGCGGCTACGGACACACCCTTGGCAACGCGCTGCGCCGCGTCATGCTGTCGTCCCTGGTGGGTTATGCGCCGACCGAGGTCAGCATCAACGGCGTACTCCACGAGTACTCCGTGGTCGACGGCCTGCAGGAAGATGTGATCGGCGTGCTGCTCAACCTCAAAGGCGTGGTGCTCAAGCTGCACAACCGTGACGAAGTCACCCTTTCGCTGCGCAAGGAAGGCGAAGGCGTGGTGACTGCTGCCGATATTCAAACGCCTCACGACGTCGAGATCATCAATCCGGATCACGTGATCGCGCATCTGTCGCAAGGCGGCAAGCTCGACATGCAGATCAAGGTCGAAAAGGGACGCGGCTATGTGCCCGGCACCCTGCGCAATTTCGGCGAAGAAGGCGGCAAGAGCATTGGTCATATCGTGCTCGATGCTTCGTTCTCGCCAGTGCGCCGCGTCAGCTATGCCGTGGAAAGCGCCCGCGTGGAGCAGCGCACCGATCTGGACAAGCTGGTCATGGAAATCGAGACCAACGGTGTGATCAGCGCGGAAGAAGCCATTCGTTCGTCTGCGCGCATTCTGGTTGAGCAGTTGTCCGTATTCGCCAGCCTGGAAGGTGCTGAGACCACCGAGGCCGCCGAGGCGGCTGCTGGTGGACAGACCTACGATCCGATCCTGCTGCGCCCGGTTGATGAGCTCGAACTGACGGTACGCTCGGCCAACTGCCTCAAGGCCGAGAACATCTATTACATCGGCGACCTGATTCAGCGCAGCGAAACCGAACTGCTCAAGACCCCCAACCTGGGTCGCAAATCGCTCAACGAAATCAAGGAAGTGCTCGCGGCGCGCGGCCTGACGCTGGGCATGAAGCTCGACAACTGGCCGCCCAGCGGCCTGGACAAACGCTGAGCATCCCTCGTTGATTACAAGTTTCGCCGGGTGGAGTACCCGGCAGTGCAGGGCCAGTACCTGATCCGGCTGGCCTGATTCATAAGGAAAGGAAAGCACCATGCGTCACGGAAACGGACTTCGCAAACTCAATCGCACCTCCAGCCATCGCAAGGCCATGTTTCGCAACATGGCCAATTCGCTGATCGAGCACGAGGCCATCAAAACCACGCTGCCCAAGGCCAAGGAATTGCGCGCTGTGGTCGAGCCCCTGATCACCCTGGGTAAAAAGCCCTCGCTGGCCAACCGCCGTCTGGCGTTTGACCGCCTGCGCAACCGGGATTCGGTGGCCAAGCTGTTCAACGTGCTCGGTCCCCGTTATCAGACCCGCCCGGGCGGTTACACGCGCACGCTGAAGTTCGGCTTCCGCGTGGGTGACAACGCACCGATGGCTCTGATCGAACTCGTTGACCGGCCCGACGTGGACGCCGCGCCGGCCGAAGACAAGTCTGAATAAGCCAGGCTGAACCTAAAAGCAACGGCGAGCCCTCTCGCCGCCATCATGAAAAGCGCCAGCAGTTGCTGGCGTTTTTCATGGCCGAAGCAGCTTTCACTGCGAGCCCGTAGCATGCCCACCATGCCAGAAAGCACTGCCCACCTGCCCGATACACCCGCACCCTCCGTGCTGCTTGAACTCGATCAGGTCTATAAAAGCTATGGGCAGCTGCAGGTGGTCGATGGCCTGAGTCTGCGGCTGTCGCGCGGCGAGTGCTACGGCATCATCGGCCCCAACGGCGCTGGAAAAACCACCACCATTCAGCTTTGCCTCGGCCTGGCGCAGCCTGACCGCGGGCAAATTCGGCTGATGGGGCAGCCCGTGCCGCAGGCGGCCCGGCAGGCCCGCTTGCGTGTGGGGGTGGTGACGCAGTTCGACAGCCTCGATCCCGACTTCACGGTGGAAGAAAACCTGCTGGTCTTTGGTCGTTACTTCGGCTTGCGCGACGCCGAGTTGCGTCCGCGTCTGCCGCAGTTGCTGGCGTTCGCCGCGCTCGAATCAAAAGCGCGGGCGCGTATCAGCGAGTTGTCCGGGGGGATGCGGCGGCGGCTGAGTCTGGCGCGGGCGCTGGTCAATGATCCGGACCTGATCTTTCTGGACGAGCCGACCACCGGCCTCGATCCGCAGGCCCGCCACCTGATCTGGGAGCGCCTCAAGGTGCTGACCGCTCAGGGCAAATCGCTGCTGCTCACGACCCATTTCATGGATGAGGCCGAACGCCTGTGTCATCGCATTCTGGTGCTCGACCACGGCCGCCGCATCGCAGAAGACACGCCCCGCGGTCTGATCGCAGCCCAGGTCGAAGCCGAAGTCATCGAGATGGACGGCGAGGGGCTCGACGCCGCGGAACAATTGCTGCGCCCGCATGTGCAACGCATGGAGCGCAGCGGTGATGGTTTGTTCGCCTACATGACGCACGGCGCCGAGGCCTTGCGCGCGCTGGAGGCGCTGCCCGGCCTGCGGGTCTTGCACCGCCGCGCCAATCTCGAAGACGTTTTCCTCAAACTCACCGGGCGGCAGCTGCGCGATTGACCTCGCGCGCGCCCAACCTGCCGATGCACCATGTCTGATCTCACTCTCCTCGAACGCCACAGGTGGCGCTTCTTCCCCATTTGGCGGCGCAACTTTCTGGTGTGGAAGAAGCTCGCCATTCCCAGTCTGATCGGCAATATTGCGGAGCCTCTGATCACCCTTTTGGCCTTTGGGTTTGGCGTGGGCGCCCTCGTCGGCACGGTTCATGGCGTGCCCTACATCGAGTTTCTCGCCTCCGGCGCGATCTGCATGAGCGTGATGATGGCCGCGAGTTTCGAGGCGCTGTATTCCGCGTTTTCACGGATGCATGTGCAAAAAACCTGGGACGCCATCCGCGTCACCCCCACCTCTCTCGACGACGTGCTGCTGGGCGAACTCACCTGGGCGGCGACCAAGTCCGTGTTCAGCGGCGTGGCCATTCTTGCGGTCATCGTGGTTCTGGGCATCAGCCGACAGTGGACGCTGATCATTGCGCTGCCCTTGCTGCTGCTCACCGGTCTGGTGTTTTCCGCCATCGGTCTCATCGTCAACGCCAAGGCGCGCGGTTACGACTTTTTTACCTACTACTTCACCCTGGTACTCACGCCGATGACGTTTCTGTCCGGCGTGTATTTTCCGCTGGCCGCGCTGCCGCAGCCGCTGCAGTGGCTGGCGCAGGTGCTGCCCCTGAACGCCGCAGTCGAACTGGTGCGCCCGCTGTTTTTCGGACAATTCGACCCGCAGGGTGGTCTGCATCTGGCCGTGCTGGTGTTTGATTTGCTGCTGGCCTGGTGGGTGGCGCGCACGCTGACGCAGCGACGCTTTCGGGCCTGAGAGCGCCCCCAGACCTGCCGCG
>DZDA01000007.1 GCA_022730375.1 Thiomonas intermedia
GCGTCCTGCAGCAGCGGCTTTTTGCCCCATAGCTTCGGCTATGGGGCGGCAAATCCGCCGCCGCAGGCCATCCCCACACCCTTTTTTCGCTCTACGCGACTCAAGCCCGACAGGCTCCTAGACATTGATGGAGCGCCGAAGCACGCGCCCGCGAAAAGACGCGTCCACGAAAAATCCGCTGGTCTGGCCGCAGTATCTAACTTCACTGCGGCCGATCCAGCGGATCGTTCTTGAGCAGGCAGATCAGATTACTTGATCTTGCCTTCCTTGTAATTCACATGCTTGCGCGCGACCGGATCGAATTTCATGATTTCGATCTTTTCGGGCGTGGTGCGCTTGTTTTTGGTGGTGGTGTAGAAATGGCCGGTGCCCGCAGAGGATTCCAGCTTGATTTTTTCGCGTCCGCCTTTGGTTGCCATGATGGGTTCCGTGCAGTTCTAGGAAGGAATGGAGAGGGCGATCAGATCTCGCCGCGCGAGCGCAGCTCGGCCAGCACGACGTCGATGCCTTTTTTGTCAATGGTGCGCAGCCCAGAGCTCGTCACGCGCAGACGCACGAAACGGTTCTCGCTTTCAACCCAGAAACGGCGATATTGCAGATTGGGCAGGAAGCGGCGCTTGGTCTTGTTATTCGCGTGGGACACATTGTTCCCGACCATCGGCCCTTTACCTGTCACTTGACACACTCGTGCCATGGCACACCTCGAAATTTTGTAGAATAAAGGCTAAAGATTATAGCCGGAAAGATTCGCTTGTCCACCGCTATCAGCGTCAAGACTCCGCATTCTCCAGATAGCGCTGTGCGTCCAGAGCGGCCATGCAGCCGGTACCTGCGCTGGTGATCGCCTGACGATAGACGTGGTCTTGCACGTCGCCCGCGGCGAATACGCCGGGCACGCTGGTGGCGGTCGCCATCCCTTCGTTGCCGCTGCGGGTGATGATGTAGCCGTCCTTCATGTCCAACTGGCCTTTGAACATTTCGGTGTTGGGCTGATGGCCGATGGCGATGAAACAGCCATTCAGTGCGATGTCTTCGTCGGCGCCGGTCTGGCTGTTGTGGATGCGCACGCCAGTCACGCCACTGGCGTCGCCCAGCACTTCTTTCAATTCGCTCCAGAGCTTGAGTTCGACTTTGCCCTCGGCCGCGCGGGCCATGAGTTTGTCGACCAGAATGGGCTCGGCGCGGAATTTGTCGCGGCGGTGAATGACGGTTACTTTGCTGGCGATATTGGCCAGATACAGCGCTTCTTCGACGGCGGTATTGCCGCCGCCCACCACGCACACCGGCTGGTTGCGGTAGAAAAAACCGTCGCAGGTCGCGCAGCCCGAGACGCCCTTGCCCATGAAGGCTTCTTCGGTGGGCAGTCCCAGATATTTGGCCGAGGCGCCGGTGGCGATGACCAGGGTGTCGCAGGTATAGACGCCGCTGTCGCCTTCTAGGCGGATGGGTTTTTCACCCAGATGCGCGGTGTGGATGTGATCGAACACGATCTCGGTGTTGAAACGCTCGGCGTGCGCCTGAAAACGCGCCATCAGGTCGGGGCCTTGCACGCCGTCCACATCGGCGGGCCAGTTGTCGACTTCGGTCGTGGTCATGAGTTGACCGCCTTGAGCCAGACCGGTGATAAGCAGGGGGTTCAAATTGGCGCGAGCCGCATAGACGGCGGCGCTGTAACCGGCCGGGCCGGAGCCCAGAATGAGCACTTTGGCGTGTTTGGATGTCATGATGTGTGAGAAACTTCGGGCTGAGAGGGTGGGGGGAAGGTCGCGCTGTAACCGCCGCCGATGGACTGGCCTCGCAAATAGAACAAGGGCAATCCGCCGCACAATGGCTAAGATTTTAGGGGCCCAGCATGTCGGGCGTGCGGCATGCGGCTATTTTCTGGCTTCCCCGCCTGCCTTCGAAATTGCCCCGCCGCCCCATAAACTGGAGAAACTGATGTCGCAAATCACCGATATTGACCTCGTTCGGCGCGTGCCGCTGTTTGCCGTGCTCACCGAATCGCAGGCCTGGTCGATTTCGCAATCCATCGTCAAGCGGCGCTACAAGCGCGGCGAAAACATTGTCGAGCAGGGCAGCAAGTCGAATGCCCTGTTCATTCTGCTTTCCGGCCGGGCGCGGGTGATCAGCATGGACGCCAAGGGCCGCGAAGTCATCATCGCCGTGCTGCATGCGGGCGATTACATCGGGGAAATGAGCCTGATCGATGGCGAGCCGCACAGCGCCACGGTGCAGGCCGAGGTGCAGACCGATGTGATGATGCTCGGCCGTGTGGCGTTTCTGCAGTGCCTGCCTGAAAACACCAGCATGTCCTTTGCGATCATGCGCGGGCTGGCGCTGCGTCTGCGTCGCGCCGACCGAAAAATTGAATCTCTGGCGTTGATGGATGTCTACGGCCGTGTGGCGCGCGCGCTGATGGAGCTCACCGATGTGATGCAGGATGAGCACATCATCCGCAACAAGCTTTCTCGCCAGGATCTGGCCAAGATGGTCGGCGCCTCGCGCGAAATGGTCAGCCGGGTGATGAAAGACTTTGAACAGCAAGGTTTTGTGGTCGAGCGCGACGACGGCACCCTGTTGATCCGAGAGCATCTCTCGACTCTGGCCTGATGCGAGTGGGGTGTTCATAGCCCCTTCATGGCCCCTTATTCGCCCTTATCCGCCTCTGATCCCGGTCTTGGGCGGTCTGCCGCGTTGGCTTGTTTGCCCATGACCGCCGCGAAGGCGGCAAAATCCGCCCTGCAGCCCAGTTTAATGGCGGGCGCGATGCATCACCCTGGATTTTGAACACCCCTCCCATGCCGAAAATCGATACCCGACGTCGCCCCTCCCAGGCGGCGCTCCGTTCTGAGCCGCGCAGCCGCCTGCAGCGTTTTGCAGGCGAGGTGCGCCTGACCGCCGCCTTCATCGGCTGGATCTTGCTTTGCCTGAGTCTGCTGAGCTTTCATAAGTCCGATCCGTCCTGGTCGAGTTCGGGCGCCGATGGCCATGTGGCCAACTGGGTCGGCGTGGTTGGGGCCTGGTTTTCCGATGTGGCTTATTTTCTGCTGGGCTTCTCGGCCCTGTGGCTGATTCCGCTGGGTCTGTACGGCCTGCTGCGCATGTGGCGCAGCACCCAGGAGCAAACGCCCGCCGCCGAGGAGCAAACGCCTGTGAGCCGGTGGCGCAAGTTGCAGCCCTTGGCCGCTGCAGCGGGCCTGCTGCTGTTGCCGCTTTCCAGCGCGGCGCTGGAGTCGACGCGGCTGTGGAGCCTGGCTCCTGCCCTGCCGGGCGAGGCCGGTGGTCTGCTCGGGCATGGCCTGGGTATCGCCGTTGATACCTTGCTGGGCGACACTGGCGGCACCTTGGTGCTGCTGGCGGTCTTTCTGTTTTCGCTGAGCTGGGTCGGTCATTTTTCGTGGGCTGACGCGGCCGAGCGCCTCGGGGGCTGGATCGAGCGGCTGTGGACCTGGCAGCGCGAACGCCGCGGACGCGAAGACGATGTGCTGGCAGGGCGGCAGGCCAAGCAGGAGCGTGAGAAGGAAGTCGAGTTGCAGCGGCCTTTGGTGGAAGAGCGCGAGGTGCTCGCTCCAGTGCTGATCGAGCCTTCGGTGGCTTATGTGCCGCAGTCTCCGCGCGTGCTCAAGGAAAAGCAGAAACCGCTGTTCAATGAACTGCCCGACTCGGCCCTGCCGGCCTTGGGGTTGCTGGATGCCGCGCCCTCCGTGCAGGCAGAAACCGTCAGCCACGAAACGCTGGAGTTCACTTCGCGCCTGATCGAGAAAAAGCTCAAGGATTTCGGCGTGGAGGTGCGCGTGGTGGCGGCCTATCCCGGCCCGGTCATCACCCGCTACGAAGTGGAGCCGGCCACTGGCGTGAAGGGCGCGCAGATCGTCAACCTGTCGCGCGATCTGGCGCGGGCCTTGTCGCTGGTGAGCATCCGCGTGGTCGAAACCATTCCGGGCAAGAACACCATGGCGCTGGAGCTGCCTAACGCCAAGCGGCACACCATCAAGCTGTCGGAGATTCTGGGTTCCAACAATTATCACGAAGCTGCCTCAATGCTGACCATGGGTCTGGGCAAGGACATCGTGGGCAACCCGGTGGTGGCCGATCTGGCCAAGATGCCGCACCTGCTGGTGGCCGGTACCACCGGCTCGGGCAAATCCGTCGGCGTCAACGCCATGATTCTGAGCCTGCTGTACAAGGCCGAACCCAGCGATGTGCGGCTGATTTTGATCGACCCGAAAATGCTCGAACTCAGTGTGTACGACGGCATTCCGCATCTGCTCGCGCCCGTGGTGATCGACATGAAACAGGCGGCGCAGGCGCTGAACTGGTGTGTGGGCGAAATGGAGCGTCGCTACAAGCTCATGAGCAAGCTCGGTGTGCGCAATCTCGCGGGCTACAACACCAAAGTGCACGAGGCCCGTGCGCGCGGCGAGCCGCTGACCAACCCGTTCAGCCTCACGCCAGAGTCGCCCGAACCGCTGGAGAAGCTGCCGCATATCGTGGTCGTCATCGACGAGCTGGCCGATCTGATGATGGTGGTGGGCAAGAAGATCGAGGAGCTCATCGCCCGTCTGGCGCAGAAGGCGCGGGCTTCGGGCATCCATCTCATTCTGGCGACCCAACGCCCCAGCGTGGACGTGATCACCGGGCTGATCAAAGCCAATATCCCCACCCGCATGGCCTTCCAGGTGTCGAGCAAGATCGATTCGCGCACCATCCTCGACCAGATGGGCGCGGAGAGCCTGCTGGGCATGGGCGACATGCTGTACTTGCCGCCCGGCTCAGGCATGCCGCAGCGGGTGCATGGCGCATTTGTGAGTGATGCCGAAGTGCACCGCGTGGTCGAAGACATCAAGAGCCGGGGCGGGCCGAACTACCTCGAAGGCATACTCGCCGGCGAAGAAGACCTGGATGGGGCGGGCGCTGTGGGCGGCGCGGGCGGCTCGGACGGCGAGAGCGACCCGCTCTATGATCAGGCGGTGCAGATCGTGCTGCAGCACCGCAAGGCGTCGATTTCTCTGGTGCAGCGTCATCTGCGCATCGGCTACAACCGTTCAGCCAGACTGCTGGAGCAGATGGAACAATCCGGCCTGGTGTCCGCGCTGACCGCTAACGGCAACCGCGACATCCTGGTGCCGGTGCGATCAGAGTGACGGGCGTGCGCAGCCACGC
This sequence comes from Thiomonas intermedia, assembly GCA_022730375.1. Taxonomy (GTDB): domain Bacteria; phylum Pseudomonadota; class Gammaproteobacteria; order Burkholderiales; family Burkholderiaceae_C; genus Thiomonas; species Thiomonas intermedia_C. The sequence continues at coordinate 5,164 of DZDA01000007.1, forward strand.
GAGTGCCGCGGAATTTCCAAGATGAAAGACAGGACTATGACTTCCATGAACACGCGCTGGCGCACCTCGCTGCTGCGGCTTTTTCTCGCGGGCGGTCTGCTCGCTGCCAGTCTGCCTGCGGCCTTCGCGGCGAATTCTGTGCAACTGCTCGAACAGTGGCTGCAGCAGACCCGGGGCGGCAGCGCCCAGTTCACTCAGACCGTGAGCAACCCCAAGGGCCCGGCGCAGGCGCCGGCTTCCGGGCAGTTTGCCTTCGAGCGGCCCGACCGTTTCCGCTGGGACTACACCAAGCCCTATGCCCAGATCATCGTCAGCGACGGCAAGCAGCTGTGGACCTATGACCACGACCTCGATCAGGTGACCATCACCCCCGTCACGCAGGCGTTCAAGGGCACGCCGGCCGCGATCTTCGCCGGAACCGACCTGACCCGGCTGTTCACCCTGCAGGCCCAGGCCGATGCCGGCGGTCTGCAATGGGTGCAGGCCACGCCCAAGGCCAAGGACAGCAATTTCGACTGGATACGCATCGGTCTGCGCAGCACGGCACAGGGCCCGGAAGTGGCCGAGCTTCAGTTGCGCGATGCTTTCGGGCAGATTTCCGCCATGCGCTTCACCGCCATCAAACACAACCCGACCTTCGGCCCGGACAGCTTCCGTTTCACTCCGCCCAAAGGGGCTTCGGTCATCAGCCAGCCATGACCAGCGGCCCGGGTCTGTTCGACGACGCGGACCTGCCCGCGCCCGCCCGGCAGCCTGCAGCGTCGAAGCCCGCGCCTGGGGCCAACGCCCCGCTGGCCGAGCGTTTGCGCCCGCATCATCTCGATGAAGTGGTGGGCCAACGCCACCTGCTCGGGCCCGGCAAGCCGCTGCGCGTGGCGTTTGAAACCCGGCGGCTGCACTCCATGCTGTTCTGGGGGCCGCCCGGCGTGGGCAAAACCACCCTGGCGCGCCTGATGGCCGATGCTTTCGATGCCGGCTTTCTGCCCCTATCGGCGGTGCTCGCCGGAGTGAAAGACATTCGCGATGCCGTCGCCCAGGCCCAGGCCGCGCAGCAACGGGGGCGGGCGACCATTGTGTTCGTCGATGAGGTGCACCGCTTCAACAAAAGCCAGCAGGATGCGTTTTTGCCGCATGTCGAATCCGGCTTGTTCACCTTCATTGGCGCGACCACGGAAAACCCGTCATTCGAGGTCAACAGCGCCTTGCTGTCACGCGCCGTGGTGTACGTGCTCGAACCGCTGGACGCCGATGATCTTCGCTTGCTGATGCAGCGTGCGCTGGCGGGCAGCGGCGTCGATGCCATCGAACCCGCGGCGCAAGAACGGCTCATTCGCCATGCCGACGGCGATGCCCGCCGCCTGCTGGGCGCGCTCGAACTGGCTTTGCAGGCCGCCGTGCGGGCCGCTCAAACCACACTCACCGCCGATCTGCTGGAACAAACCCTGGGCGCGACCCTGCTGCGCTTTGACAAGGGCGGCGAGCAGACCTATGACCTGATCTCCGCTTTGCACAAATCGGTGCGCGGGTCCGATGTCGACGCTTCGCTCTACTGGTTTGCGCGCATGCTCGAAGGCGGCGCAGATCCTCGCTATCTGGCGCGGCGGCTGATCCGCATGGCGGTGGAAGACATCGGCCTGGCCGACCCCAAGGCCCTGACCCTTGCACTCGAAGCCGCGCAAACCTACGAGCGCCTGGGCAGCCCCGAAGGCGAGTTGGCGCTGGCCGAGGCGGTGGTTTATCTGGCCGTCACGCCCAAGTCGAACGCGGTTTACAAGGCCTACAACGCTGCGCGCGCGTTTGCCCGGGAGCAGGGCACCCAGCCCGTGCCGTTGCACCTGCGCAACGCGCCCACCAAACTGATGAAAAACCTGGGCTATGGCAAGGACTACCGCTACGCCCACGACGAGGCCGACGCTTTCGCCGCCGGAGAAACCTATTTTCCCGACGGCATGAGGCCGCCTCGCTTCTATCAGCCCACATCGCGCGGGGTAGAAGAACGCATTGCCCGCCGCCTGCAAGAGCTGGCTGAGCGCAATACCCGGGGTAGTGTGGTGTCATCTTTCGGCCCGGAAAGTGACAGTGCCGCAACCGAACCACCCAGCGACTGAGCGGCCTCACCCTGCGGGTTGACTCGGTGAGTCAATTCCAATGAAGGTATGAGTCTGAACGGTCGGTTTTGAATTGCATATTTCATAACCGCTGATGGTGGCCTGTGGAGCTTGTGGGCAGCCGTCGGCGGGAATCGGCTGCGCCGACTGTCCACAAATCCACAGGCCGGGTTTTTCTGGAAGCGTGTTCTCAAGCGGCTTTCCGGGATCGTTTGCTGATGGATTGGAAGAGGCGATTGCGCGCTTCGTTCAGACGCGCCGCCGCCTCGTTGTCGCTCATGGCGCGGGCCTTCTCCCGCAAGGCGTCGAGCGTCACGCCGGGTTTCAGAAAGTCGCCTGCGTCGGGCAGGGATGCCAGTTTCTCCAATGGCGTCATGGCCGCATTGAGCGGATAGCGCTTCTGGGTCTTGCCTTTCTTGTCGAGGTATTCCTCGGCGAACAGGCAAGGCCGGTGGAAGTTGATGTAGGGGTTCAGATGCTCGGCGCAGAACGCGTTGATCTCGGCGGCGAAGCGCTGCGGAATGTGGCTGTAGCCCAAGTGCTTCCTGATGATCGCCCCGTTTTTGGTCTCCGCCAGACCGTTGTCGTTGGAGCGGCGTGGGCGCGATTTGGTGAATTCCGCCGCGAGCTTGTCGAGCATTTTGGCGACCTTGTGGTTGATGTATTCCGATCCGTTGTCGGCATGAAATCCGAGGATGCGCAACGGGAAGGCCTCCAGCAGGGCTTCGATGACAGGGAGCAGATAGGCCTCCGATATCTTCTCGCAGGTGGCGACCCGCTCCCACTGGGCGACGCAGTCGACGGCGTTGATGTGATAGACGCCCTTGGCGCCGTCCTGGTCGCCCTGATGCACGCTGTCGATACGGATGAAGCCGGGACGACCGTCCGGCGTCGGCGCCCGGCGCACGCCGATGGCGATGCCGGTGGGCCGCGTCTTGGCAAACACCTGCCGACGCGCGAGGTCACCACGCTCCTTGCGCAGGTTGTAGAGGCGCCCCACCGAGATCGTCGCCAGTCGCGTGTAGCGGGTGTCGCCGTAGCGCTCCAGCGCGCGACGCATCAGATGCACGGTCGCCGGACCGGACAGGGTGTTGTGCAAGGCGTCCGTCTCGGCCAGCAGCGCCACGTCGAGATCGGTGAATTTGCGCACCCAGCCGTGCTTGGGCGCGCGGTAGTTCTTGCGCAGTACACGACCCCCGCACCAGCGCCCGACCAGCCGCGTGAGCTGCTGCCGTGAGTAGCCCGTCGTGCGCTCCAGGTAGCGCAGGATCAGTCCCTTGTCCTGCTTCTTCAGGCGCTTGTAGCCAAACCTCGCCAGCACGCCCGCAATAGGCCGGTAACGTTCGTCCTCGCCCGCGCCCGTCGCACAAAATCCCACCTCGACCGTTCCCGCAAGGAACGCCCGAACCTGCTCCAGCGTCGTGAGCTTCGCTGCGTTCATGTCGATCACCATGCCTCCGATGATCGATCCCGTTACCCCGCTTCAGACTCATTCCTCCTTGGAAATCCACAACAGAGTTCAGACTCATACCATGTTGGAAAGGACCCGGTGACGGCTGACCCGAGGCAGGCGGTTATCATCGCGCCAGCCAAAAAAACAGGGGGGTCAGGACAGCCCGGCCCCCAGACAGACCTATGAAGCCTGTTCACCCTCGCCCGGCAGCGTCGTTGCCGGGCGCCGCCGCGTACCAGATGCGGCTCGTATCGCGCGCGCCCGCAGGCGCTCCACTTTCACACACGATGACCTGGAGGCATGCACTCAACTGGTGCGGCGGTCCCGGCACGCGCTTTGCATTCATCCCCGGTTTACCCGTTTCACCCCGGCCGCTCCAAAAGAGGCGGGCCGTCACTCACTAGCCATCCGCTCGTCAGGAGATTCAAGGTATGGATATTTTTCTTCAGCAGATCGTCAACGGTCTGGTTCTGGGCAGCATGTATGCCCTGATCGCTCTCGGCTACACCATGGTGTACGGCATCGTCAACCTCATCAATTTTGCGCATGGGGACGTGATGATGGTGGGGGCGCTCACGGCCTACACCGTGTTCAAGGTGCTCGATCATGTGGCCCCGCATCTTCCGGGTTGGTTGGTCGTGGTCATCGCCCTGATCATCGCCATGCTGGCCACGGGGGCGCTCAACTACTTCATCGAGCGCATCGCCTACCGGCCCTTGCGCAATGCGCCCAAGCTGGCGCCGCTGATCACGGCCATCGGCATGTCCATCCTGCTCGAAACGCTGGCGATGATCATCTGGGGGCGCGACTACAAGGTGTTCCCGTCCGGCCTGCTGCCGAGCAAAGTGATCGATGTCGGCGGTATTGTCATCACGCCGGTACAGATCATGATTCTGGTGGTGACCGCCGTGTTGCTGGCGGGGCTGACCTGGCTGATCAACCACACCAAGCTGGGCCGGGCGATGCGGGCCACGGCGGAAAACCCGCGCGTGGCGTCGCTGATGGGGGTGAATCCCAACTTCGTCATCTCCTCGGCGTTCGTGATCGGCGCCATGCTCGCGGCGATTGCCGGGGTGATGTGGTTTGCCAACTTCGCCACGGCGAACTTCTACATGGGCTTCACGCCGGGTTTGAAGGCCTTTACCGCAGCGGTGCTGGGCGGCATCGGCAATCTTTCGGGGGCCATGCTGGGCGGCATTCTGCTGGGGCTGATCGAGGTGCTGGGCGCTGGCTATATCGGCACGCTCACCGGTGGGGTGTTCGGCAGCAATTACCAGGACATCTTCGCGTTCATCGTGCTGATTCTGGTGCTGACCCTGCGCCCGCAAGGCCTGCTGGGTGAGCGCGTGGCCGATCGCGCCTGAGGAGACCGAACATGAACCAACAAAAGAATTGGGTCTGGATCATTGCAGGCGCCGCTGCGCTCATCGCGCTGCCCATGGTGCTGCAGATCGCAGGCGACGCCTGGGTGCGCATTGCCGCCTTCGCCATGCTTTACATCATGCTGGCTCTCGGCCTGAACATTGTGGTCGGCCTGGCCGGTTTGCTCGATCTGGGCTATATCGCGTTTTACGCGGTGGGGGCGTATCTGTACGCGCTGCTGTCTTCGAACCAGCTCACGAGCAACTTTGATGCGCTGGGCGCGATGTTTCCCAACGGCTTCGATGTCTCGATCTGGCTGATCGTCCCGCTGGCCGCAGCGGTTGCTGCGAGCGCCGGCATCATGCTGGGCACGCCTGTGCTCAAGCTGCGCGGCGACTACCTGGCGATTGTCACGCTGGGCTTTGGCGAGATCATCCGCATTTTCATGAACAACCTGAACGCGCCGGTGAACATCACCAACGGCCCGCAAGGCATTTCGGGCATTCACGGCATTCATCTGTTCGGCTGGGATCTGAACCAGAATATTGACATCGGCAGTTTCACCATACCCTCGGTGGCGCAGTATTACTACCTGTTCCTGGTACTGGTGGTGTTCGTGGTGATTCTGAGCTACCGCCTGCAGGACTCGCGCATCGGCCGTGCCTGGATGGCGATGCGCGAAGATGAAATCGCCGCCAAGGCCATGGGCATCAACACCCGCAATATGAAGCTGCTGGCGTTTTCGATGGGGGCGACTTTCGGCGGCGTGGCCGGGGTGATGTTCTCGGCCTTCCAGGGCTTCGTCTCGCCCGAGTCGTTCTCGCTGCTGGAGTCCATCATCGTGCTGGCCATGGTGGTGATCGGCGGCATGGGACACATTCCCGGCGTCATCCTCGGTGCGGTGCTGCTGTCGGTGCTGCCCGAAGCGCTGCGCTATATGGGCTTCATCTCCGACTGGCAGCAGCACGCTTTCGGTCATGTGTACATCGACAGCGGCATCCTGCGTCAGCTTATCTATGCGCTGGCCATGATCGTCATCATGATCCTGCGGCCCAAGGGTTTGTGGCCTGCGCCCGAACATGGCAAGAGCTTCACCAAACTTCCCACTCCGCTGCAGGAAGGAGGCAAGACATGAGCGCCACTGTTCTGCGCGTGAGTGGCGCATCCAAACGCTTTGGCGGCTTGCAGGCTCTGAACGATGTCGGCATCCAGATCGACCGAGGCCAGATCTATGGCCTGATCGGCCCCAACGGGGCGGGCAAGACCACGTTTTTCAACGTCATCACCGGGCTGTATCCGCCCGATTCGGGCGATTTCATTCTGGCCGGCAAGGCTTACAAGCCGGCCGCGGTGCATCAGGTGGCACGTGAGGGCATTGCCCGCACGTTCCAGAACATCCGCCTGTTTCCGGACATGACGGCGCTGGAGAACGTGATGGTGGGTCGGCATGTGCGCACCAACAGCGCGCTGATCGGCGCAGTGTTCCGCACCCGGCATTTCAAGACCGAAGAAAAAGCCATCCGCGAACGGGCGCGTGAACTGCTGGCCTATGTGGGCATCGAGCGGTATGCCGACTTCCGCGCCCGCACGCTGTCGTATGGCGACCAGCGCCGCCTGGAAATCGCCCGCGCTCTGGCCACCGATCCGCAACTGCTGGCGCTCGACGAGCCAGCGGCCGGCATGAACGCCACGGAAAAACTGCAGCTGCGCGAGCTGCTCACCGCGATTCAGAAAGACGGACGCACCATTCTCATCATCGAACACGATGTGAAGCTGGTCATGGGCCTGTGCGACCGGGTGACCGTCCTGGATTACGGCAAGATCATCGCCGAAGGGGTGCCCGCCGACGTCCAAAAAAATCCAAAAGTCATCGAAGCCTATCTGGGCGCAGGGGAGCACTGAACATGTCCGAAATTGTTCTCAAAATCACGGGACTGCGCGTCTCTTATGGTGGCATTCAGGCGGTCAAAGGCGTCGATCTGGAGGTGCGCAAGGGCGAGCTGGTCAGCCTGATCGGCGCCAATGGCGCGGGCAAGACCACCACGCTCAAGGCCATCACCGGGCTGCAGCCCATCACTGACGGCGAAGTGCACTACGCTGGACGCACCATCAATGGCCAGGGCGCCTACGACCTGGTGCGGCAGGGTTTGTGCATGGTGCCGGAAGGGCGTGGGGTGTTCTCCCGCATGACCATCGCAGAAAACCTGCAGATGGGCGCCTATACCCGCAAGGACAAAGAGATCGACAGCGACATCGACAAGGTCTATGGCATTTTCCCGCGGCTGAAGGAGCGCCGCGACCAGCTCGCCGGCACCATGTCGGGCGGCGAGCAGCAGATGCTGGCCATGGGTCGGGCGCTGATGAGCCGTCCGCAAGTGCTGCTGCTCGACGAGCCGTCCATGGGTTTGTCGCCCATCATGGTCGACAAGATCTTCGAAGTGGTCGAAGACATTTCCAAGCAGGGTGTGACCATTCTGCTGGTCGAGCAGAACGCCAAACGCGCGCTGGGTCTGGCCAATCGCGGCTACGTCATGGACTCGGGTCAGGTCACCATGACCGGCCCGGCCGAAGAGTTGCTGCACGACCCGCGAGTACGCGCGGCTTATCTGGGGGAATAAGGTCACTGCAGACCGGCCCGGAAGAACGCCAAGCTGCATCGCGTGGTTTTGCGCCATGCGCGTCTAACCGATCGAAGAGCTTCCGATGGATGCGGTGACGGCTCTGTGGACACATGTCGGAGAGGTCCGGCATGTGATTTGGCCTCTCACCTTTCGGACCACAAAAGGCCCGTGGCGACATAGGCGGCCAGCCCCAGAAGGCAAAACGCCACCAGGCCGTCAAGCAAGCGCCACAGCGTAGGGGAAGTGACCCAAACGCGCGCTCGGCGTGCACCCCAGACCAGCAGACTGAACCATGCGGCCGAGGCGAGAACGGCGCCTAGTGTGAAGGCCGGGCGATCCTGTGGCGGCATGGCTGCACCCACCGTACCCAAAATCAGCACGGTATCGAGCCAGGCGACCGGGTTGAGGAGGGACGCACTGAGCAATTCCCTCCAGCCATCGCCGCGCGGGGCTGCGGGCGTTGCGGCGCCCCATGTTTTCAACTTGGCATCGTCGCGCAGCGCGGCGCTTGCAGCACGGAAGCCGTGCCATGACATCACGCAGACGCCGATCCAAAGCGCAACATGCCGCAGGGATGAGGATTGCTCCAGGAGCGCCGAGACGCCCATCATGCCAATGACAATGAGCAATGCGTCGCTCAAGGCGCCGACGACGACCAGCCCGAACGGCCAGCGTTCGGCGAGCGCCATACGCAAAACAACAAGATCTTTAGGGCCAGGATAGATGAAAACGCCCAAGCCAAGGAGCAGGCCTTGAGACAAGGCCGAGATTGCGGTCACGTTGCATGCCGACAACCTCCGAAGCTGGACCGGCTCAGGTCAGAAGATTGCTGATCGTATTCCGGATGGATGACAACGCATGTTTCCCGGACAAGTCGGCACTCGGCGATTGGTTCAGGCCTTCGCCCCCGCCTTGTCGGCTTCGGTGGTGAAGGCGTCGGCGAAGAAGGCGTCTTCGGGGAGTTTGCACTGCTGGGTGAAATCGCGCTGCGCGGCTTCGACCATGACCGGGGCGCCGCAGGCGTAAACCGCATGGCCGGAAAGGTCGGGCACATCGGCCATCACGGCCTGATGGACGAAGCCCGTGCGTCCGCTCCAGTCGGCGTCAGCCTCGGAGAGCACGGGAATGAAGCGCAGATGCGGCATGGCGGCGCATTGCTGTACCGCCCAGTCGTGCAGGTAGAGGTCTTGCTGCTTGCGCCCGCCCCAATACAGCGTGACCTCGCGCGGGTCGGCGTTGGCGCGCATCTGCTCGAGTATGGCCTTGATCGGCGCGAAACCCGTGCCGGAAGCTAAGAAGATCAAGGGCTTGTTTTCGGGGTCGTCGCGCAGGAAAAAGCTGCCGAACGGCCCTTCGATGCGCTGGATCTCTTTCTCTTTCATGGCGGTGAACACATGATCGGTGAATTTGCCGCCCGGCATGTGGCGCAGATGCAGTTCGACCTGCGGGGATTCGCTGGGCGCGCAGGCCATGGAGTAGCTGCGCCGTGCACCATCACGCAGCAGAAACTGGATGTACTGCCCGGCGCGATAGCGCAGCGGATCGGCCGCAGGCAGTTGCAGCATGACCCGCACCACATCGGGTGCCAGGTGCTCGATGCTGCTGACCCGGGCGGGCATTTTTTTCACCGGAAATTCGCCCGCGCCAACCACTTCATGGCTTTCGATCACCACATCAGTGAGTGCCTTGGCGCGGCAGGCGAGAATGAAGCCCTGCGCCCGTTCGGCTTCGCTCAGCGCCTTGATCTGGTGAACGCCCAGTTCGATCTCGCCTTGCAGCAGCTTGCATTTGCAGGAGCCGCAGGCGCCGTCCTGACAACCATAGGGCAGGCCGACGGATTGGCGGATGGCGGCGGCAAGCAGGGTTTCTTCCGCCTCTGCGGCGTATTGATGGCCGCTGGGCTGGACGGTGACTTGATGACTCATGTGAACAATGATTAGGTGCGAACTGTGAACGATCACTCTGGACGCGGCCGACCCCGGCTGCTCATCGTGGGCTGTGGCGACATCGGCATGCGGGTGGCCGCCTTGGCGCGCGGGCGCTACCGGCTGCTGGCGCTGACTTCCTCGCCCCAGCGGCTGGAGAGCTTGCGCTCCGCAGGCATCGTGCCCATCGTCGGCAATCTCGATCAGCCGCAAACCCTGTGGCGGCTGGCCCAGCTTGCGCCCCAGCGGGTGCTGATGCTGGCCCCGCCGGGCGATACTTCCGGCCCGCGCGATCTGCGCAGTCGCCACCTGATTTCCAGACTGAAACAGTCGGGCATCTTATCTGGCTCCGGGAAAAATACCTTGCGCGTGGTCTATGCCAGCACCACGGGGGTGTACGGCGATTGCCAGGGCGAACTGGCGCCCGAGACGCGCCCGTGCCAACCGGAAACCGAACGCGCGCAACGCCGCTGCGATGCCGAGCGCCTCTGGCGCCGCGCCGGTGTGCAGCATCGCTGGCGCGTGGGCTTGCTGCGCATCCCCGGCATTTACGACGGAGGGTCGCGTTCGCCCAAGGGCAGATTGGAGCGCGGCCTGCCAGTGCTGACGCCCGCTGATGACGTTTACACCAACCACATTCACGCCGACGATCTGGCGCGGCTGTGTTTGCTGGCGCTCGAGCGTGCCGCGCCGGGGCGGGTCTATAACGTCTGCGACGACAGCACGCTGCGCATGGGCGATTACTTTGATCTCGCCGCCGATCTCTATGGTCTTCCTCGGCCTGCGCGCGTGGCTCGTGAGCAGGCACAGGCATCGGGCCTGAGCTCGATGATGCTCAGTTTCATGCGCGAGTCGAGAAGACTGGACAACACGCGCATGAAAGCCGAACTCGGCGCCCGCCTGCGCTACCCTGAGGTATTGCTGGGGTTGCGTTCAGGCGAGGTTCGATAAGCCGATCAATTCCGCCGACCGATTCCGCCGATCAATGCGCCGCCGGATTGTTTTCCGGCAGTTGCAGTGTAGGCAGCGGGCGAGCGGTTTCCACCAGAATCAGCGGGCCATCGTCGAGCTTGGGCGCGGGCTTGCGTTCGCGCGGCACATGAATGGGGGCGGGTTGCGCGGCCAGTTCTTCCTGCACGCGGCGGATGGCGTCGGCATTGGACTGCACCCATTGCAGCCCGGCAGCCTGTGCCGTCGCCTGCAGGGCATCGACCGGCAGCGCATAGGCGGCAGCGGCCGGAGCGGGTGCGGGCTCGGCTGCGGACGTCGTTGCCACAGCGGCTTTTTCAACTGTTTTGACGATCAGGGAGGACGACGCTGCTGCGGCGGGCGCAGCTTCGGTCGTGGCGAGCGGCGCTTCTTCGGCATGCGGGGCAACTGACTGAGCGACAGGCTGGGCAGCGGCCACGGCAAGGTCGGCCGGCGCGTCGAGCCTGAGGATCAGCGGCGTCTGATCTTCCAGCGCGGGCGCGGCGGAGGCTTCGACGGCGCCCAGTGCCAGCGGCGCGGCCAGGGAGCCGAAGCTGCGACCCGCTGTTTCGTCCGCATCGGATTCGGCAACGGCTTCGTTCGATTCGGCGCTCAGATTGCCGTTCTCGTCAGCGGCGGCACCTTCGCGGCGCCCACCACGGCGGCCACGGCCGCGGCGATTGCGCGATTTGCGCTCGGTCTGCGCTTCGTCGCTCGTCGCTTCGGTCAGAGCTGGGGCGGCCTCGGTATCGCTCTCGGCTTGGGTTTCTACCGCCTGCGCATCGATCAGTTCTGCTTCGGGAGCGGCCTCAACGGGCTCACGACGCGGGCGACGATTGCCGCCGCGCCCGCTTCCGGATGCACGTTCGGACGGACGTTCATCCGTGTCCGTGTTCGATTCTTCGACGGGTGCGCGGGTTTGCTCAGGTGCGGCCTGCGCGCGCTCCTTGCGGGCTGCGGCTTCTTCCGGGTTGCGCTCGCGCTTGGGGCGCTCGCTGCGTTCGGCCTGGCCCTGTTGACCACGGGGCGGCCGGTTGCGGGGGTTGGCGGTTTCTCCTGCTGCGGTTTCGGCGGCTTCGGCGGGTTGGGCGCCAGCGGCCGGGTTGCCGCGCTGCCGGTTTTCGCCCTGGCCTTCGCGCTGGCGGTCACGGCCGCCGCGACGGCGGTTGCCGTTTTGGCCGGAAGCCGAGCGTGCGCCGCGGCCGCCTTGCCCATCCGCCTTGGTCAGGGCCGGGGTGGCAGGTTGCGCTGCAACCGGCGGCTCTTCCGGGGCGGCGGCGGGTTGCGGTTCGGCGGAGAACAGACGCTTGACCCAGCCAAAGAAACCGCCGCCAGTCGCTGCGGCTGCAGCAGGCGCGGTGTGAGTTGCGACCGCCGGGGCCGGTGCGGGGGCGGGAGCCTTGTCGGCGGCCGGGGCGGGCATGACCGGGGCCGGGCCTTCCGGGGTGATGCCGCGCACCAGGGCTTCCTGACGCGGGCGCTGTTCTTTTTCGCGGCGGGTGATGGCGGTGTCTTCTTCGGCTTCGTCGGCCATCTTGTAGCTGGTCGGCAGATTCTCCAGGCGCGGATCGTCGTGCTTGAGGCGTTCGAGCTTGTAGTTGGGCGTGTCGAGGTGCTTGTTGGGGATCAGCAGCACCGACAGGCGCTGGCGCAGTTCGATCTTGGTGATCTCGGCGCGCTTTTCGTTGAGCAGGAAGGAGGCGACTTCCACCGGCACTTGCACGTGCACCGCGGCCGTGCCTTCCTTCATGGCCTCTTCCTGGATGATGCGCAGGATCTGCAGGGCGCTCGATTCGGTGTCGCGGATATGGCCGGTGCCATTGCAGCGCGGGCAGGTGACATAAGCGCCTTCCGACAGGGCCGGGCGCAAGCGCTGGCGCGAGAGTTCGAGCAGGCCGAACTTGGAGATCTTGCTCACCTGCACGCGGGCGCGGTCCTGACGCATGGCGTCGCGCAGGCGGTCTTCGACGGCGCGTTGGTTGCGCGGCTCTTCCATGTCGATGAAGTCGACCACGATCAGGCCGCCGAGGTCGCGCAGTCGCATCTGGCGGGCCACTTCATCGGCGGCTTCGAGGTTGGTGCGCAGGGCCGTGTCTTCGATGGCGCTGCCGCGCGTGGATCGAGCGGAGTTGACGTCCACCGCGACCAGCGCTTCGGTGTGGTCGATGACGATGGCGCCGCCGGCCGGCAGGTTGACCGTGCGCGAATAGGCGGTTTCGATCTGCTGCTCGATCTGGAAGCGCGAGAACAGCGGCAGATCGTCGCGGTAGCGCTTGACGCGCTCGACCGTGTCGGGCATGACGTGCAGCATGAACTGCCGTGCCTGCTCGAACACGTCTTCGGTATCGATCAGAATTTCGCCGATGTCGCTGGTGAAATAGTCGCGGATGGCGCGGATGACCAGCGACGACTCCTGGTAGATCAGGAACGCGCCCTTTTGGGTCTCCGAAGCGTCGCGCACGGCGCTCCAGAGCTTGAGCAGGTAGTTCAAGTCCCACTGCAGTTCTTCCGGGATGCGGCCGATGCCTGCGGTGCGGGCGATCAGGCTCATGCCTTCGGGGTGCTGAAGCTGGTCCATCGCCTCGCGCAACTCCTGGCGGTCTTCGCCTTCGATGCGGCGGCTCACGCCGCCGCCGCGCGGGTTGTTGGGCATGAGCACCAGATAGCGCCCGGCCAGCGAGATGATGGTGGTCAGCGCCGCGCCTTTGTTGCCGCGCTCTTCCTTTTCCACCTGCACCAGCATTTGCTGGCCTTCGGTGATCACGTCCTGAATGCGGGCCTGGGAGGGGGAAATGCCTTCCTTGAAATACTGGCGGGAAATTTCCTTGAACGGCAGAAAGCCGTGGCGCTCTTCGCCGTAATCGACAAAACACGCTTCGAGCGAGGGCTCGACGCGGGTGACGACGGCCTTGTAGATATTGCCCTTGCGCTGCTCGCGCCCGGCCTGTTCGATATCGATGTCGAGAAGTTTCTGCCCATCGACGATGGCCACGCGCAATTCTTCCGACTGCGTGGCGTTGAACAACATGCGTTTCATTTCAAGCTCCTGGCCGCGCCATGCGGCCGATACAAAGCGGGCGCCTAGACGCCCCCATGCGTTGATCTCCGGAGCTAAAACCAGGCCGGGTTCGCCGCTGATGTGCGGCACGCCCGGCGGGCAGAATCAGACAGGACTCATGCAAAAACCTCCACCAATCGGTCTGCCTCGGCGCGCGTCGTCTTCGCGATGCCGGGCGTTTGGCCCAGTCGTGGCGATGCGCAGGCTGTTGCAGCGATTAGGCGCAACAGCGGGGGAGGAGAGGGTTCGCGGCAGGTGAGCACAAGCAGATTTTGCCAACAACAAAAGCACACAGCGCAGAATCAGCGCTGAGGGGCGGTCGAGGGCGAAGAGTCGATTCAAGGTTTCAGATCCAGGATGGCAAAGCCGGGCGGTCGTCGCGGGCGTCAAACGCATTTGTGCGACGGCATCACTCGGGCTTTGGGCCAACGCTCATTTCGATGAAGTCTGCCCGATCTGCCCCGACCGGAATCGGTGGTGCGGCAAAACGAGCAGTGTGAAGCTGAACTTAGAATGCCAACCCTGTCTTGGCAGATTCGCCGGTTTCGCATGAACTCGTATCGGGTGATGTAAGCAACCCGGGCGCATGCAGTACCCGCACGAAAACTTGTCAGGAGGCAGTCTTCCCGTTTTTGGCACGTCGCGCAGGCGCATCATGTAAAACTGCACGCAACTTCGCGGAAATATTGCCAAAATTCGTTCTTCCAACTTCACAACTTCACGCCCGATTATATGCACACCGCGCCATCTCCCCAGGTTCGGCTCCTTCAGGTCGGCGATGCGGGCGAGGGGCAGCGGCTGGATAACTTTCTTGCGCGCCACCTCAAGGGCGTGCCGCGCAGCCATATTCATCGCATCGTGCGATCGGGCGAAGTACGGGTCAATGGCGGTCGGGCCAGCGCAGAGCAGAAACTGCAGTCGAGTGATCAGGTGCGGATTCCGCCGGTGCGGGTGGCACAGCCTGACGCGCCGCGCAGCGCTCCAGCGCTGCAGTTTCCGATCGTGTTTGAAGACGATTTTCTGTTGGCGATCAACAAGCCCGAAGGTGTGGCGGTGCATGGCGGATCGGGGGTGAGCTTCGGCGTGATCGAGGCTCTGCGCGCGGCGCGGCCCACGGCGAAGTTTCTTGAACTGGTGCACCGGCTCGACCGCGACACCTCGGGCCTGCTGCTCATCGCCAAGAAGCGCAGCGCGTTGACCACGCTGCACGCGGCGCTGCGCGAACGTCATGCCGACAAACGCTACCTCGCGCTGGTCGCCGGACTCTGGACGCGTGGGGCGGTGATGGTCGAGGCGCCGCTGCATAAATACCTGCTCGCCAACGGCGAACGGCGGGTGCGGGTGGACGCGCAGCAAGGCCAAGAGTCGCGCACCCAGTTCCGTTCGCAGGAGCAATTTGCACTGGCGGGCCTGGGGCCTTGGAGCGGCTTGAGCCTGATGCAGGCGCGGTTGCTGACGGGGCGCACCCATCAGATCCGGGTGCATCTGGCGCACTGCGGCCATCCCATCGTCGGCGACGACAAATATGGGGATGACAGCCTCAACGCCTTGCTGGCGCGGGGGCAGGCGGGCGTGCCGCCCTTCCGGCGCATGTTTCTGCACGCCGAGTCGCTGGCGATTGCGCATCCGGCAAGCGGCGAGCGGCTGGAACTGCGGGCGCCCTTGCCCGAAAACTGCGCGCAGTTGCTTCATCATTTGCGGGCACAATGCGCGCAGTCCTGACTTCCTGAACCCCTGCCCGCACCATGCACCGACAGAACTATGACCTGATTGTGTTCGACTGGGACGGCACGCTGATGGATTCCACTGCGGCCATCACCGGGGCAATCCAGCAGGCTTGCAAAGATCTGGGTCTGACGGTTCCCAGTCGCGAGGCGGCGTCGTATGTCATTGGCCTCGGGCTGGAGGATGCCCTGCGGCACGCCGCACCCGAGTTACCGCATGCCGACTATCCCAAACTGGCTGCGGCCTATCGCAAACATTACTTCGCGCTCGATGGAGAGCTGGTGCTGTTCGACGGAGTGCTGGATTTGCTGCATGAACTCAAATCGGCCGGCTACAACCTTGCGGTCGCAACCGGAAAGTCGCGCATCGGTCTGGCGCGGGCGATGGATCGGCCCGAACTGCGCGGCTTGTTCGACGCCACCCGCACTGCTGATGAAACCTTTTCCAAGCCGCACCCGGCGATGCTGCACGAAATCATGGCCGAGCTGGCCAGCCCGCCGCAGCGCACCGTGATGGTGGGCGACACCACGCACGATCTGCAAATGGCGATCAATGCCGATTGCGATGCCATCGGCGTGAGCTACGGCGCCCACGATGTGACGCGACTTCAGGCGCTGTCCCCCGCCGGGCTGGTGCATTCCGTCGCGGAACTTCAGGGATTTCTCACCCAGCACGGGTGAGCGCGGCAATCGGCAACTCAATCTCAGGAAATTCGCCGGGCCGCCCCAAGAGTTTCTTGCTCCTTGAGGGGAGAGCCGAGCGAAGCGAAGGGTTGCGGGGTGGGCTCATCTGCCGACAGCCGCAGCGACTTACATCTGCGGACGCATCACGTTCGGGATGTTGATGGCCGGGGAGTTCACCACGGGCACATTGACCGCGGGCGTCTGTACCACCGGAACATTCACACTCGGAGTTGTCACCACCGGCACGTTGACCGAGGGCGTTGCCACCGCGGGGATGTTGACTTGCGGAGTTGCCACCGCGGGCACGTTGACCTGCGGCGTGTTGACCGAAGGCACATTGACCGCTGGGCTATTGATCACGGGAACGGTGACTGCAGGCGAGGTCACGGCAGGCGTATTCGGGGTCTGCACCGAGGGAGTTTGCACCGAGGGTACTTGCGTGGTGACTTGCGCCCCTGTACGCGCGCCTAGCCCTTGACCAACGTCCGCGTCCCGTGTGCGCAGCGCGGTGGTGGCCGTTCCGGCGGTATCGACCTGACCTTGCGTGGTGGTACGTGTTTGCACCGTGTTGCGATGCTGTGCTTCGGTACGGGTTTGCGCGCCCGTGCGACCGGATGTATTACGCACCGATTCGCCGGTTGACGTGCGGGTGTGGCTCTGGGTCGTGGTGCGGGTTTCAGCCCGGTTGTTTGCCGAAGTGCCGGTCTCGGAGCGAGTGGCGGGCCTGGCCTGCTGATCGGCCGTGCGCGTCGAGGTCGTCGCCGAGAGTTGGCCGTCCTGGACGGCATTCACGGCGGTTTGGGCGTAAGCGAGACCGATGGAGAGCGAAGCGGCTGCAACAGCGGCGGACAGAACGGCGAGGGTACGGGTCTTGGACATGGTGTTCTCCTGAAAGAAGGAAGGATGGTTCACGCCGAGTGGTAAACATTCCCACGAAAGCGCTTGTGTTTATAATAGTGGCAAAATTTCCCACGTCAAGCCGAGTCGCTTCGTTTATCCTGTTGCCATGTCCGCCGCTCTCAAATCTGCCGCCCTGTCCATCTTGCGGCCCTTCGTGCGCTATCTCATTACGCAGGGCTGGACTTATGGCGCGCTGTCCGAACTGCTCAAATTTGTCTATGTCGGCGAAGTCATTGCGCTCGATCAGCGCGACGGCAAACCCGCGCCGACCGATAGCCGTGTGAGTTTGCTCAGCGGCATCCACCGCAAGGAAGTACGGCGTTTGCGTGAAGAATTGCAGAGCGGATCGGGTGAGATTGCCTTGCGGCATGGCGCCAATATGTCCGCGCAGGTGGTGGCGGCCTGGGTGGCTTGCGAGGCGTATCGCGACCCGCAAGGTGAACCGCTTGCCCTGCCGCTGCGCGCTGCGGGGGCCACGGCCAGTTTTGAAAATCTGGTGCGGCTGGTGAAGGCCGACATGCGGGCGCGTACCGTGCTGGATGAACTGCTGCGGGCCGGCGTGGTGGAGCAGCAGGATGACTTGGTGAAGCTGGCTCGCGGCGGCTATGTCTCCGATCTGCCCGAGGACAGGCTGGCTTTCATGGGGGCGCATATCGGCGACCATCTGCGAGCCACGGTGCACAACCTGGAGGGTCGCGCGCCGACTTATCTGGAGCAATCGGTCTATTTCGACGATCTGCCGCCCATCGTGCCGGGCGAGGTGCGCGACGACCTGCGTCAGTTCGGTGAACAGGTCTTACAAGAGGCCTACCAGCGCATTACGCGTGCGGAGAAGGCTGTTCAATCTGCGCAATCTGGCGATCTCGATGCGCCGGAAACCAGCAAGAAGCGCCTGCGCCTCGGGGTGTATTACTACGAAGACGATATGCCCGCTTCGAACTCAGCCGGGGAGCAGCCGTGAAAGTCGCGTTGAAAGCAGTCGTTCGTGCCTGGCTCCCGGGGCTGCGCTTCGTGGGCGTGGCCTGCATAGGGTTGATGCTGGGTCTGGCGGGCTCGATTGCAGCCACGCCAGGCGGGATCGGCGGTACGGGTATCGACCCCGGCGGCATCGGCGGCACCGGCATCAGCCCCGGCGGCATCGGTGGGACGGGCATTGTGGCCATCGGCCCGGTTCAGCGCTTCGGCAGCATTTTCGTCAACGGCGGCGAATATGAACTGCCCGCGCAGACACGCTATCGCATGGACGGACAGCCCGCATCCGAGAAGAGCCTGCATTTGGGCGATCTGGTGCGCGTCCATGCCGTAGAGCAGGGCGGGCGGCTGGATGCGCTGGCGGTGGACATCAGCCATGCGGTGATCGGTCGCCTGACGCAGATCGATCGATCTGCGGGACGGCTGGTGGTGCTGGGCCAGACCATTCAAATCCTGCCCGGCACTTTGTTGCGCACCGCTGAAAATCAGCCCATGCCGCTATCGCGCCTTAAGGTGGGCGACGAGGTGCGCATCAGCGCGCTCGATCAAGGCGCGGGGCATTGGCAGGCGATGCGGCTGACGCAGCTCTCGGCTCCGCCCGCGGGACACGGTTCGCCATTCTTGCTGCGAGGCAAAATCGAGGCGACAAGCGCTCAGCCGCAGCGGGTCAAGATCAATGGCGTCTGGCTGCCCTTAAGCAGCGGTGCGGCGCAAACTGAACTGGCGGTCGGTGCCGAGGTTGTGGCGCGCGGCAGTCAGCAGAGCCAGGGAAATGTGATTGATTCCCTGCAGCCGATTGCGCCTTTGGCCGCGCCCATCGGCACGCGTGTGGCGATGGTGGGTTTTTTGCAGGCCGGTGCGCAGGGCAGGCAAGGTTGGGAATTGCAAGGCTTTCAGATCAGGGGCGCCGACGCGCTGATGAAGGCGCAATTGCAGTCCGCCGCCCGGTCGCAGGCCGCGCCGGTGTTCATCGTCGGCACCTTGACAGCGGCGCAGACGGTGGCGGTCGAGCGCGTCATTCCGAATGTGAACGCGCTGCAATTTGCGCTGACGCCCCTGGCCGGTGCGCAGACGCCTCCTGCAAAAGCGGGCGATATGGGCTCGATGCCCGGCACGGCGACCCAGTTCATGTCGAACGGTGCGGGGCTGAGCACGTCGAGCCCAGCCTTCGTTGCGCCGACGCTGCCTGCGGTGATCCAACCGGGGTTCACGGCACCCTCGATTCCCGTAGCGCCCGCCGTGCCGCAGGTGCCGCAAATGCCAGCGGTCAACATGCCCTCCGTGGCGCCCCCCGCGGTCGCTCCGCCGAGCGTCTCACCGCCGCAAGTGCCCGTCGTTGTGCCGCCGACAGTGGCCCCGCCGGTTGTGAACACACCCAGCGTGACGACGCCTTCCTTGCCCAGTGGACTGCAGATTCCCACTGTGCCGCGTCCATGAAAAAGGCCAGCTTGCGCTGGCCTTTTTCATCACAGGGCGAGGTGAGAACGGAGGTCAGAACACGATCTGGCCGCCTATGCCGACGCCAAAATTGGCGCTTCCATCGCTCAGGCCCTTGTCGACATAGACCTGGAACCCGCTGCCATTTGGGGTGAGGTTGTAATTCCACGCCGCAATCAGGTCTGAGGGGGCGGACGCCCCGGCCACCATCGATTGCTGACCGGCGTACATCAAGGTGAAAATATGCTGCTGGCTGGCCGCATAGCTGGCGCCAAACTGATAGATGGCGATGTTGCGCAGATTCTGTCCGGCCGGGTTGCCCACGAAACGGTAGCCCAGATTAGCAAACGGAAACCAGCTATTGCCCACGATCTGCTGCAGGCCCACGCCCAGCTCGTAGTCGTTCTTGCCCGTGCCCAGACCGTTATCGGACGCAGCGGTGCCGAATTTGATTTTGGCGTAGGGCGTGATGGAGGGCGTGAGACCGCCGCCCTGGAAAATCTTGTAATGCCCAGCCAGCCACACGTCGCCCAGACCGCTGGCGGAACGGGTTTGCGTGGAACCGGAACCGCCCACAACCGTGTTTCCGACGATGGTGGAACCGACGGGCAGGCCGCTTTCAGAAACGTAGGGCACCGTGAGTTTGACGCGCCAGTTGCTGTCGCCGTATTGAATGTCGGTGGCGTCGTAGCGGATGTTGATGTTGTTGTTCGTGCCGAATTTGCCCTGGAAAAAGGACAGCGTGTTGCCGACCGTGAGTGCGGGTTCGGCGTGTGCGGTGCAAACACCCCCGAGAGCAAGCAGGGTGGCGATGAGGGTGGGACGAAGGGCCATGTTTGATCTCGCGCGAGGAGGACTGAGGGAAATGGATCGGCCAGAAAAGCCGATGTCTTGACACGTGGGAAAGTGTCACACAAAACGCAAGCTTGATCCTTGTCGAATCGCAAACCGGCGTGTCGAGACCCGTCCAGCCCGTCGGCGCCAGACGCGCGTGCGCATCAATGAAGCGCTGGTATTCTGGCGTCCTGTCCCGTTTTTCATTCTTCGAGCCCGAAACATGAGCGCATCGCCCCCAGATCTTCCGCCGCAACGTTCTGAGTCGTCCGCTCAACCCGGTGCGTGGGAGCGGCAGGTGCTGGAAAAACTGGTGCTCGAGGTAGTGAACGAAAAACGACGGGCGCGGCGCTGGTCGATTTTTTTCCGCTTCGTCCTGCTCGGCATCGTGGCGCTGATATTTTTCGGCGGCATGATCGCCGAGTTCGGCAGCAGCACCGCCACCGGGCCGCATACGGCGCTGATCGAGCTCAACGGCGAGATCTCCATCGGCTCGCAGGCCAGTGCCGACAACATCAATGCGGCCTTGCAGGATGCGTTTTCCAGCCCGGACACGCGAGGCGTCATCCTGCGCATCAACAGCCCGGGCGGCAGCCCGGTGCAGGCCAGCCAGATTTTTGCCGAGATCGAGCGGCTTCGCGCCAAATACAACAAGCCGGTGTACGCCGTATGCGAAGAGGTGTGCGCCTCCGGCGCGTACTACGTGGCGGCGGCGGCGAATGACATCTATGTGAATCCGGCCAGTCTGGTGGGCTCCATCGGTGTGTTGATGGACGGCTTCGGCTTTTCCGGCCTGATGGACAAGCTCGGCGTGACGCGCCGCTTGCTCACCGCGGGTGCCAACAAGGGGTTCATGGATCCCTTCACGCCCATGCCCGAGGACCAGAAAACCTACGCCCTGGGCATGCTGGAGCAGATTCACAAGCAGTTCATCGCGGCCGTGGAAAAAGGTCGCGGCGCACGATTGAAAGTGAATGACCAAACCTTCTCCGGCCTGGTGTGGACGGGCGAATCCGCCGTGCAACAAGGCCTGGCCGACGGCTACGGGGACGTGGATCAGATCGCCCGCGACAAGATCAAAGCGCCGGAAATCGTCGATTACACCTTGCATGAAAACGTGGCCGAGCGTCTGGCCAAACGTTTTGGCGCCTCGCTGGGCATGGGTGCGGTGCGCGAACTCTCAAACCTGGGCTGGTCTTTACGTTGATCTGGAATTCAGCCCCCGCGCGAGCACGTCGAAACCGCTCAGGCGCAGCATGTCGCACAGGTCGATCAGGGGCAGGCCGATTAAGGCGGTCGGATCGTCGCTGCGCATGTGCTTGAGCAGCGCAGGGCCGAGCGATTCCGAGCGGGCGCTGCCCGCGCAGTCGTAGGGCGCGTCCAGCGTCAGATAGGTTTCGATTTCCGCCGGGCTCAGAGAGCGGAATTGCACTTCGGTGGGGCAGTTGCGTACTTGTACGCCGCCGTCTGGGTCGATGACGCAAACCGCGGTGTGGAACACGGCGTCACGCCCGCTGAGACGCTGCAACTGAGCGACCGCAGCCGCATGAGAGCCGGGCTTGCCGAGCGCTTCGTCACCCAGCATGCACACCTGATCGGAGCCGATCACCCAGCAGCCTGGCGCGGTGCGCGCCACTGCGGCAGCCTTTTCGGCCGCCAGCCGCAGCGCCAGATCGAGAGGCGACTCGTCGGCCCTGCGGGTTTCGTCCACCTCGGGTGCGCGGCTTGCAAAAGGCACGCGCAAGCGCTGCAGTAACTCAGCGCGATAGCGCGAGGTCGATGCGAGAACCAGAACGGGATCGGTCGGCCCGGTCATCAATGCTTGCCGAAGAACCGGCCATGCAGCCATGCGCCAATGAGTATGCCCGCGATACTCAGCAGAAGCGGCCAGTTGCCCACCCCCAGGCCTGCAATGGCCGGGCCGGGACACACGCCGCTCAGCCCCCAGCCAACGCCAAAAATCGCGGCGCCGATCAGAGTGCGCGCGTCCAGATGCGAGGGGTGTTTGCCAAACACCACGCCAAAGACCGGCCGCTTCATCAGTCGGGGCAGCAGGTGGTAGGCGATGAAGGTCACGCCGGCAGCGCCTCCCATCACCAGCAGCAGACCGAGATTCTTGAGCAGCAGAAACTGCAGAATGGCCTCGGGCTTGACCATGGTGGACAGCGCCAGACCAAAGCCGAACAAGACCCCGGCGAACAAGGCCGAAAGCATCACTGCGAAAGGAGGAACACGTTGCATTTCAGAACCCTCCCAAGGCGCGGACCACATGCGCCGTGACGATGGCGGTACAGAGGAAAATGATCACCGCGAGAATGGAAGGCAACTGCCCAGACCCGACGCCGCAGATGCCGTGCCCCGAGGTGCAGCCCCCACCCATGCGGGCGCCAAACCCGCCGACGATGCCGCCGACGAACAACTGCCACAGCGGCACTTTGGTCACGAAGCCTTCGCCATGCCCGAGGGTGTAGGTGAACACCACCGCGCCGACGATCAGGCCCAGACCGTACATCAAACGCCAGTTACGGGTCGAAATGAATTTTTCGTGTTGAAAAAACGGATGGCGCGATACCAGCGACCAGACTGCTGTGTAAGCGGTACTGACGCCGCCGATCAGACCGGTCAGCCAGAACAGCACGCTGATGCCCAGGCCGATGAAAATGCCGCCATAAAGAAAAGGCTCCCAACCCAGCGGGAACCACTGCGCAATACTGTTCATCAGTCTCATCCTCTTTTGGTGGGTTGAAGTGATATTGATCACTCTTTTTGCATACTCCGTAGTGTAGGAGAGGGGCTGCGCGCTGTCTCGGCGAGATGTTGCAGCCGGTAAAATTGGGCGATGTCCCAACTGCACTCCACAACCCCTCCCGACCCCGGTTCGATGCCGCCCCGCGCGCTGACCTTGTTCGACTTCGCACGTTCCGACGGCGAACTGCACGGCCGGGTGTCGCTGCCGGACCTGCCCCGCCTGAGCGAACTGTTGTCGATCACGCAAGGGCCTCCAGTGCAATGGACGCTAAAGGGTTTTCAGCGCGAACGGATCGGCATGCGCCCGCAGGCCATGGTGACTTTGCAAGTGCGCGGGGCGCTTCCTCTGATCTGCCAGCGCTGCCTGCAGGCCATGCAATATGCGATTGACGAAGCCGTCGATTTTCGATTGGTGGCCGAAGAACCGGAACTGACTCAGGCCGAAATCGAGGCCGAGGACGAGGCGCTGCCCGCGATCCATCCCGTGGACGTGCTGAATCTCATCGAGGACCAACTCATCCTCGCCCTGCCCATCGTGCCCATGCATGACGTCTGCCCGCAGCGTGACGCGCCCGAGCCGACGCCTTCGCGCACCGATGAGGCGCCTGCCGAGGAACGCCAGCACCCCTTCGCCAATCTGCGCGATCTGCTCGACGGTTCAAAAAAGAAACGATAGTGGGCTAAGTCGCGGGGCAAAGTCATCGCATATAATGATTAGCTTTTTCACAGGGGATTGCCATGGCCGTCCAGCAAAACAAGAAATCACCTTCGAAGCGTGGCATGCACCGTGCCCACCAGTTTTTGAGTGCGCCGCCGCTGGCGGTTGAGCCGACCACGGGCGAAACGCATCTGCGCCACCACATCAGCCCGAACGGTTTTTACCGTGGGCGCAAAGTGGTCAAGACCAAATCTGACGAGTAAGCGCTTGCCTTTGCGCACCATGCGTCGCCTGCAAATGTGGGGCGATAGTTTGTCATGCGTGCCTGCGAAGGGGCCTTCGATGCTGGCGCCCGCTGTGTCATGAGTTCCACTCTGGCCGTCGATTTGATGGGCGGAGACCATGGTCCGAAAGTGACCCTGCCAGCCTGCGTGCAATTTTTGCAGGCGCATCCGGACAGTCGGCTGATTCTGGTCGGCCAGCCTGAGGCCGTCATGCCGCTTCTGGAGTCGTTGCGCCTGCAAAACGATGCGCGCATCGAGTTCGTCGCGGCGAGTGAGGTGGTGACTTCCGACGATCCGGTCGAGGTTGCGCTGCGCCGCAAACGCGATTCGTCCATGCGCCGCGCCATCGAGCAGGTGCGGGATGGTCGTGCGCAGGCCTGCGTATCAGCCGGCAATACCGGCGCCTTGATGGCGCTTGCGCGCTATTTGCTCAAGACCCTGCTCGATATTGAACGGCCGGCCATCGCGACCTATCTGCCCAACCAGAAGGGCGAGGGCACGCTGATGCTCGATCTGGGCGCCAACGTCGATTGCGAGCCGTTGCACCTGCTGCAGTTCGCCGTCATGGGCACGGCCTACGCGGCGGCCGGCGGGCATGCGCAGCCGACGGTTGGGCTGCTCAATATCGGCGAAGAGGTGATCAAGGGCAACGACACCATCAAGCGGGCGGCTGAATTGCTGCGCGAAGCTGATGCGCTCGGGCGTCTGCGGTTTTACGGCAACGTCGAGGGCAACGACATCTTCAAGGGCACGACCGATATCGTCGTGTGCGATGGTTTTGTCGGCAACGTCGCGCTCAAGACCTCCGAAGGTCTGGCGCAAATGCTCTCTGGCATGATCCGCGAAGAGTTCACCCGCACGCCGCTGAGCAAGTTGATGGCGCTGTTCGCCATGCCAGTGCTCAAACGATTCCGCAAGCGCGTCGATCACCGCCGTTACAACGGCGCGGCCCTGCTGGGTCTGCGCGGCCTGGTCGTCAAGAGCCACGGCTCGGCGGATGCCTTTGGCTTCGAGCAGGCGCTGCTGCGCGCGCATGAAGCGGTGCAGGGCGACGTGGTGCGCCATACCGAACGAATTCTCGAAGTGATGCACGAGTCATCACCCGCCGGGGCCGCGCTCGCTCCGGCGAGTTGAGTCACCCCGCGGCACCTCTCTGAACGATCTGTTCCATGTCCTCCTATTCCCGTATTTCCGGCACCGGCAGCGCACTGCCCCCGCGCAAAATCAGCAACGACGAGCTGGCTGCCGATCTGGCCCAGCGCGGCGTCGAAACCAGCGATGCGTGGATTGTGGCGCGCACCGGCATCCGTTTTCGTCACTTCGCTGAAGAAGGGATGACCAGTGTCGATCTCGGCGAACAAGCGGCCCGTCACGCCCTCGAATCGGCCGGACTGCAGGCCCATGACATTGGCCTGATCATCGTGGCTACGTCCACGCCGGACATGATTTTTCCCTCCAACGCTGCCCTCATCCAGGGCCGTCTTGGCGCAGCCGGAGGCGCGGCCTTCGACGTGCAGGCGGTATGCGCCGGATTCGTCTACGCGCTGACCGTGGCCGACCAGTTCGTGCGCAGCGGCATGACGCGGCATGCCCTGGTCATTGGCGCCGAGGTGTTTTCGCAGATTCTCGATTTCAACGATCGCACCACCTGCGTGCTGTTTGGCGATGGCGCTGGCGCCGTGGTGCTCAGTGCCAGCGAAACGCCGGGGGTGCTGGCCAGCGCGCTGCATGCGGACGGCCGTCAATCGTCCATTCTGTGCACGCCGGGGCGCGTGTCGAGCGGCCAGGTTGCCGGCAGTCCTTTCCTGAAAATGGATGGGCAGGCGGTATTCAAGCAAGCCGTCCATGTGCTGGAAGACGTGGCCCGCGAGGCGCTGGCCAAGGCCGACCGCTTGCCCGCCGATGTGGACTGGATGGTGCCGCATCAGGCCAATATCCGCATCATGACGCATACCGCCAAAAAACTCGGTATTCCGCTCGGCAAAATCGTCGTGACCGTCGATCAGCACGGCAACACCTCGGCCGCCTCGATTCCGCTGGCGCTCGATGTCGCCGTGCGCAGCGGGCAGATTCAGCGCGGCGACACCTTGCTGTTCGAGGCCGTCGGCGGCGGGTTGACCTGGGGCGCTGCGGTCGTCGATTACTGAGTCTTGCAGACGTTCAACTCCTGTACCAACATGACATTTGCATTCGTTTTCCCCGGGCAAGGTTCACAGTCCGTCGGCATGCTCGATAAGGTGGCCGATCATCCTGCCGTGCGCGCCACCCTGCAGGAGGCCAGCGCGGCCCTGTCGCAGGATGTGGGCGCTCTGATCGCGCAGGGCCCGGCCGAGCATCTCAATCTGACGACCAACACCCAGCCCGTCATGCTCACTGCGGGCGTGGCGCTTTATCGCCTTTGGCTGGCCGAGGGCGGACGCAAGCCCGACTTTGTCGCCGGACACAGTCTGGGCGAGTACACCGCGCTGGTCGCGGCAGAAAGCCTCACGCTGACCGACGCCTTGCCCTTGGTGCGTTTTCGCGCCCAGGCCATGCAAGACGCGGTTCCCGTTGGGGCCGGCGGCATGGCGGCCGTGCTGGGTCTGGACGATGCCGGAGTGCGTGCCGGGTGCGCCCAAGCTGCGCAGGAGACCGGCGAAGCGGTGGAAGCGGTCAATTTCAATTCGCCGGGCCAGGTGGTGATCGCCGGGACGCAAGCCGCCGTGGCGCGCGCCTGCGAGGTGCTGAAAGCGGCCGGGGCCAAGCGCGCCTTGCCGCTGGCGGTTTCGGCGCCGTTTCACAGCAGTCTGCTGCAGGGCGCGGCCGACCAGTTGCGCGCCTATCTGCAAGGGGTGGCGATCAAGGCGCCGCAGATCACGCTGATCAATAATGTGGATGTGGCGCATCCAACCGATCCCGATCAAATCGGCGACGCGCTGGCGCGTCAGGCTTGTCATGCCGTGCGCTGGGTCGAGTGCGTGCAGGCCATCGCGAAGGCGGGCTGCACGACGCTGGTCGAATGTGGTCCGGGTAAAGTGCTGCATGGCCTGACCCGCCGGATCGATCCCGCCCTGCAGTCTTTTGCCCTGGACGATCTGTCCGCTGTTCCTTCCATTCAAACCGCCCTGGCATGAGCAATACCTCCCCTGACACTTCCACCGCCCAACCGCTTGCCGGTCAGATCGCCCTGGTCACGGGGGCATCGCGCGGCATCGGTGCGGCCATTGCGGCAGATCTGGCCGCTGCTGGTGCTCGCGTCGTCGGCACGGCGACCTCGGAGTCCGGCGCGAACGCCATTACCGAGGCCCTGCAGGCCTTCGGCGGGCGAGGGGCTGTGCTCGATGTGAACGACGCCGAGGCGGGCGCCCGTCTGGTCGACGAGATCGTCAAAGCAGAAGGCGGGCTGCAGATCCTGGTGAACAATGCCGGCATCACTCGCGACATGCTGGCCATGCGCATGAGCGACGCCGACTGGGACGCCGTGATTTCGACCAATCTGAGCAGTGTGTTTCGCATGTCGCGCGCTGTGATGCGCACCATGATGAAGCAGCGCTACGGCCGCATCGTCAACATCACCTCGGTCGTCGGCGCGTCCGGCAATCCGGGGCAGGCCAATTACGCGGCGGCCAAGGCCGGCGTGGCGGGCATGACCCGAGCGCTGGCGCAAGAACTGGGCAGCCGCAACATCACGGTCAATTGCGTGGCGCCGGGGTTCATCGATACCGACATGACCCGGGCGCTGACCGAGGCGCAGACCCAGCCGATGCTGGCGCGCATTCCCCTGGGCCGGCTGGGCAAGCCTGAAGAGATCGCGCATGCGGTGTCTTTCCTGGCCTCGCCCTTGGCGGCCTATATCACCGGCGCCGTTCTGCATGTGAACGGCGGCATGTACATGCAATAACACCTGCCGAAACGCGCGACGTTGTCGCCGGGCGGGGTTATGCTCTCGGCCTGTCGCCAAGTCAGCTTCGGCGCTTGCTAAAATTTTTCATATTTCCACTGGAGGTTTCAATGAGTGACATCGAACAGCGCGTCAAGAAGATCATCGCCGAGCAACTGGGCGTTGCCGAAGACCAGGTGACCAACGAAAAATCCTTCGTGGATGATTTGGGCGCCGATTCTCTGGACACGGTCGAACTGGTCATGGCGCTGGAAGACGAATTCCACATCGAGATTCCCGACGAAGACGCCGAGAAGATCACCACCGTGCAACTGGCGGTTGACTACGCCAAGGCGCACTACAAGGCCTGATGAAGGGCCGGATTGCAGAGCCGATTTCTTTGATCGGCCCTGCACTTTAAGCGACCTTGTTTTGAATTCATCTTGTTCTGACTCACTAATGCTCGCGTCCATGCGTCTGCGCTGGCGCGGCTTGCCTGATTTCACATGACTCTTCGCCGACGAATTGCGATTACTGGCCTAGGCGCGGTTTCCCCGCTGGGCAACACGCTGGATGACAACTGGGCAAACCTGCTCGCTGGCAAATCCGGCATCGGACGCATCACCAAGTTCGATGCCTCGGCCTATTCCGTGCAAATCGCAGGCGAAGTCCGTGATTTCGATGTGACGCAGTACATCGCTGCCAAGGAAGCGCGGCATATGGATACCTTCATCCACTACGGCATCGCCGCGTCGATGCAGGCTGTACGTGACAGCGGTATCGACCAGGCCGGGCTCGATCCCGAACGGGTCGGCGTGCTGGTGGGTTCGGGCATCGGCGGTCTGCCACTGATCGAAAACACCTACAAGGAACTGCTCGACCGCGGCCCACGCCGCGTCACGCCGTTCTTCGTGCCGGCGTCGATCATCAATATGGTCTCCGGGCATGTGTCTATCGAATATGGTTTTCAGGGCCCCAACCTCTCCGTCGTTACGGCCTGCACCACCGGGCTGCACGCCATCGGCTTGGCTGCGCGCCTCATCGAAGCCGGAGATGCTGACGTCATGGTTGCAGGCGGCGCTGAGGCCACGGTATCGCCATTGGGTATCGGTGGTTTTGCATCAGCGCGCGCCCTGTCCACTCGTAATGACGATCCGACCAGCGCAAGCCGCCCGTGGGACAAAGACCGCGATGGGTTCGTGCTCGGGGAAGGTGCGGGCGTGATGGTGCTGGAAGACTACGACCTCGCAGTCAAGCGCGGTGCCAGAATTTACGCCGAGCTCGTCGGTTTCGGCATGAGCGGTGACGCCGGGCATATCACGGCACCCAACACCGACGGCCCCCGCCGCAGCATGTTGCTGGCGCTGAAAAACGCAGACGTGGCCGCCGATCAGGTGCAAATGGTCAACGCCCACGGCACCTCCACCCCGCTGGGCGACAAGAATGAGTCCGATGCCATCAAGCTCGCTTTTGGCGACCATGCCTACAAGCTGGTGGTTAATTCCACCAAATCGATGACCGGCCACCTGCTCGGTGGCGCCGGGGGCGTCGAGTCGGTCTATACCGTGTTGTCATTGCATCACCAGGTCTGCCCGCCCACCATCAATCTGCAGACGCCCGATCCGGAATGCGATCTGGACTACTGCGCCAACACCGCGCGCGACATGCGCATCGATTACGCGCTGAAAAACAACTTCGGCTTTGGCGGCACCAACGGGTCGCTGCTGTTCAAGCGCGTCTGAGGGACAATTTAGCTGTCCTTTGCATTCCCCCTGTGCATTCCCCTCTCTCAACAGAGCAGCATGAAGACCCTTGCACCCCTGCAGATCCGGGTCGAACATTTCGGCCGCTGGCATCTGCTGCTCGGGCTGTTCAGTTCGGCGTCCCTGCTCGCCGCCGGGTGGACGGTCTGGGTCTGGCGCGATACCGATTCGCTCAGCCTGATGGCGGCTTTTGCGGCCGCCATATTCCTGGCCATTCTGTCAGCGCAGTACCCCTACTGGACCATCCGCCCGTTCACGCTGTTTCACGGCGAGCGCGGCTGGAAGTTGCAGCGCGGCGACGGTCTGGAAGATGTGCTTCAGGTGCGAGGCATGGTGCTGCCGGGGCTGCTGCTGGTACTGGGCCTGACGGCGAAGGGGCGCGTGGTTCTGCCCGTGCCCAGCGATATCCAACCCGGCATTTTTCGCGAACTGCGACTGCGCTTGGGTGCACTGCCGCATTGAGTTCAGGTGGAGCAAGACACCCAGAGTGATGCCGTGCTGGTCCAGCAGGTCCAGGCGGGGCAGCAGAAGGCCTTCGACCTGCTCGTGGCCAAATACCAGCGCCGCATTTATCGTTTGGTGCTGCGTTTCATTCGCGATCCGGCGCTGGCGGAAGACGTGGCGCAAGAGACTTTTTTGCGCGCTTACCGGGCCATAGGGCAGTTTCGTGGCGAAAGCCAGTTCTATACCTGGCTCTATCGCATCGCGGTCAATACGGCCAAAAAAGCCATTTCCGACGATATTCGCGACCCGACGGTGTCCGAAGGTAATGCGTTGGGCCATGATGAAGAAACTTTTAGCCCGACCGAGCTACTAACCAACCACGAAACGCCGGAGTCCATTCTGGTTTCGAAAGAAATCGTGCAAACGGTGAATGCCGCGATGGAGTCTTTGCCAGAAGATTTGCGCATGGCGATCACTCTGCGCGAGATTGAGGGTTTGAGTTACGAAGATATTGCCGAAGCCATGCAATGCCCGATCGGCACGGTGCGCTCGCGGATTTTTCGTGCCCGCGAAGCGATCGCAGAGCGTCTGCGGCCCGTGATCGAGCATAAAGGTGGCAAGCGGTGGTGAGCCTACGGTTGAGCTTTGTTGGAGACAGGAAATGAGTCAAGACATGTCGCGCGAGCAACTCTCCGCTTTGATGGATGCGGAGGGGGAGTACCGTGGGCAATCCGTGCGGGCGGACGCTACGGCGGCTTTTATCCGCCAAGTGGCTTCGGACGACGCCGCGCGGCGTGACTGGCTGATTTACGCACAGATCGGCGATGTGCTGCGTTCTTCCGATCTCACGCCGATGCCCGGTGAGGCTGATTTTTTGCAGCGCGTCAGCGCGGCGATTGCGCGCGAACCCATCGTGCTGCAGCCGCAAGCCGTGGCGAAAACGGCTACGGTGGCTGATGGATCGGCGGGATCGGCGCCCCGCTCTGCCGCGCAACGCCGCCCGCACTGGAGCACGCGCATGGCCGCTGGCATGGCGGCTGTGGCCGGGGTGGCGGTGATGGCCTGGGTGGCATTGCCGGGATTGCAGAACGCCGAACCGTCAGGCGCGGCGCCGAAGGTGGCGTCAGTCGGAGTTCTGGGTTCGAAGGGGCAGATGCCTGTAGCCGATATCCAGATTGCTCCGCCTCTCAACCAAGTGGCCCGAGCGGGTTTGATCCAGGCCGATCTGTCGGCGCAGAGTCCGCAGCGGGGCGAGGGCGGTCAAGGGGCGACCCAGATCGTTCCCGTGTCGGAGCAAATGCCCATGGTCGAATACCTCCTGGCGCATCAGCAGATGGCCGGAGGCATGATGCCCGCCGCGCCGGCCACGCTGCAATGGGTTCGAAATCGGTCTGCTGAGTCGGCCGAGGAGGCCGGCCTCCATCAGGCCGCGCCCGCAGCGCAATCGCACTGATGGCGGGCTTGCAGCTATTCAGCGCGCGTTGCTGG
The DNA here is from genome assembly GCA_022730375.1 of Thiomonas intermedia. Classification (GTDB taxonomy): domain Bacteria; phylum Pseudomonadota; class Gammaproteobacteria; order Burkholderiales; family Burkholderiaceae_C; genus Thiomonas; species Thiomonas intermedia_C. The sequence goes on from DZDA01000007.1 coordinate 36,455, forward strand.
GGTCGGGCAATCTGGCTGGTGGGCCTTGTCGGATTGTCGAGTGCACTCTGGGCCGCGCCCGCCTTCGCCGCGCAGGAGGGTCATGCGCCTGCCGCGACTGACGCCTCGGCTGCGGCGCAATCAGCGGATGCGCCTGCGCAGCAGCAGGGTCTGGAGCAGTGGTTGCAGACCGTCAGCGCGGCCGCCCGGTCGCTGAATTACAGCGGCGTGTTCATCACCCAGCGCGGCGATGAGATCAGCACCTCCAGCCTGGTGCATTACGTTTTGCCGCAGGGGCATTTCGAGCGCATCGAGACGCTCGATGGGCAGCGCCGCATCATGGTTTCGCTCAACGATCAGGTTCGCACGAGTTGGCCCGACTACCGCCTCACGCTGATCGACAATCAGGCCGGGCAGGCCAGCTTTCCCCGTTTGCTCAAAACCACCGATGGCGAGGTCGACCGAAATTACCGGCTGGAGCGCGGCGGGCTGCAGCGTTGCGCGGGTTTCGAGTGCCGCGTCTCCACCTTGTTGCCGCGCGACGATCTGCGCTGGGGATACCGCCTGTGGTCGCTGCGCGATTCGCAGTTGCTGGTCAAAGCGCAAACGCTCGACGCGGCGGGCCATGTGATCAATCAGGTGGCGTTCACCGAGCTCAAGATCAATGTGGCGCCGCGCCAGTCTTTGGTGCGCGACAGTCTGCATCAACCCCCAGGGTATGCGGTGGAGCAGATGAAAGTCGTGCCGGTGAGCCTGCAGTCGCAGGGATGGGCGCTGTCCTCCCCGGTGCCGGGCTTCAAGACGGTCGGGGTATTCCGCCGCAGTATGTCGGTGGGCAGCAAACCCTCTGAGGTGCTGCAGTGGCTGCTCAGTGATGGTTTGGCTTCGGTATCCATTTTTGTGCAGTCCGCCGCCGATCTGAGCGAGCCGGTTGCGCCTGAACAGCGCGTCGGCGGCACGCTGGCGCTGTCTCGGCGCATCGGCGACTCCTGGCTGACGGTGATGGGCGCCGTGCCCGAGCGCACGCTGCGCCGCATCAGCGACGCCATCGTTCGCGTGCAATAAGCGGCTTGAGGGTTCTGCGCCTGGCCGCAGCGCGGTTGCGACGTTTTCCGTATGCTGCCCGCGAGCGGGTGAAATGATGGAATCAATTGCAGTGCCATGCCTGAACTCAGGCGCGATGTATCAGGGAGAAATCGGTGAAAAAAGTTTTGTTGAGCTGTTTGAGTGCGGGCCTGCTGGCCTTGTCGGGTATCGCGGTTCCTGCGCAGGCGGCCGGTTCGGCGCCGCAGCAGCCTTGCGTGGCCTGCGGCCTGCCGGATTTCACCGGGCTGGTGGAGAAGGCCGGTCCGTCCGTGGTGAATATCCGCACCTACAAGAAGGTGCCCGTGGGCAGCGGCGACCAGATGGACGAGCAGACCCGCGAGCTGCTTCGGCGGTTTTTTGGGGTGCCCATTCCCGCACCCGATAGCCCGAAGGGGGGCAAGAACGGCCCGCAGAATGAAGAGGAAGAGCGTCCCACGGGCGTGGGCTCGGGCTTCATCATCAGCCCGGACGGCTACATCATGACCAATGCCCATGTCGTGGACGGCGCAGACGAGATCATGGTCACGCTGACCGACAAACGCGAGTTCAAGGCCAAGCTCATCGGCGCCGACAAACGCACCGACGTGGCGCTGGTGAAGATCGATGCCAAGCAAGCTCTGCCCGCCGTGCACATCGGCGATTCCTCCAAGGTCAAGGTGGGCGAGTGGGTGGTGGCCATCGGCTCGCCGTTCGGGCTCGAAAACACGGTGACGGCGGGTATCGTCAGCGCCAAGGGCCGTGATACCGGCGACTACACCCCGTTCATTCAGACCGACGTGGCGGTCAATCCGGGCAACTCCGGCGGCCCGCTGATCGATATGCGCGGCAACGTCATCGGCATCAATTCGCAGATCTACAGCCGTACCGGCGGTTTCATGGGCATCTCCTTTGCCATCCCCATCGATGAAGCCATGCGCGTGGTCGAGCAGCTCAAGAAGCAGGGCTATGTGGTGCGCGGCAAGATCGGGGTGCAAATCGACAGCGTGAGCCGCGATCTGGCCGAGTCGCTCGGGCTGGGGCAGGCGCGGGGTGCTTTGGTGCGCGTCGTCGAGAAGGGCGGCGCGGCGGACAAGGCCGGTGTGCAGGTGGGCGACATCGTCACCAGCTTCAACGACAAGCCGGTGGAACGGGCCAACGATCTGCCGCGTCTGGTAGGCGAAACCAAGCCTGACACCACTGTGCCCATGCAGGTGCTGCGTATGGGCAAGACCCTGACGCTCAGCGTGAAGGTGGGCGAATGGGTGATGGACAAGAAGCCCGGCGCCAAGCCGGCCGAGGAGCAAAAGCCCGAAGCCGTGAGCAAGGCCAATGCGTTGGGGGTGAAAGTCATCGACCTCAATGATGCCCAAAAGCGCCAGCTCGGCGTGAGCAGCGGCGTGCTGGTCGAGGCTGTGCGCGAGGGCGCTGCACGCGACGGTCTGCGCGTGGGTGATGTGGTGCTGGCGGTGGGCAACACCGCGGTCAGCAGTGCCGCCCAGTTCAATGCCATCAGCGCGCAATTGCCCGTTGGCAAGCAGGTGGCGGTGCTGGTGCGGCGCGGCGAATCGGGCTTGTATGTTCTGCTCAGACCGCAGAACTGAAGCGGTCAACAGGGCGGAACGCGGCATCAGGCCGGGTTTCGCCCCCGGGTTAGAATGATCGCCCAACAAGCATCAGCAGTTGCCAAATCGATTTGTTGGAAGGCGCGTCACGCTTGTCGCGCCTTTTTTCTTGTTCATCCCCGTGTTTCCGTCTGATCCGCAGGGCGCGAAGCGGTCGCCCCAGTGGACTATTGCATGAATCATATTCGTAATTTTTCAATCATTGCCCATATTGATCACGGCAAATCCACGCTTGCTGACCGCATTATTCAGCGGTGTGGGGGCTTGTCCGACCGGGAAATGGAGGCGCAGGTGCTCGATTCGATGGACATCGAGCGCGAGCGCGGCATCACCATCAAGGCGCAGACTGCGGCACTGCAATACGTCGCGCGGGACGGGAAAACCTACAACCTCAACCTGATCGATACGCCGGGGCATGTCGACTTCAGTTATGAAGTCAGTCGCTCGCTGTCGGCCTGCGAAGGCGCGCTCTTGGTGGTCGATGCCAGTCAGGGAGTCGAAGCGCAGACCGTGGCGAATTGCTACACCGCGCTCGACCTGGGCGTGGAAGTGGTGCCCGTGCTCAACAAAATGGATCTGCCGCAGGCCGACCCCGAGCAGGCCAAGGCAGAAATCGAGGAAGTCATCGGCATCGACGCGGCCGACGCCATTCCTTGCAGCGCCAAAACCGGCATGGGCATCGACGACATTCTCGAGGCCGTGATCACGCGCATGCCGCCGCCCAAGGGCGTGGTGGACGCGCCGCTGCGGGCCATGATCATTGACTCGTGGTTCGATACTTACGTCGGCGTGGTCATGCTGGTGCGGGTGGTTGACGGTGCGTTGAAAAAGGGCGAGCGTTTCAAGATGATGGCCACGCATGCGGCCTACAACGCCGAACAACTCGGGGTGTTCACGCCCAAGTCGGTGCAGCGCGAGGTGCTCAACGCAGGCGAGGTGGGCTTCATCATCGCGGGCATCAAGGAGTTGCAGGCCGCCAAGGTCGGCGACACCATCACTCTCGAAAAAAAGCTGCCCAACAATCTCGGCCCGGCAGCCGCGGCGCTGCCCGGTTTCAAGGAAATTCAGCCGCAGGTGTTTGCCGGTCTCTACCCCACCGAGGCGAGCGAATACGACCAGTTGCGCGATGCCCTGGAAAAGCTCAAGCTTAACGATGCCGCCCTGCGTTACGAGCCCGAAGTGAGCCAGGCGCTGGGTTTCGGCTTCCGTTGCGGCTTTCTGGGCTTGTTGCACATGGAGATCGTGCAGGAGCGTCTGGAGCGTGAGTTCGACCAAGATCTCATCACCACCGCCCCCTCGGTGGTCTATCAGGTCATGCTGGCCAGTGGCGAGGTGATCGAGGTCGAAAATCCGTCGAAAATGCCCGATCAGGGGCGAACTGCCGAAATCCGCGAGCCCATCGTCACGGTGCATCTCTACATGCCGCAAGACTATGTGGGCCCGGTGATGACCCTGGCCAACCAGAAGCGGGGCATGCAGCTCAATATGGCCTATCACGGTCGGCAGGTGATGCTCACCTACGACATGCCGCTGGCCGAGATCGTGCTCGACTTTTTCGACAAGCTCAAAAGCGTGTCGCGGGGTTATGCCTCGATGGACTATGAGTTCAAGGAGTACCGCGCCGCTGATGTAGTGAAGGTCGACATGCTGATCAACGGCGACCGGGTGGACGCGCTGTCCATCATCGTGCACCGCGCTCAGAGCCAGTACCGCGGCCGTCAGGTGGCGGCCAAGATGCGCGAGATCATTCCGCGCCAGATGTACGACGTCGCTATCCAGGCGGCCATCGGGGCCAACATCATCTCGCGTGAGACAATTAAGGCCCTGCGCAAGAACGTGCTGGCCAAGTGCTACGGGGGGGACATTTCCCGCAAACGCAAACTGCTGGAAAAGCAGAAGGCGGGTAAAAAACGCATGAAGCAGATCGGCTCTGTCGAAGTGCCACAAGAAGCCTTTCTCGCGATTCTGCAAGTCGAAGACTGATCCACTCCCCAAAAAATATCCTGTATGGAAACTGCGCCCAGCGTCAACTTCACCCTATTGCTGTTCATTCTTCTGGTCATCACCGGCGTGTTCTGGTTTGCCGAGCGCTGGTATTTCGCGCCGCAACGCAGGCGCGCGGCGAAGTCGGCCGTGGCGCAGTTGGAAGAGCGTCGCAGCGCTCTCCAAAAACAGGGTCTGGCCGCAGACGGCGCCGTGGCGAGCGATGCGGACCTCGAAGCGGCGCGCGAGCGGGTGCAGCGTCAGCCGTGGTGGCTGGAGTGGACCGCCGGGCTGTTCCCGGTCATTCTGGTGGTGTTTTTGCTGCGCTCCTTTGTGGCCGAGCCCTTCAAGATTCCTTCGGGCTCCATGGAGCCGACGCTGGTGCCGGGCGACCTGATTCTGGTGAACAAATTCGAGTACGGTCTGCGCCTGCCGCTGCTCGATACCCGCCTCACTCCGGGTGCGCTGCCCCAGCGCGGCGATGTGATCGTGTTCCGTTTGCCGAAAGATCCGAAGATCGATTACATCAAGCGCATCGTCGGGCTGCCGGGCGATACGGTGTCGTACGAAAACAAGCAACTGGTGATCAACGGCAAGCCGGTGCAGGAAACACCCTTGCCCGATTATTTCGACGCCAACACCATGACGTATTACAAACAGTACATGGAAAAGCTGGGCACGCACGATCACCGCATCATGATCAATCCGATGGCGCCGCCCTATGTCATCGGCGGGCCTGAAAGTTTTCCGCGCCGCGACATGTGTCACTACAACGCCGAAGGTTTTGTCTGCAAGGTGCCGGCCGGCAACTATTTCGTCATGGGCGACAACCGCGACAACTCGCTGGATTCACGTTATTGGGGTTTCGTGCCCGAGCGCAATATCATCGGCAAAGCCTTTGTGGTGTGGATGAATTTCGGCGCACCGAAAAACATAGGGCTGATTCATTGATCGTCATTGCCGGATGGAGAAATCGGGGCCAATATGAAGCAGCATGACAAACAGCGTGGCATCACCCTGATCGGGTTGATTTTCTGGGGCGCCATCCTCGCGTTCATCGTGGTCATTGGAGCGCAGGCCGTACCCACCGCCACGGAATATTTCGCCATTCAGAAGGCGGTCGATCAGGCGGCCAAGGCCGGGCCGACCGTGGCCGATATTCGTTCGGCCTATTCCAAGATGGCCGATGTCGATTACATCTCCTCCGTTACGGCGCAGGATCTCGACATCACCAAGGTGAATGACAAAGTGGTGATCTCCTTTGCCTACAACAAGGAAATTCACATTGCCGGGCCGGTGTTCTTGCTGATCAAGTACGCCGGCCATTCCCACTGATTCCCGGGTGAGCACGGCACTAGAAACGCGGCTGGGCTACGTCTTCCGCGATCGCAAACTGTTTGAGCGGGCGCTGACGCATCGCAGCTTTGGCGCGGATCACAACGAGCGCCTGGAATTCCTGGGCGATTCGGTGCTCAACCTCTCGGCCGCCGCCTGGCTGTACCACCAGGCGGCGCGGCAAGACGAGGGGCAACTCTCCCGTCTGCGCGCGGCGCTGGTGCGGGCCGAAGCGCTGGCGGAAGTGGCCCGCGCGATCGACCTAGGGCGGTTTCTCAGACTGGGTGAGGGCGAACTGCAGAGCGGGGGCGCCCAGCGTGAGTCCATCCTGGCGGATACGGTAGAGGCGCTTCTAGGCGCGATCTACCTCGAAGCCGGCTTCGACGCGGCGCAAGAGGTGATGCGCCGCCTGTTCACCCCGCTCATGGATACGCTGGACGCCGACGTCGTCCGCAAGGATGCGAAAACGCAATTGCAGGAGTTTCTACAAGGCCAGCGTCTGCCTTTGCCCAGCTATGCCGTGCTCGACGTGCGCGGCGCGGCGCACCAGCAGCAATTCAAGGTGGAGTGCGCCGTCGAGGCACTCGGATTGAAAGTGGAGGGCGAGGGCGACAGCCGCCGCCGCGCCGAACAAGATGCCGCCACGCGCATGATCGAGCGCATTGGCCGAGGCGGCACAAAACCCGTGCGCCGCGGCAACCGGCCCGTGTTGGTGGATGAGCGCGGGCAAGCCGTGCAGCCAAGCCACGCGCCCGATGCGGCGCAGCCTGCGCTGGCGCACAATCAGCAGCGTCGCGCGCCTGTGCGACGACCGCCAAAAACTCTCAAATCGCCATGACCTCATCGCCCCCGGATTCGCCGCGTCGCTTCGGCACTGTGGCCATTGTCGGCCGTCCCAATGTGGGCAAATCCACCCTGCTCAATGCGCTGGTGGGCGCCAAGGTGAGCATCACCTCGCACAAGGCGCAGACCACGCGGCACCGCATCCTCGGGGTGACCACGCACGGAGCTTCGCAATTCGCTTTTGTCGATACGCCGGGCTTCCAGACCCAGCATATGCACGCCCTCAACCGGGCGATGAACCGCACCGTCACCGGCGCTTTGAGCGAGGTCGATCTGGTGCTCTGGGTACTTGAGGCGGGCAAGATTCTGCCGCAGGATCGCACGGTGCTTGAGGTTTTGCCCGACGACCGGCCGGTGATCGCCGTGGTCAACAAACTTGACCGCATCACCCCGCGCGAGCAGCTGCTGCCCTGGCTGGCCGAACTGGGGCAGCTGCGCAAGTTTGCCGAGATCGTGCCGATGTCAGCGCAAAAAAAAGCCGATGCGCCCCGGCTGCTGTCCATCATGGAGCCCTACCTGCATGAAGGTGAGTGGGGCTATGAAGAAGACGCCCTCACCGACCGCAGCGAGCGCTTTCTGGCGGCGGAGATCCTGCGGGAAAAGCTGTTCCGCCTGACCGGCGACGAATTGCCCTACACCAGCACCGTGGTCATCGAGCAGTTCGCCCAGGAAGGCGATCTGCGCCGCATTTCCGCGGCCATCATCGTCGATCGCGATGGACACAAGGCCATGGTGATCGGCGCGGGGGGCGAGCGCCTCAAGCGCATCTCCACCGAAGCGCGGCAGGACATGCAGGTCTTGTTCGACGGACCGGTTTTTCTGGAGGTCTGGGTCAAGACCCGTTCGGGCTGGGCCGACGACCAGGCCGCCGTGCGTGCCTTCGGCTATGAGGACTGAGCTGGGCGTCGAACCGGTTGCCGTGCGACCCGTGCCGCGTGCTCCCAGGCGCGGCGTCTCGGTGGAGCGCGTGCAGGAAGAGCCCATCTACGTCCTGCACAGTTACCCGTGGAAGGAAACCAGCCTGCTGCTCGACGTGTTCAGCCGACGCCATGGCCGCTTGGCGCTGGTGGCCAAGGGCGCCAAGCGGCCGACTTCTGCGCTGCGCGCCGTGCTGCTGGGTTTTCAGCCCTGTCATGCCAGTTGGAGCGGCCGCGGCGAGGTGCGCACCCTGACCCGGGCCGAGTGGGCGGGCGGGCTGGCGCCTCTGTCGGGCCTGCCCCTGCTTTGCGGCTTTTATTTCAACGAACTGCTCGTGCGTCTGCTGGCTCGCGAAGATGCTCACGAAGGTCTGTTCGACGCTTATCACGCTGGCATCGCCGCGCTGGCGCAACGTCCCCATGCGACGGCGGGCGAGCTGGAGCCGGTGTTGCGCAGCTTTGAGTTTTCGCTGTTGCGCGAGCTGGGTTTTTTGCCGGACCTGCACCTCGAAGGGGCAACATCCGAGCCCGTGCTGCCCGATGCGTTTTACCGGGTCGACCCGGATCATGGCGTGTCGGCCTGCTCCGCTTCAGATGCCTTGGCGGTGCGCGGAGAGGTGTTGCTGGCGCTGCGCGAAGGCCCGCCAGCAGAAGGCGATGTTGCGCTGGCGCGGGCTGCAAAGACGCTGATGCGCAGCCTGCTTCACTATCATCTTTCGGGACAGATGCTGCACACCCGCCAGCTGCTTATTGATCTCCACAAGTTATGAACCCAATGGCTTGCCCCCCCGATGCTGCGCCGCTGCTCGGGGTGAATATCGACCACGTCGCCACGCTGCGCAACGCGCGCGGCGGCAGTTTTCCCGATCCCGTGCTGGCGGCGCAGCAGGCGGTAGAAGCCGGGGCGGACATCATCACCTTCCACCTGCGAGAAGACCGTCGCCACATCCGCGATGCCGATGTCGAGCGGCTCAAGACCACCATTTCCGCGCCGCTGAATTTCGAGTCTGCGCTCGCACCGGAGATGCTCGACATCATCTGCCGGGTGCGCCCGCAGATGGTCTGCCTGGTGCCTGAGCGCCGGCAGGAAGTGACCACCGAGGGTGGGCTGGATGTGGCGGGGCAGTTGGGCCGCGTGCGCGAGGCTTGCGCCCGCCTGGCCGATTGCGGCTGCCGCGTTTCCCTGTTCATCGAGCCCAGCACCCGGCAGATCGAGGCCAGCGCCCAGGCCGGCGCCCCTTGCATCGAGCTGCACACCGGCGCTTATGCCAACGCTTTCGATGCAGCAGACGAAGCTGCGCGGCAACGCGAATTCGAACGCATCGTCGCGGGTCTGAAGCGGGGCCGCAGCCTGGGCCTGCAGACCAACGCCGGCCACGGCCTGAGCCTGCAGAGCACGCCTGCCATTGCCGCACGGCCCGAAGTGAGCGAGCTGCACATCGGCCATGCCCTCATCGGCCATGCGGTGTTCGTCGGGTTGAAACAATCGGTGCGTGACTTTCAGGCGGTGATCGCGCGCGCGGCGGCAACGCACTCATGATCTACGGCATCGGCACGGATGTCTGCTCCATCGCGCGCATGGACGCCGCAGTGCAGCGCAATGGCGACCGTTTCGCGCAACGGGTGCTCAGCGCCGGCGAGCTGGCCGAGTATGAGCGCCGCATGTCCAAGGTGCGCCAGCGCGGCATCAACTACCTGGCCACGCGGTTTGCCGCCAAAGAGGCGTTCTCCAAATCCATCGGCCTGGGCATTCACAGCCCCATGCGCTGGCGCGATTGCGAGATTCTCAAACTCCCCAGCGGGCAGCCGGTCATCGTGCTGCATGATGCACTCAAAGACTGGTGCGAGGCCCGTTCGCTGCGGTTTCTGGTCTCGGTGTCCGATGAGGCTGATACCGCGCTGGCCATGGTTGTGGCCGAAGTGACTCGGTGAGGCGAAAGACATGCAACTGCTGATGCACTCTCCGTTGATCCTCGATGTGGCCGGGCTGCAACTCGGCGCCGCCGATCGCAAGCGCCTGCGCAATCCGCTGGTGGGCGGGGTGGTGCTGTTTGCGCGCAACTGGGAGAGCCGCGGGCGGCTCTCGGCGCTGTGCGCGCAGATCAAAGCGGTACGCCCTGATCTGCTGATCGCTGTCGATCACGAGGGCGGGCGGGTACAGCGCTTTCGCACCGATGGCTTCACGGCGCTTCCGGCCATGCGCGAGCTTGGGACGCATTGGATGCTTGATGCCCCTGGCGCCATGCGGCGCGCGGCCGCGTGCGGATTCGTGCTGGCCTCGGAGCTGCGGGCTTGCGGGGTGGATTTCAGCTTCACGCCCGTGCTCGATCTCGATTGGGGCGGCTCCAGCGTAATCGGTGATCGCGCGTTTCACGCCGATGCACGGGTGGTGACGGTGCTGGCGCAAAGCCTGATGCTGGGTTTGGCGCGTGCGGGCATGGCGCATTGCGCCAAGCATTTCCCCGGCCACGGCTATGTGCATGCCGACACGCATCTGGCCGTGGCGCGCGACGCGCGCACCCTCGACGCCATTCTGAGCGCCGATGCCGCGCCTTATCAATGGCTGGCTCCCGGGCTGCGCGCGGTCATGCCGGCGCATGTGATCTACCCCGAGGTGGATGCGCTGCCCGCAGGGTTCAGCCCCGTCTGGCTGCGGGACGTGCTGCGCGAGCGCATCGGCTTTACCGGCGCGATACTCAGCGACGACCTCGGCATGGCCGCGGCGCGGGCCGAGGGCCAAAGTCTCAGCCAGGCTGCGCTGCAGGGTTTGCAGGCCGGATGCGACGCGATGCTGGTGTGCAACCAGAGCGTGGTCGATGGCGGCCGACCGCTCGATGTGCTGCTGCGCGAACTTGATCAGGCGCTGGAGCGCGGGCAGTGGACGCCCGATGCCCGCAGCGCACAGCGCCGCTTCGACCTGCTGCCCACCCAGCCGCCCGTGCAATGGGACGAGCTCATGGTGAGCGACAGCTACCGGGCCGCGCTCGACGACGTATTCAACCTGCCAAGCCCGGCGGGCTAGTGCAGTGTTTCATGCTTGATGGAACCCATAAAAAGGATGGATTGGGCGTCAGGGCAAGGCGCAAACCACAGCGATACCCGCAGGTATCGCGCGGATTTGCAACGCCGCCCTGGCGTCAAAGCCGCGTTTTTATGTTCCAGATAGCGTGAAACACTGCACTGGAAATAACCGTCAGGGGTAGAACAGCACCAGCTTGTAACCTGCCGGGGCGGCGCCGTTGACCTCGAGGTGCAGCCGCAATTGCACCTGCTGACCGGCGGCCAGGCCCTCTGTCAGGGTGCGATGAGTGGCCTGCGCTTCGGGGAGGTATTGCGCGGCTTGCACCACTTTGCGTTGCAGAGTCATGTCCTGCGCATTGGTCAGGGTCAGCTCCAGCGCAGGCCAGGCCACGGCGCGGTCGGATCGGTTGCGCAGCAACACGCTGAGTTGCAAGCCGCTGTCGGCCGGGCTGAGCGTGGAGGAGTCGATGACCAAGGCATCGAGGTCGCGCGGAGCGCTCAGTTCGCAGCCGCTGGTCATCTGGCAGAGCTGTTGCAACCAGGGGCGGCTGTTCGGGTATTGCTGCGCCAGGGTGTCGCGCCAAGTCAGCGCGGCCTGAGCGGCGAGTACCAGCAGCAGCAGCAGGCTGATGACGGCCAGCGCCGCGCGCGCAGGCGTGCTGCTCCAGAAGGCCTGGCGGCGGGCTTTGCGGATAAAGCCGGGCTCCGCTTCCACCGGTTTTGCGGCGAGTGCGGGCGCGTTTTGCGGGCGGTCTTCGCTCTCGAATTGATAGTTGAGCGCGTCGTTCAGGTTGAACTCGGACAGCGGCGCGGCGTCGGGGTCGAGAGCTGCTTGGGAGGGGGAGATCTCGTCCGTCACAAGATCGTCTTCGGGTAACGGGTCGTCGGGCCATTCGGCGGGTGTCAACGCCTCGTCAGGCTCGGCCTCTTCACCGCGAGCAGGCTCTTGTTCGGTGGGAGCCTGGGGCGCCAGATCGTAGGCCTGAACCGTCAGCGGCAGAAATCCCTGATAAGTCGGCTGATCGAGTGGAATGTTGCTCCAGCGCAGGCCCGCCGTCACGGGCACGGTGCTTGCCTGCGGCTCGGGCTGTGCTTCGGGCGGCGGGGTCGGTTTTGCTGGGGCCTGGGGCTCGGCGGGGGCGGGCGGCGGTGCCGGGGTGAGATCGATCAGGTGATCGAGGGCGTTGAACGGTTCGCCGCAATGGCCGCAGCGCACCCAGCCTTCGCGCAGCAAGAGCTGGTCGCGCACCACCTTGAAGGCGGTCTGGCAGTGGGGGCAGCGGGTGGCCTGTGCCATGCGCTGTTCAGGGGTGGGTGCGACCCGCGAGGCAGACCCAGCCATCAAACGTCTTGTCGATCTGCAGCGCGCAATAGGGCGCGTAGGCGGCGATGAGTTCTGCGGCCTGCCGGTCGAGTATGCCGCTGAGCACGAGCCAGCCGCCGGGTTTCACATGCGCGGCAATCGCGGGCGCCAGCAGTTTGAGCGGCGCGGACAGGATGTTGGCGACGACGATGTCATATCGCGCATCGGCCACCTTGTCGGGCAGACCGGCCTGCAGGGTGACGGTGTTGGCCGCGGCGTTGGCTTCGGTGGCCAGCACCGCGTCGGGATCGATGTCCACGCCGACCACGGGGCCGGCGCCGAACTTGGCCGCGGCGATGGCCAGAATGCCCGAACCACAGCCGTAATCGAGCACGCTGAGTTGGCTTAGCGATTGGCGCGCCAGCCACTCCAGACAAAGCCGCGTGGTGGGGTGGGTGCCGGTGCCGAAGGCCAGTCCGGGGTCGAGACGGATGATGGGCGCCTCGACAGCGGGCGGCTCATGCCAGCTGGGCACGATCCACAGCGCGTCGGCAATCGACACCGGCTGGAACTGAGATTGCGTCAGCCGCACCCAGTCCTGATCTTCCACCGTGGACTGTTGCACGTCTTGCAGATCGGGCAGGATGTCTTCGGCGAGCAGGGCGGCCAGCGCAGCGTCGGCCTGGGACTCGTCGGTGAAAAGCACGCGAAGTAGCGATTGAGCCCAGGCGCCCTTGGGCGGCGGCATGCCCGGCTCGCCGTACAAGGCCTGTTCCTGCGCCGTGTCGCCGAAGCGGTCTTCGACGCTCACGCTCAAAGCGCCGAGCTCCATCAAGGCATCGGAGAGGAGGTCGGCCTGCTCTTCGCTGACAGGGAGGGTGACTTCGCGGTAGGTCATTGGCATCTCAGGCGGGATGCCGCGCGGCGAGGTATTCCTCAAGGTAGTGGATGCTGGTGCCGCCTTCAATGAAGCGCGCATCCACCATGAGTTCGCGGTGCAGCGGGATATTGGTCAGAATGCCGTCCACCACCATTTCCGACAGGGCAATGCGCATGCGCGCAATCGCCTGCTCGCGCGTGGCGCCATGCACGATGATCTTGCCGATCATCGAGTCATAGTTGGGCGGCACGAAGTAGTTGGCGTAGGCGTGAGAATCGACCCGCACGCCTGGGCCGCCCGGGGTGTGCCACACGGTGATGCGGCCGGGCGACGGGGTGAACTTGTAGGGGTCTTCGGCGTTGATGCGGCACTCGATGGCATGGCCGTTGAACTGCACGCCGCGCTGGCGCACGGTCAGCTTCTCACCCGCGGCAATGCGGATCTGCTCGACCACGATGTCGATGCCGGTGATGAGTTCGGTGACGGGGTGCTCGACCTGCACGCGGGTGTTCATCTCGATGAAGTAGAACTCGCCGTTTTCATACAGAAACTCGAAGGTGCCCGCGCCGCGATAGCCGATTTTTTTGCAGGCGTCCGCGCAGCGGGCCCCGATACGCTCGATCAGCCGTCGCGGAATGCCGGGGGCCGGCGCTTCTTCGAGAATCTTCTGGTGGCGGCGCTGCATCGAGCAATCGCGCTCTCCCAGCCACAGCGCGTTGCCGTGGGTGTCGGCCAGTACCTGGATTTCAATATGCCGCGGCTGGAGCAGAAACTTCTCGATATAGACCGCCGGGTTGCCGAACGCCGCGCCCGCCTCGCTGCGAGTCATGGTCACGGCGTTGATCAGCGCGGCTTCGGTGTGCACCACGCGCATGCCGCGGCCGCCGCCGCCGCCGGCGGCCTTGATGATGACCGGATAGCCGACCGAGCGGGCGATGCGGGTGATTTCACGCGGATCGTCAGGTAGCGCCCCCTCCGAGCCTGGCACGCAGGGCACGCCCGAACGGATCATGGCCTGCTTGGCGCTGACCTTGTCGCCCATCAGACGGATGGAATCGGGACGCGGGCCGATGAAGGCGAAGCCGGATTTCTCCACCCGCTCGGCGAAATCGGCGTTCTCCGACAGAAAGCCGTAACCGGGGTGAATCGCCTCGGCATCCGTCACTTCGGCAGCGGAAATGATGGCCGGCATGTGCAGATAGCTCTGCGCCGAAGGTGCCGGGCCGATGCACACGGCCTCGTCGGCCAGCCGTACATACTTCGCTTCGCGATCAGCTTCTGAATAGACCACCACGGTCTGGATGCCCAGTTCGCGGCAGGCACGCTGCACCCGGAGGGCGATTTCGCCACGGTTGGCGATGAGGATTTTTTTGAACATGCGCGTTGTCCGTTCAATGACAGGGAAGGGCGGGAGCGCCCGTTGAGCGCAGGAGCCGTGGTCAGGAGCGGGCGCTCATGTGCGCCTCGGTACTGCCAGGGCTTGCTCCCCTGGGGGAGTCTAAAAACCGGAAGCGGCCCTGCGCTCTCCTGAAAAAGCCATTACTCGATCACAAACAACGGCTGGCCGAATTCGACGGCCTGGCCGTTTTCGCCCAGCACGGCCTTGATCACGCCGTCTTTGTCGCATTCGATTTCGTTGAGAATTTTCATCGCCTCGATGATGCAAAGCGTCTGGCCGACCTTGACCGTGTCGCCCACGTCAACGAACGGCGCCGCCCCCGGAGAAGACGAGCGGTAGAACGTGCCGACCATCGGCGACTTCAGCACATGCCCTTGCGCCTCTGGGGCGGGGGCTGCTTCGGCGGCGGATACCTGAGCATGAGCGGGCATGGCCTGAGGCGCGGCGTATTGCATCGGGGCTTGAGATGCAAACTGAGCGGGCATCTGCGCGTACTGAATGATGGGCTGCGGCTGCGCCTTGACGATTCTGACTGTGCCTTCGGCTTCCGTGATCTCCAGCTCGGAGACGTTGGAGTCGGAGACCAGGTCGATCAAAGTCTTGAGTTTGCGTAAATCCATGATCTGTCGTTAAGTCGCTGATAAGTGTCGCATTAGACCATCAATTTTTACGATTCCCAAGATCGACTACAACGTGGCGCAAGGCCAGGGCGTAGCCGTGAGCGCCACAACCGCTG
Source organism: Thiomonas intermedia (assembly GCA_022730375.1). Classification (GTDB taxonomy): domain Bacteria; phylum Pseudomonadota; class Gammaproteobacteria; order Burkholderiales; family Burkholderiaceae_C; genus Thiomonas; species Thiomonas intermedia_C. Next base: position 51,538 of record DZDA01000007.1, read on the forward strand.
ATGACGGCTGTGGCCAGATCGGAAAAGTAAGAGTGATGGCGGAACGGTTCGCGGCGGTACACATTGCTCAGATGCACTTCGATGAAGGGCAGATCGGTGGCCGCGATGGCATCACGCAGGGCAACGCTGGTGTGGGTGTAGGCGGCGGGGTTGATCACGATGTAGCGCGTGCCGTCCAGGCGCGCCGCATGCAGTCGGTCAATCAGGTCGCCTTCGTGATTGCTCTGGAAAGTCTGCACCTCCACCCCCAGTTCGGCGGCAAGGGTTTGCAGCGACTGATTGATATCGTCCAGCGTGGTCGCGCCATAGATGTGTGGCTCACGCTGCCCCAGCAGGTTGAGGTTGGGGCCGTGGAGAACAAGGATGCGCGACAAGGTCATGGAAGGGCGATTGAACAGGGTGTGGGATGAACGGGGTGGATGAACGGGGAGTGAACGG
>DZDA01000051.1:0-9546 GCA_022730375.1 Thiomonas intermedia
AAATTAGCGCTGAACTGGTTTAGATGCGTCTGAGCAGGTTTGGATAGGTCTGATAGAACGGTATGCGCCCTTGGATGCGGCCCGAGCAGGAGCGGAATGTGACTGAACAATGGCTACCACTGCCGGCGCCGGTCGCGTCGGTAAAACAAACGAATGACGAGAATTGAGATGAAAGAATCCTACCTACCGACATTGCTGCAGATGAGGATGCTTGTCGGCTTCCTTGGCGAGCGTGCTCAGTGCGCCTGGTGGCCAACGGCGTTCTATGAGGCATCAAGCAGGCTCTTCCTGGAGCCGGTCTTCTCGAAAACGTCTCGCCTCGCTCAGTACCATGGTGTGCTGGAAGCAGCCAGACGATTGCACGACGAGCATTTGAGCGTGGGTAGCTACCACCTGTTCCGGTTGCCCGAGGAAGTCGAGCAAGACCTGCACGTGACCGTGCAAAGCAGCGTGTTCGATGCACTCGCCAGCCACGCGCCACAGAGCAAAGAGGCTGCGCTGGATGCGTTGAAACGATTGGCCGCCACAGGCGGCGCGTCCAGCGTCGGTCCGACGGCGGTCGGGGGCATCAAGGATCTCGATTCCACCGACACCCTGAAGGCTATCGCTGCGGCCTATCTATCGGCGTTCACACAGAACGCCAAAACTTATCCGTATCTGGTGCCATAGATGGGGGCAAAGAGCATCGTGGCCGACAACACGCCCTACACGACGCAGTTGCAAGCAGGCCTTGGGCTCGTCAACGAGACCAAGATGCTGCTCGACCTGTGGTCGCCTGGCATGTCGGCGAACCAGTTGTATCAGGTCGCGCTTGAATCGGGTCGATTCCCCACCGTTACCGCGCGCCGACTTCGCAACATCGTCGTCGAATGCTTCGCTCCACGCTATCTCGTGGCAGGTGGCGCACCGGCGGCACATCTCAAGCGGCTGTCCGCAACGATATCCACGGCTGACCTGACGCAGCTCATGCTCGTATTCACGAGCAGAGCCAACCCGATCCTCGGCGACTTCGTGCGACACGTTTACTGGGCTCGGTACGCCGGTGGATATACCCAGATCAGCAATGACGACGCGCGCACCTTTGTCGAGCGTGGCATCGATGATGGCAAGACCATCAAACGCTGGTCTGAAACCACAGTTCGGCGTGTCTCTGCCTATCTGACCGGATGCTGCGCCGACTATGGCATGCTCGAACGCGGATTGCGTTCGAGCCGCCGCATTCTGCCGTTCCGTATTTCGCCATCCGTGGCCGCTTACTTGGCCTACGAACTGCACTTTTCCGGCGTCGGTGACAACGCCCTGCTGACCCACGAAGACTGGCAGCTGTTTGGCCTGGCGCGCGAGGACGTGCTGGAGGAAATCAAACGACTCTCGCTGAAGGGTTTACTCATCGTCCAGGCTGCTGGCGACGTGATTCGCATCAGTTGGAAACAACAAGACATGGAGGCGCTCTGCGATGTCCTCACTCAAAGCTGATTTCGACGAGTTGCGCGAGCGCATCCGCCACGGGCGTGAGCTCGGTCATGCGAGCTTCGAGCCGATCTACTACCTCGTCTTCCCGCCGGAACAAATCCTTGAGGTGAAGCGGCTAACGCCCGCTTGGGTGGCCAAGCTGCACCAGGAAGGCTGGGACGTGCACACGTTCTCCATCGCTGAGCAGATCTGGGCTCTGCTCAAAGAAGACCCGTTTTGGTCGCTTTGCGTGATGGAGGACAAGTCAGCGCCGTTGGATTGGCCGCGTACCAACAAGGCGCTGGCGGACATTCTGACGGCGGATAACGGCTTGCTGAAGCGGCTGGAGGATGCCCTGCAGCCGCTCGAAGGCCAGCAGAACGCGCTGCTGTTGGTCACGGACCTTGAGGCACTGCATCCGTTTATGCGCATCGGCGCCATCGAAAGCCAGCTCCAGGGCAAGTTTCACGTGCCGACGATTTTTCTGTACCCCGGCGTGCGAACCGGCAAGACGCGCCTGAAGTTTCTCGGCTTCTACCCGGAAGACGGCAATTACCGCTCCGTCCACGTCGGCGGCTGAACAGACAAAAAGAACCCTGGGACAAACTTATGACCATTCGCTCACTCTTCGATCCAAGCAAGGACATCTACCGGACCATCGAGAAGGTCATCACCTATGGCGCCTCGACTGATGCCCGCCTCAAGGCTGAGATCTCCGAGTACGTGGTCACCGAAAGTATTGAGGAGCAGTTCCGCAAGCTCCTCGATCACATGCAGCTGGCGATGGAGTCCGGTGGCGAAAATGAGGTTGGCGTCTGGGTCTCGGGCTTCTACGGATCCGGCAAGAGCTCGTTCACCAAGTACCTCGGCCTGGCATTTGATGATCAGCGCACCATCGACGGTACGCCCTTCATCAAGTACCTGCAGGATCGCCTGCACAAGCCGCAGACCAAGGCCCTCCTCAGCACCGTTGCGCAGCGATTCCCTGCTGCCGTTGTGATGTTGGACCTGGCGAGCGAAATGCTCGCAGGTGCCACGATGGAAGACGTCTCCACCGTCCTTTATTTCAAGGTGCTGCAGTGGGCCGGTTACTCGCGCAACCTCAAGGTTGCCGCTTTCGAGCGCATGGTCGAGAAGGACGGCCGCACCCCCGAACTGCATGAGCGCATTGCCCAAGCGCTACCTGGTGCCACTTGGGCTCGCGTGCAGAACAACCCACTCGCAATCGATGGACTGATTCCCAAGATCGCTCACGAGATGTACCCGGCTCTCTTCCCGGAGGCGAAGTCTTTCTCGTCTAGCACCGAGGGGTTCTTCCAGTTCGAAGACCAGCGCGTGCAGGAGATGATCGACATCGTCCGGGAAAAGAGCGGCAAGCAGAACATCATCTTCATCGTCGACGAAGTGGGGCAGTACGTCGCCTCGCGCGACAACCTGATCCTTAACCTCGATGGCCTGGCCAAAAACATCAAGAGCCTGGGCGACGGCAAGGCCTGGATCATCTCCACCGCGCAGCAGACGCTGACGGAAGACGACCCGCACGCAGCGCTGAATTCGGGCAAGCTCTACAAGCTGAAAGACCGCTTCCCGATCCAGATCGACCTCAAAACGAGCGATATCAAGGAGATCTGCTACCGCCGCCTGCTCGGCAAATCACCGGCGGGTGAAACTGAGCTCGGCAAGCTGTTCGAGGCCCACGGCCAGGCGTTACGACACAACACCAAGCTGCAAGATGCCAAGCATTACGACGCCGACTTCAGCAAAGAGAACTTCACCAATCTCTACCCATTCCTGCCTGCGCACTTCGACATCCTGCTGCACCTGCTGGGTGCCCTGGCCAAGTCCACTGGCGGCATCGGCCTGCGCTCTGCGATCAAGGTGATCCAAGACGTGCTGAAAGGCGAGGGCGGTTCCAAAGCAATGGCCGATCAGCCCGTGGGTTGGCTCGCCACCACCGTCACGCTCTACGACGAACTGGAGAAGGACATCCGTCGCGCCTTCACATCCATCCACCAGGCGGTTGGCAAGGTGCTGATTCGCTTCCCAGACTCGCAACTCCACCAGGACATCGCCAAATCCGTGGCCGTGTTGCAGATCCTCAGCAACTTGCCAGTGTCCGTGCAGAACGTCGCCAGCCTGATGCACCCATCCGTCACCGCACCGTCGCAACTCGATACGGTGAAGACAGCCGTCGAAGAAATGCTCAACGACGTGCATGTGCCGCTCGGCGAAAAGGATGGCAACCTCGTGTTTCTCAGCGAGAAGCTGCGGGACATCGAACAGGAGCGTGGTGCCATTGCGCTGCACACTGTCGATGTAAAGCGCATCTTCAACGATGCGCTGCGCGAGTCCTTCGACCCGCTGCCCCGCGTCAGCCTCCACGGCACGATGGCCGTCGCTACCGGCCTGAAGATCCAGGCCGGCAGCGCCATCACCAGCCTTGCTGGCGACAACAACGCTATCCAAACCTTAGTCGAGCTGGTGTCTGCCAGCGACTACGAGACCGCCAAGAACCGGATGCTGGATGATTCCCGCAGCCGCGCGGGCCGGAACGTCATCGGGCTCTTGGCTCGCACCAATGCCGAACTCGACGACCTGGCAAACGAAATCTATCGCTGCCAGCGCATCGCCGAACTGCACCGCAACGAGCCCGACCAAGAGGTCAAAGGCTACTGCACCGGCCAGCTCGACCGCGCCGCCAAGCTGGCCACTCAGCTCCAGAGCAAGATCAAGCAAACTCTGCAAGCAGGCTCGTTTATTTTCCATGGCCAGGCCACGGCGGTATCGGTACTGGACGGCGACCTACTAGAAGCATCCAAAAAGCTGCTCTCCGATGTAGCCGATCAAGTCTTCGACCGCTATGCCGAAGCTCCAGTGCGCGCAGGAACCGACACCGCCGAGAAGTTCCTGAAAGTCGCCAACCCCGCGGCCATCAGCAGTGCGCTGGACCCGCTCGGCCTGGTGCAAATCGTAGCCGGTCGCGCCTCGTTCAAAACCGACCATAAGGCGATGATCAGCATTCGTGACTACATCGACAAGCGCGGCACGGTTGATGGCAAGCGCCTGCTCGACGACTTCAGCAGCGACCCGTTCGGCTGGTCGCCAGATACGACTCGCTACATCGTCGCTGCCATGCTCATGGCCGGCGAGATCAAGCTCAAGGTTTCAGGGCGCGAAGTTACTGCTGCAGGCCAGCAGGCCATCGATGCCCTGAAGACCAATAACTCTTTCAAGCAGATCGGCGTTGCATTGCGCGACGAGCGCCCGTCTATCGAAACGCTCGGTCGCGCAGCAGAGCGACTTACCGAGCTGGTCGGTGACATGGTCATTCCGCTGGAGCAAGAAATCAGCAAGGCGGCAGCGAAGAACTTCCCGCGCTTCCAGCACGACTACGGCTCCTTGGCTGAAAAGCTCAGCGGTCTTGGGTTGGCGGGCAGTGACCGCATCCGCACCTTGAACCAGGATATTGCCGATGTCCTGTTTACCGATGCCTCCGACGCCCCGCAGCGCATGGGCGCAGAAACCTCTGCTATTTACGACAACCTCAAGTGGGCGCTCATCGTTGCGCGCGTACTCGACAACGGACTCGATGCCACCCTTCGTGATCTTCAAACCCATCGCCGAGACATCGAAGCCTTGCCGGACACTGGCGTGCCGGGCGAGCTGCGCCGCGAACTGAGTGAAGACCTGGACACCCTGTCGGAGCGCCTCGGCAAAGAGGACTTCTACAAGCACACCGCCGACTTCAATTCGCAGCTCACCCACCTGAAGGGCCGGGTACGAGACGCTGTCATCACGCTCTCCGAGCAACAGAAGCTGCGCTTAAAGGAGGGCGTCGAGGATTTGCAGCGCATCCCTGAGTGGGAAGAGCTCACGCAGGAGGAGCGCGGCAATGCTGTGAATCGGCTCGATGGACTCGCCTTGGCCGCAACCCAGGACTTGGCCGGACTCAAGAAGCTCCTGGCGCGCGACTACGACATCAACAGCACCCTCGAAGACCTCAAGCGCTCCATTCAGCGCCAGGGTCAGGAACGGCTCCGTCAGCGCATGGAAGAAGAGCGCGCCAAGGCAGGCGATAAAGGCCCAGCCAAGCTGACCAAATCGATCACGGTGCCCATGAAGATGACATCGGCGGCAGACATCGACGCACTGATTCAGCAGCTCCATGAAATCAAGGCACAGCTTGGCCTCTATGCAGAGATCGAAGTGTCTTTCTCACTCAATGGGGATTAGAGCCATGCTCACTGCCATCACCTTGGAAGATTTCAAAAGTTATCGGCAAGCAACACTGCCATTGTCCGCCCTCACAGTGCTGATCGGTGCCAATGCATCCGGCAAAAGCAATGTCATTGAAGGCTTGCGACTGCTTTCTTGGCTGGCTCAGGGGCAGAAGCTTTCGACCATCCTGTTCGCCGTGCAAAGCGGCGACCACGTTGTGCGCGGAAAATTGGACGATTTATCTTATCAACGAGGTGAAGTTTTCGGCCTGGGAGTGCATACCAATGCCCCCCAATGGAACCATCTCACCATGCGTATTAGCCGCCGCACAGATGGCCTCCATATTTCCGCAGAATCCTTAACCCACGAGGGTGCTCCTGTCCCGCTGTACACACTAGATCAACCTTCCAGTGGCCAGGGCACTGACGCTGGTGTGGCCTACAACAACTTTTCTAAAGGTGGAAAAAAGCCGCGTGTGACGTGTACTGATCAAACAGCCATCTTCACGCAACTCACCAGCCCAGCCACGTTTGAAGCCGCGCACAAGCTCTCTCGCGAATACATACCTCCAGTCACTAAAGACTTGGAGCAGTGGCTATCTGCCGTCCTTTTTTTAGACCCCGTGCCTGCTCAGATGCGCAACTATGCGTTTCCGTCAGATAAAGAGTTGCAAGGCAACGGCCGCAATGTTTCGGCGGTGCTGTTTAATTTATGGGGGAAAGAAGAACAAGCCTCTACAGAGCCCTATTCCAGCAATCGTGCAGCCATATTGAATTTTATCCAAAGCCTGCCCGAGCAGGACATCGCCGGATTGTCTTTCCTGGAAGAACCGCGCGGCGGCGTCATGGTGCAGCTCACCGAAACCTTTGGCGGCAGGGCGGATAATCGTGACGCTTCTTTACTGTCCGACGGCACTTTACGTGTTCTGGCGATTGCCGCTGCAATGCTCTCTGCGCCCGAAGGCAGCCTGGTGGTGATCGAAGAAATCGACAATGGCGTTCACCCTAGCCGCGCACACCATTTGCTACAACAGATTCAGAGCATCGCGAGCAAGCGATCCTTGCGCGTGCTACTTTCCACGCACAACCCGGCCATGCTTGATGCCTTGCCCGATAGTGCCGTGCCTGATGTGGTGTTTTGCTACCGACATCCAGAAGACGGTGCCAGCCGTCTAGTGCGCCTTGCCGATGTCCCCGATTATCCAGAATTGATTGCCCAAGGCACTTTAGGCCACCTGATGACCTCGGGTGCGTTGGAACGTTTCGTCAAGCATCATCCAACAGGTGAAGAGCGCAAACACCGCGCACTCGACTGGCTTGCCAAGATGCGCTCAGGAGCCAGCAATGAGTGACATTGTTTTGCTGGACACCTCGGTCTACCTGAACGTGTTGAATGTGCCTGGTCGTAACCAGCAACGAGAAGAAATCTTCAACCGCTTTGAAGAACGGGTCGGAAATCTCGATCACTTCCTGCTGCCGATGGCCACCATTTGGGAAACGGGCAACCATATCTCACGATTGAGTACTGGCGCACTGCGTCGGCAATATGCGCTCCAGCTTTCTACAAATGTTCAAGCCGCGCTGAACGGCACAGCTCCTTTTCGCACCACCTACTTTCCGGACAGCAGCGTCTTTGCGCAGTGGCTGCAAACTTTTCCGGACTTTGCCAAGCGCAATAAATCACTCGAAAAAACCACAGAAGGCATCAGCCTCAGTGACCTCTCCATCATCAAGGAATGGGAAAAGACTCGTCATCTCCATTCCATGTCCCGTGTGCTCATCTGGTCGCTTGACAGCGATCTAGCCAGCTACGACACAGGAGCCCGCTAGCTCATGGCCTTTGACCAAACAACAAGAAACCGCCTGCAACGCTTCGTCAACGACGCGCGGCGCGAGCTGGAAGAAGAATTCACCCGCCAGCTGCAAAACGACTATGGCATGGACCCGAACGCGGGCAGCGTCGCGGAACTCACCAGCCTGCGCCATATCAACGATGCGCAGCGCGAAACGGCGCGCATTCTGCGCGACACCTTGGCGCACTACACCGCCAGCGGCGACATGAATGCCACCCAGGGGCTGGATCGTATCGTCCGCGAGCAGGCCTTTACCGTGCTCAACCGCTTGGCGGCCCTGCGCATGGCCGAGGCGCGTGGGTTGCTGGTGGAATCGGTCGGCAACGGCTTCCAGGCCAAGGGCTTTCAGCTCTATGCGCGCCTGGCCGGCACTGGCCTGGGGGAAACCGGCGAGGCCTACCGCGTGTACCTGTTCAGCGTGTTCGATGAACTCGCGCAAGACCTGCCGGGACTGTTCGACCGCTACACGCCGCAGGGCCGCCTGTTCCCGCGCGAGGCCGCACTGCTGCACGTGCTGAACCAAATCAACGCTGCCGACATCGCCCCGCTATGGAGCGAGGACGAAACCATCGGCTGGATTTACCAGTACTTCAACTCGAAAGAAGAGCGCAAGGCCATGCGCGATGCCTCCCAGGCGCCGCGCAACAGCCGCGAGTTGGCGGTGCGCAACCAGTTCTTCACCCCGCGCTACGTGGTGGAGTTCTTGGTGGACAACACCCTCGGTCGCCTCTGGTTCAACGCCACCGGAGGCGATACCCATCTACGCGAGCGCTGCCAGTACCTGCTGGTCAAACCGGATGAACAGCCAGAAGCTGCCGTGCGTCTGCGTGACCCGCGCACCCTCAAGCTGCTCGACCCGGCCTGCGGCTCCATGCACTTCGGCCTGTATGCCTTTGATCTGTTCGCCGAGATTTACCGCGAAGCCTGGGCCTGGGAGCAACAGCACGGTTCCGGCTCATTACTCCCCTCTCCCCCCGGGAGAGGGGCCGGGGGTGAGGGAACGCTCGCAGAACCCTTCAACCCACTGAGCCAGACCTATCAAGACGAAACGGCATTCCTGCGCGACGTACCGCGTCTGATTATCGAACACAACATCTACGGCGTGGACATCGACCCACGCGCTGCGCAAATCGCCTCGTTGGCATTGTGGTTGCGGGCACAGCGCGCTTGGCACGATGCGGGGGTGAAGGCCAAAGACCGCCCGTTGATTGGGCACGGCCATGTGCTTGCCGCCATTGCGCCGCCGGCAGAGCGAGAACTGCGCGAGCAATTTGCAGCTACGCTGGATCATCTCGATGCCGAACTGTTCGAAAAGACCCTGCAACTGCTCAAGGGCCTGCCGGAGCTGGGCGTGCTGTTGCAAATCGAACACGAACTGCCGCGCCTCATCCGCGAGGTTTATGGCGAGCATGGCCCCATGTTCCATGAGACGGACATGGCGCAGTGGCGCAAAGCGGAGGGGCGCTTGCGCGAGGCGCTGACCGAATTCGCCCATGCGGCGAAATCCACCTATCAGGGTCGCTTGTTCGCTCAGGATGCGCTGCAGGGACTGCGGTTGATTGATCTGTGCCGTGAAGTGTTTGACGTGGTGGTGATGAACCCGCCTTTTGGCGCGTTGGCCGCCAACACCAAGGATCAACTTGCCCGCGTCTATCCGCGCAGCAAGAACGATTTGCTGGCCATCATGGTCGAGCGCGGCCTTGAGCTGCTGCGCATTGGCGGACGCATTGGCGCGATTACCTCGCGCACCTGCTTTTTCCTCTCCAGCTTTCAGAAGTGGCGTGAGCAGGTGGTCTTGGGTATCGCCAAGCCCGAAGTCATGGCCGATCTTGGGTATGGCGTGATGGACGATGCCATGGTAGAAGCCGCCGCCTATGTGTTGGAGAAGCAAGCATGAGCCAGTTTTTGCGCTTATTAACCGAAAACGACAAAGCCTCGGCACTGGCCGAAGTCTGCGCCCGGCTGCGCTGCGGCGAGGATGACCCGCGCGTCCATGCCGTCGCACCGCACGCCTTCGATGCCGT
>DZDA01000051.1:9646-17455 GCA_022730375.1 Thiomonas intermedia
CGTGGCTGCATCTTTGCCGATAAAGGCCCTGCCGCCTTTGTCGCCGACGACGCGCCTGAAGCCTTGCTGGCGTTATGCGCCCTAGTCAATAGCCAGGTATTTGGCCTGCTGGTATCAGTGCAGTTGGCGCGTGTGGAGTTGGCGCAATCCTTCGAAGTAGGCTTAATCCAGAAAACCCCCATCCCAGAGATCAACGCTAAACAACAGGCCACGCTCGCCACGCTTGCCCGCCGCGCTTGGTCGCTTAAGCGTGCGCTCGACACCGTTGAAGAAACCTCCCACGCCTTCCTGCTGCCCGCCGCCTTGCGCCCTCGCTTGGGCGATTATGACCCGCCCGCCATCGAAGCCGAGCTGGCGCGCCTCCAGGCCGAGATCGACGCCATCGCCTTTGACCTGTATGGCTTCTCCGAAGCCGACCGCGCTGCCGTGCAGGCCAGCCCGAGCACGGTTCAGGACGGGGATGCCGATGTCCGCGCCGATGATGAAGGCGACGATGAAGACCGTGCTGCGCCCATCGACCACATGGCCGGCTTAGTGAGCTGGGCAATAGGCGTGGCCTTTGGTCGCTTCGACTGGCGATTGGCCACCGGCGAGCGCGCCGCGCTGCCCGAGCCGGAGCCTTTCGATCCGCTGCCCGCCAAAAGCCCCGGCATGTTGCCGGACGATGCCGCACCCTTCCACGTCCACACCGGCATTCTGGTGGACGATCCCGGCCATCCGCATAACTTGGCGCGTCTGGTCGAGGAAGTGTTTTCCCGCGTCAATGTACCCGTACCGGATGACGTGCGCCGCGGGCTGCAACGGGACTTCTTCGCCTTCCACCTCCAGCGCTATTCCAAAAGCCGCCGCAAAGCACCGATTTACTGGCCGCTGTCCACCATCTCCGGCAGCTACACGCTGTGGGTGTATTACCCCAGCCTCACCAGCCAAACGCTGTACACCGCCATTAACGACTTCATCGAGCCTAAGCTCAAACAGGTCGGCGCGGAGGTCACGGCGCTGCGCAACAAAGGTTCCGCACGGACACGCGACGACGAAAAGCCGTTCGAGGCGCTGCAAGCCTTCGAGTTGGAATTGTTCGAACTGCGCGACACGCTCCTCAAGCTCGCACCCGGCTACCAGCCTAATCATGACGACGGCGTGCAGATCAGCGCCGCACCGCTATGGCCGCTGTTCCGTCACAAGCCCTGGCAGAAGCTGCTCAAAGACACCTGGGCCAAGTTGGAAAAAGGCGATTACGACTGGGCGCACCTGGCGATGAACTACTGGCCGGAGCGCGTGCGCGAGAAGTGCAAGACCGACAAGTCGCTGGCGATCGCGCATGGGCTGGAGGATCTGTATGTCGAGCCCAAGGCCAAGCCGAAGAAGGCGCGCAAGAAAAAGGCCGGGGTCGATGAATGATCGGGTATTGCATTGTGGCGCATCCATGTGGGTTTCGTGAGCGACAAACTGCTTTGTGGTGCATGTGTGCGCCACGCATAGGAGGTCGAGGATGAATCAAATTCAAACCGGAAAGCCCAAGGGCGTTCCTCGCATTGAGTCCCTGCGGGTAAGAAATTACCGTGCGCTGCGCCAAGTGGAGCTGCTCAATCTGACGCCAATGACGGTGCTTCTTGGGCCGAACGGCAGTGGCAAATCAACGGTCTTCGATGTGTTCAATTTCCTATCCGAGTGCTTCCAGTTTGGCTTGCGGCACGCTTGGGATCGGCGCGGAAGAGCCAAGGAGCTGAAGTCCAGAGGTTCGTCTGGGCCGATTGTCTTTGAGCTGAAATACCGTGAAGGACCCAAGACACCCATCATCACCTACCACTTGGCGATTGATGAAGGCAGCAAGGGGCCCGAGGTCGTTGAAGAATGGTTGAAGTGGCGGCGCGGAACATGGGGCCAGCCATTTCGCTTTCTGGAGTTTCGCCGTGGGATAGGCCGCGCAGCGAGTGGTGAAGCCCCTGACGAAGATGACAAATGCGTCGAGACCAATTTACGCTCGCCAGACCTTATCGCAGTCAATACCTTGGGGCAGTTTACCGAGCACCCGCGTGTTGCCGCGTTGCGTGAGTTCATTACCGACTGGTATGTGTCGTATCTGTCTATCGACCAGACACGAAACCAGCCCGAAGCAGGCCCGCAAGAGCGTTTGAGCAGGGGCGGCGAAAACCTGCCCAATGTCATCCAATATTTGAAGGAACAACATCCTGAGCGCCTGGAGCAGATTTTCTCGGTACTGAGCCAACGTATCCCACGGCTGGAGCGGGTCGATGCCGTGCCCATGCCGGATGGCCGCCTGCTGCTGCAAATCAAGGATGCACCCTTTGAGCAGCCGGTGCTTTCCAAGTTTGCTTCCGACGGCACAATGAAGTTGCTGGCTTATTTAACCGTGCTCTACGATCCTGAACCGCCGCGCTTTATCGGTATTGAGGAGCCGGAAAACTTTCTGCACCCGCGCCTGTTGCCAGAACTGGCGGAAGAGTGCCGGGCTGCGTCTGAACGTTCGCAATTGCTGATTACCAGTCACTCTCCTTTTTTATTGAACGCCATGCGCGCCGAAGAAGTGCGGGTACTCTACCGAGATGATCAGGGTTTTACGCAAGCGGTGCGAGCGAGCGATATTCAGGGCATTCCTGAGTTTATTCAGGCCGGTGCCAGCTTGGGCTATCTGTGGATGGAAGGACATTTCGGCCTGGGCGATCCCTTGGTCAATCAAGGCGCTCCCCGTGTCACCAAGAAGGGGCGGCGCTGATGTTGGAAAAGCTGATTGTGTTCGTCGAGGAGTATTCGATGGAAGCTGCACTGGAGCAGCTCTTGCCCAAGATGCTGGGCGAGATCGAGTTTCAGGTGATTCGATTTCAATGCAAGGATGATTTGTTCAAGCAAGCGCCGGAGCGATTACAAGGCTATGCGTCATGGCTGCCAGATGGTTGGCGTATTTTGGTGCTGGTGGATAGAGACGATGATGACTGTGCAGTGTTGAAAGGGCGATTGGAGACGATGGCTGAGGCGGCAGGACTTCGGAGCAAAACCGCTGCGGGTCATGGGCAGAGCTTCCAGGTGGTCAATCGGATTGCTGTCGAGGAGCTGGAAGCCTGGTTCTTCGGTGACTGGGCGGCTGTACAGGCCGCGTATCCCCGTGTTCCCAATACCATTCCTCAGAGGGCAGGTTTCCGTGATTCTGATGCCATTGCCGGCGGAACCTGGGAAGCATTGGAGCGGGTGCTGAAACGTGCTGGCTATTTCAGTACTGGCTTGCGCAAGCTGGAGCTGGCTCGTTTGGTGGCGACGCATATGGAGCCAAATCGCAATAGTTCACGCAGTTTTCAGGCGTTTGCCGGTGCTATTGCGGCTGTGTTGGTGTGAGGTGAATGAATGAGTATCGCTGAATTTATCCGCGAAAGCGTGCTGAGGCCGCGCCTGAAGCAAGCTGGTGCCTTGGTGGTCTACGACGCTGATAAGCGCTACCGCGAACAATGCTTCGATCTGATCGCCGACAAGGTGCGCGTTATTGACACGTCTGAAAGCAGTATCGAAAGCCGTGAAGCGGCACTGCGGGCACTGCGCGAGGTGGGGCAGCCCAAGGCCCCATTGGATGGGGTGCTGATCTATGTACCGACCAAGCGACCCGAAACTGACGAGCAGAAGCAGGCTGACCCGTTCGCCCTGTACGCAGAATGCGGCGCGGTGTTTCCACAAGACGATGGCGACGAATACCTGAGCCTTTGCCTGCGCGCCAGGCCGGATCACGCGACTGAGATACGGCAGGTGTTTGCCGGGTCTCCTGCCGGGCCGACCTTCGCAGTGATCGACGCGATCGGCGGTGGCGTGAGCTGGCCCCAGTTGCGAGCCACTCTGCGGGTGGAGTCGGGGCGCGAGATTCTCGCGGCACTGTTAGCACCGAGTATCAGTCAATCCGAAGCACTCAAGGGGCAGGAAGGCTGGGTGCAAGAGGCACGTGACTTCCTCCGCGCCACCTTGGGTCTGAGCGTGAAGACGCGCGGCAAGACCTGGGCCGCCCTGGCGGATGAGCTGTGGCGCTATGTGCTGTTCAGCGAGTTCGTGTTCGATTTGCCAGTGGCGCTACCGGACACCCTGAAGGGGGTGCCGCACGCACCGATGGAAGCGAGGCCCATCGTCGAGGATGTGTGTGACCGCCTGCGCAGCGACCCAAAGTCTCGCGCGGTTTATATCGAGCGGGCCGAGGCCATCGAGGCGGAACTCAATCTGAGCGATCTGTGTGGAACGATTGAAGACCTGGGCGAGCGCGACACCTTCCCCTTTGAGGAGCGGACCTTCCTGCGCACAGCAATCAAGGGCATTGTCAGCGGCGACACCGATGCCACGCGCCGTGTGCTGACTCGCCATAAGAGCTCGGTATGGCTCGGCAAGGGCGAAAGCCAGGCGCAGTGGGAGTTGGTGCGCTCTGGTTTGAGCCTGGTCGAGGCCTGCGACGATTTTGAGCGCCAGCTACCGGATCACACCCGCTCGCAAGCGGAGCTGATCGATTTCTACCTGGGCAGCCTACGCGAGGCAGATCGCTTGCAGCGCGAGTTTGAGCAGGCGGCGGGGGACTTCCTCGACCAGCATGGCTTGATGCATGAAGTGATCAGCCAAGCACGGGCGCGCTATCGGCGCTTGGCCGAAAAGGTCCAGGGCGTGTTCGTGAAGCATGTCGAGACTACGGGATGGCCGCCGACTGGGCGACTGGCTAATGCCGATACCTTTGATCGCCTGGTGGCCGATCGCCTCAAGGAAAGCGGATGCAAGGTGGCCTACCTGATGGTGGATGCCCTGCGCTATGAGTTGGGCGTTGCGCTGGAAAAGCTGCTGGCCGAGGACGGGCCGGTCGAGTTGCAAGCGGCCTATGCGCAGTTGCCGACCATCACGCTGGTGGGCATGGCGAGCTTGCTGCCTGGCGCCCGCACGGGGCTGACCCTGTCGCTGGAGAACGATTCACTGGTGCCCAAGCTGGCGGGTTCTCCGGTGGGCAACGTCACGCAGCGCATGAATGTGCTCGCCAAGCGGTATGGCGATCGCTTCGCGGAAATGCCGTTGAATGATTTTGTCCGGGGTAAGCCGAAGATCGCGGAGACCGTCAATCTGCTGGTGCTGCGATCGACAGAGATCGATAGCCAACTGGAAAGCAACCCCGAGACGACGCTGGGGCTGATCCCTGGCACGCTGAAGCTGATCCGTGTCGCAATCCACAAGCTGCGCGGCATGGGCTTCAAGGAGGCGGTCATCGTCACAGACCATGGCTTCTTCCTGAACGCACAAGCGGAGGCAGGCGATGTGTGCGTCAAGCCGCAGGGCAAGTGGCCGGTAAATGCGCATGACCGCATGATGCTCGGTGATGGCACGGCAGATGGGCACAGCCTGGTCGTGAGCAGCGAGAAGGTCGGCATTCGCGGCGATTTCGCTCAAGTGGCGCTACCGCGCAGCATGGCGCCCTATCGCGCGGGGCATCTGTATTTCCACGGCGGGGCATCCTTGGCGGAGGCCGTGGTGCCGGTGCTGGTGGCGCGGCTGGATACCGCCGTTCATACGGAATTGCGCAAGGTGGTGGTGGAGCTGAGCTACAAGAACGGCGCCAAACGAATCACTACGCGATTGCCGGTCATCGAAGTGATACTGGTGGCCGACGATATGTTTTTACAAGACACGAGCGTGGAGATATTGCTGGAAGCGCAGGACAGCAAGGGCAACGTAGTTGGAGAGCCGCGCCCAGGCGGAGATGTGAACCCTGCGACCCGAACCGTGACCCTTATGCCCGGTCAGCGCAAGCAAATCGCGCTGCGGATGGATGATGAGTTCAGAGGCAAGTTCAAGGTTTTGGCACTTAACCCGACGACTCTGGCGGCCTACAGCAATCTGGCACTTGAAACCGACTATACGGAATGAGCCCTATGGACGAACTCGACCAAAAACTAAACGCCACGTTCGACGGCAAAGTTCTTCGTAAGGACTTGCTGCATCGAATCAAAAAAGGCACCAACGTCCCGACGTTCGTCCTGGAGTTTCTGCTCGCCAAGTATTGCGCCAGCAATGACCAGGCCGAGATGGATGCAGGCATGGAGGCCGTGCTGTCCTCCTTGCAGGAGAACTACGTGCGGCCAGACGAGGCCAATGCCGCGCAGTCCAAGGTCGCCACCAAGGGCAAGCATCGGTTCATCGACAAGGTTCACGTTCGCTACGTCGAGAAAGAGAAGCGCCACTGGGCATCACTAGAAAACTTCAATTCGCAACGCATCGCGATTGGCGAGAAGTTCTACCGTGACAACGACAGGCTGCTGGAAGGCGGCATTTGGGCGGAAGTGACTCTGGTACACAACGACATTGATGAGGACGACTATGCGTTTTCTATCGAGGATCTGCGTCCGATCCAACTGACCCGTTTCGACTTCGACCGCTACGCAGAAGGCCGAGCAGATTTCACGCGCGATGAGTGGATCGCAGCGGTGCTGCGCTCTGTGGGTCTGGAGCCCAACAAGCTCTCGAAGCGCGTTCAAATGCACTTCATCGCCAGGCTGGCCGCGCTGGTGGAGCCCAATTACAACTACATCGAACTGGGCCCGCGCGGCACCGGCAAGTCCTACTTCTTCAGCGAGTTTTCGCCCTACGCCACCTTGATTTCGGGCGGCCAGGCGACCAAGGCCACGCTGTTCTACAACAACGCGCGCCGCAAGGTGGGCTTGGTCGGCTTCTGGGACACGGTCGCCTTTGACGAGGTCGGCGGGATCAAGGTGCGCGATCCGGACACCATCCAGATCATGAAAGACTTCATGGCCAACGGGCGATTCTCACGCGGAGCCGAGGTCATTGCTGATGCCAGTTTGAGTTTTGTCGGCAACATTGACGTGTCGGTGCAGCAGGTCGTGAATTCAAACGAGTACGATCTTTTTCAGCCCTTGCCGCCTGAGCTCGACCTGGCTGTGATGGATCGATTCGCCGCCTACATTCCAGGTTGGGAGATGCCCAAAAACAGCAGTGAGTTCCTGACCAGCAACTACGGGTTCATCACCGACTACCTGGCGGAGGCTTTCCACTACCAGTTCAAGCACACGAACCGGTATGAGGAAGTAAGCAAGCGCATTCGACTCGGCAAGGCCATCGAGGGGCGGGACGAAAAAGGCATCAAGAAGACCGTCTGCGCATTCTTGAAGGTGCTGCACCCGAACGGCCCACCGACCGACGACGAGTTCGAAGAGTATGTGGCCTACGCGATCGAGTGCCGCCGCCGCGTCAAGGAGCAGATGAACAAGCGCAAGCCGGATGATGAGTTTGCGCGCATCAATCTGTCCTACTTCAAGGTCAGCGGCGAGGAGGTAGTGGTTTTCTGCCCGGAGTCGAAGGATGCGCCGGCAACACAAGAACCGGCTCGCCGTCGTTTGAGCCAGGCAGGTGAGCAGCCCAGCGAAACAGTCGAAGTGCAGCCAGCCGTGCAGCCCGCGCCTATCGTTGCGGCAGAACCTTCAACGGCCCCAACGCCGATTCCGCCAACACCAGCAGTGGTTGCGCCACCAGTAGTGGAGCTCAAGGAGCAGCACTTCAGCATCCTTTATGGCGACACGGGTTACAGCTATGAATCGATTCTTGGCCCCTACTTGCAGGGCGCAAAGGCCGTCGTCATTGAAGACCCGTACATCCGGCTGCAACACCAGATCCAGAACTTCGTTCGCTTCTGCGAAACGGTTCTGAAGGCAGGCACCGTGAAGAAAATCAACCTCATCACCGGATACGACGACAACACGCAATTGGCCGACATTGCTGAGAAACTCGACGAGCTGAAACAGAGCCTGTTAGAGCTAGATGTCGAACTAG
>DZDA01000052.1:0-10091 GCA_022730375.1 Thiomonas intermedia
TCAGGAGACACTTATGCGCAGACTCTTTTTTCTCGCCCCCGATGTGCTCAGCGCACATGCTTTGGTGGATAGCCTGCTGCTCGCCCGCATTCCAGACAAGCACATTCACGTGTTGGCGCGCGAGGGCACGCCGATGGGCGATTTGCCCGAGGCGGGCATCGCGCAGCGATCCGACCTGATTCCCGCCATCGAGCGCGGTGCTGCGGCGGGTGGCGCCACCGGCCTTGTGGCCGGGTTGGTGGCCGTGGCGCTGCCGGGCATGGCCATCATTCCCGGTGGTGGGCTGGTCATTGCGCTGGCCGCGGCGGGTGCGCTGGTGGGCAGTTGGGCCAGCAGCATGGTGGGGGTCAGTGTGAGCAGCACCCGGCTTGAACGCTTCAAGGAGGCGATCGCATCGGGTCAAGTGCTGGTCATGGCCGACGTGGCGCACGAGCAGGTCCAGTCCATCATGCATCGCATGAAGGAGTGCTGCCCGAACGTGGCCTCGGAAGGGATGGACAACGACATCCCCGCTTTTCCGTAAGCCGCTGGGTACTCAGTCGCCCAGCAGATCCTTGGCCACGCGGGTGATCTGCGCCACGCCGGGGTGAGTGATGCGCCGCTCGACCGAGATGGCGTAGAACTCTTGGTGCATGTCGGCGCAGTGACCAAGCAGCGCCACGCCGAGTTCGCGGGCGATATCGGCCTGCAGCACGCTGGGGGCGGCAAATGCGCCCCGGCCCTCGCGGCCAAAGGCGGTCATCAGCGCGCCGTCCTCGAATTCGCCGGCGATGTGGGCGGCGATCTTGTTCTGTCCCAGCCATTGATCGATCTGTCCGCGCACGGCCGACGATGTGGCGGGCAGCAGCAGCGGCAGCTCTGCCAGACATTGCGGAAAAGGCTGCGTGGCGCGCTTCAGCAGCGA
Organism: Thiomonas intermedia; assembly: GCA_022730375.1. GTDB lineage: Bacteria > Pseudomonadota > Gammaproteobacteria > Burkholderiales > Burkholderiaceae_C > Thiomonas > Thiomonas intermedia_C. Next base: position 905 of record DZDA01000052.1, read on the forward strand.
GGCGCTGGCATAGAAACTCAAGGTGGTTCGGCCCAGCCGGTGGTTGAACGCCCGCACATTCACGTGCGTCGGCAGCGGGGCGTCGGCGATGACCAGATCGAGCCGGTGCACCGCCAGATCGGCCAGCAGATCGTCCATTTCGCCTTCTTCGCACACCAGCCGGGGTGACTCACCGCCTTGCAGGGCGGGCTCGATGAGGCGGTAGGCAATGGCTTTGGGCACGGCATCGGTCACGCCGATGCGCAGCGGCGCTGTGGGGCGGGCGGGCTGGTCGTGTTGCAGCGCAGCCTCCAGCTCGGCGCCGAGGGTGAAGATTTCCTCCGCATAGCGCAGCACCAGTTGGCCGGCCTCGGTCAGTTCCAGGTTGCGGCCACTTTTGCGCAACAGCCGTTTGCTGAAGTATTCCTCCAGCAGCTTGATCTGCCCGCTGAGCGTTTGCGGGGTGAGGTGCAGCTGCTTGCCCGCCCGCACGATGCCGCCCGTCTTGGCTGTGACCCAGAAGTAGTGCAAGTGCTTGAAATTCATTTATGCGATCCCCAATAACTTCGAAAAAAACGAAATTAAAAAGTCAAAAATACGAATTTACTCGAAGTTACAACGTCTCTAAAGTTCGTGCTGTCTTGATTCTTTATTGGAGTTCAACATGAACGAAAGCAATGCCTGGGGCAAGAGTGCCGTGGTGTATTCCACCGGCACGGCTGCCGCTCCTGATTCCGCCTCTATGCCCGCGTACCGCGTGCTGCGCAATACCTATGCCTTGCTGGCGCTGACCCTGACGTTCAGCGCGGCGGTGGCGGCGGTGAGCGCCGCGCTCAGGCTGCCGCATCCCGGCATCATCCTCACCCTCGTGGGCTACTTCGGGCTGCTGTTCGCCACCTATAAGCTGAGCAACAGCGTGTGGGGTCTGGGCGCGGTGTTTGCGCTGACGGGCTTCATGGGCTACACGCTTGGCCCCATCGTCAATCACTACCTGGCGATGCAGGGCGGCGGTGAAATCGTGTCCATGGCCTTTGGCGGAACGGCGCTAATTTTCTTCGGTCTGTCCGCCTGGGTGCTCACCAGCAAGCGCGATTTCAGCTTCATGGGCGGTTTTCTGTTTGCCGGCATGATCGTGGCGCTGCTGGCCGGATTGGCTGCGGTGTTCTTCCAGATGCCCGCGTTGTCGCTCGCGGTTTCTGCCGCGGTGGTGCTGCTGATGTCGGGCATGATTCTGTTCGAGACCAGCCGCATCGTGAACGGTGGCGAGACTAACTACATCCTGGCCACGGTGAGCCTGTTTGTCAGCATTTTCAACCTGTTCACCAGCTTGCTGCAGTTGCTCGGTTTCATGAACAGCGACGACTAAAGGAGCGCGCAATGAACTGCCCGCACTGCGCAGATACCCCGCTGGTGATGGCCGAGCGCCACGGCATCGAGATCGATTACTGCCCGAAGTGCCGCGGCGTGTGGCTCGACCGCGGCGAGCTCGACAAAATCATCGAGCGCGCCGCGGCGGCGGAACAGGCGGCGGCCCCGCGAGCTACCTCGCAGCAGCCCGTGGCCCCCCAGCCGAGCTATCAGCAATCTCATCCCCAGTCGGCCCGCCAGCCGGATTTCGAGGACAGCGATTTTCGCCAGAGTTCCTACGATCCGCGCTACGGTCAGCAGCCCTACAAAAAGCGCAAGTCGCTGCTGTCCGATCTGTTTGATTTCGATTGACACACTGCGCTCCAACCGTGTCATGTCTTGGGGGGCTGCGGCCCCCTTTTTTTATGCCTTCCTTTACGCTTTTTTGACCTGATCATGGAATTTCTGCACGCTTTGTTTCTGGGTTATGCGCTGTGGCTCTGGCTGGTGTTCGGCGGCGTGGTCGTCACCCTGCTGGCGCTCGACCTCGGCGTGTTGCACCGCGAGGGCGGTGAGATCAGCGTGACAGAGAGCCTGTGGCTGTCGGCGGGCTACATCGCCGTGGCGCTGGTGTTCGGCGGCTGGCTGTGGTGGCAGGTGGGCGCGCAGGAAGGCATGGATTACTTCACCGCCTACGCGGTGGAAAAGAGCCTCTCGCTCGACAACGTGTTTGTCATTTCGCTGGTGTTCGCCGCTTTTGCCGTGCCGCGCGCCTTGCAGCACCGCGTGCTGTTCTGGGGCATTCTGGGGGTGATCGTGCTGCGCGCTCTGCTCATCGGGGCGGGTGCCACGCTGGTGCAGGAGTTCCACTGGGTGCTCTACCTGTTTGCCGCTTTCCTGATTTACACCGGCATCAAAATGCTGTGGGCCGCCGACCATGCGCCCGATCCGATGCGCAACCCGGTGCTGCGCCTCATTCGCCGCGTGGTGCCGGTGACGGAGCAGTTGCACGGCAAGGCTTTCTGGGTGAAACAGCCTGACGCCAGCGGGCGGGTGCGGCGCATCGCCACCCCGCTGTTCATGGCCTTGGTCACGGTGGAGCTGGCCGATCTGGTGTTTGCGGTGGACAGCGTGCCTGCGGTGTTCGCTGTCACGGCCGATCCGTTCGTGGTCTATACGAGCAATATCTTCGCCATTCTGGGCCTGCGGGCGCTGTACTTCGCGCTGGCGGCCATTCTGCACCGCTTCGCCTATCTGAAGTACGCGCTGGCGTTGGTGCTGGTGTTCATCGGCGGCAAGATCATCGCGGCCGAGCTGGTCGGCAAAATTCCCTCGGCCATCAGCCTGAGCGTGACTTTTGGCTTGCTGGCGGCGGGCGTGCTGTTCTCGTTATGGAAAACACGCGGAGTGGCGCAGGCTTGACGACTACGTCATCGCCCCGAAAGACTCGCCGAACAGTTGCGGATCGGGCAGGCCAGCCTGACGCGCGGCATCGCGAATGCCCGCCACCAGACGGTCTGAGCCGCAGACATAGACGTCGGGCTTGCGGGCGGCCTGCGCCAGATCGGCGCGGAAGGCTTCGACGATATTGCGGGCGGGCTCGGGCCACTGGGGCCCCGGGCGGGAGACGCACGGATGCACCGCGAGCCCAGGCAGTTGCTGCTTGAGTGCGTCGAGTTCATCGAGCAGGAACAGGCTGGTGTCGTGCCGCGCGCCGAAGTAGAGCCGCGCCGGGGTGTCGTCGCCCCAGTCGGCCATGCGGCGCAGCATTGAGAGTTCGGGCGCGAGGCCGCTGCCACCGGCGATGAACCAGCGTGCACGGCCGGTTTCCTGCAGATTGAATTCGCCGAACGGGCCGCGGACTTCCAGCGTCTGGCCAACTTGCGCCTGCTGGCGCAGATGGTTGGAGAGCAAACCGTCCGGCCGCAGGGTGATGATGAACTGCAGCGCACCGTCCCAGTTGGGAATGCTGGCGATGGAGAAGGGGCGCCACTGATCGGTGCCTGGCACGCGCAGTTCCATGTACTGGCCGGGCTCGAACTCGGCGCCTGCGCCCAAGGCGTCGTGCGGCTGGAGTTGCAGCCAGAGACCGACGGTGTCTTGCGCCAGCGGCTCCAGACGGTCGATGGTGGCCTTGCGCACGATGATCTGCTGCAGCCGCACTTTGTCGGAAGGGTAGGGCGCGATCAGGCGCACGTCTGACTCGGCGTAGCTGCGGCACAGCAGCACCTGACCTTGCGCCCGCTGGGCGTCGTCGAGCACGCTGCTGGAGACTTCGGTCAGTTGCACCAGCCCGGAATCGACCCGGGCCACGCACGACCCGCACGAACCGCTGCGGCAGTTGGCGGGCAGCAGAATGTCTTGGCGCAAAGCGGCTTCGAGCAGGCTTTCCTGGGGGTTGCTGTGAAACGCGAAGGTCTTGCCGTCGCGGGTTTCGAGGGAGATGGCGTAATCGTTCATGACATGGATTCCTCAAAGCCGCCCCCGCGCGTGCAGGGGCGGCAAGCCGGGTCAGGCTGCTTGCAGCGCGGCGGCCACGTCGGCGCGGGCGTCGCCGATCGGGCGCACGTCATAGCGCTCTTGCAGCACGGCGATCAGATTGGGCGTGAGATAGCCGGGCAGCGTGGGGCCGAGGTGGATGCCCTTGAGATCGAGCGCCAGCATGGACAGGAAAATGGCCGTGGCCTTCTGCTCCATCCACGAGATCATGTAAGACAGCGGCAAGTCGTTCAGCCCGCAATCGAAGGCTTTGGCCAGCGCCCCAGCGATCTGGATGGCCGAGTGCGCGTCGTTGCACTGGCCCACGTCGAGCAGGCGCGGAATGCCGCCGATGTCGCCGTAGTCTTCGCGGTTCACGCGGTATTTTCCGCAGCCCAGAGTGAGGATGACGCTGTCGCTCGGCGCTTCTTTCGCCACGTCGGTGAAGTATTGCCGCTTGGGTGAAGCGCCGTCGCAGCCGCCGACGAGGAAGAAGTGGCGGATCGCGCCGCTCTTGACCGCATCGATCACTTGATCGGCCACGCCCATCAGGGTGTGGCGGCCAAAGCCCACGGTGATGAACTTCTCCGGCGCGTCTTCGCTGAAGCCGGGCGTCGCTTTTGCCGCTTGGATGACGGCGGAAAAGTCGCCGCCTTCAATGTGCCGCACGCCGGGCCAGCCCACCGGGCCGGTGGTGAACACGCGGTTCTTGTAGCTGCGGTCAGGCTCGATGATGCAGTTGGAGGTGACGATCACCGGGCCTGGAAAGTTGGCGAACTCGGTTTGCTGATCCTGCCAGGCGCCGCCATAGTTGCCCACCAGTTGCGGGTAGGCCTTGAGCTTGGGATAGGCATGCGCGGGCAGCATTTCGCCGTGGGTGTAGACGTTGATGCCCAGGCCCTGCGTCTGCTCCAGCAGCAGTTGCAGATCGTGCATGTCGTGGCCGCTGACCAGAATGGCCTTGCCTTTGACCGGAGTAGTGCGCACCTGCGTGATCTGCTGCGCGCCGAACGCGCCGGTGTTGCCGGCGTCGAGCATTTCCATGACTTCCAGATTCAGTCGGCCAACCTCCAGCGCATGTTCCAGCAGGTCGCCGATGTCGGCGGGATTGCTGGCGAGATAGTCGAGCAGGTCTTCGACCTTGGCGTCCACGCTGTCGCGCTGCTGGCCCAGCATGCGGGCGTGGTAGGCGTAGGCGGCAACCCCTTTCATGCCGTAGAGAATCAGTACGCGCAGACCGTTGGCGTCTTCGCCGACCGCGTCTTCACCAGCCTTGACGCTGCCCAGCGCGGCCTGCTCCAGCACGGCGTCGAGCGAGGCGGCGGGTACGAAGCTGGCCGGGCCTTCAAGGGTTTCGGGCGTCTGGCCCTGGCTGCGCGCCGCGGCCACATACGCATCGCGCACCCGGTCGCGGGTGGCGGCGGCTTCCTGAATGAGTTTGCCGAAGCGCGCGGTGTTGAAGTTGACGTTGGTCAGGGTGGTGAACAGACCGTAGAGCATGAAGCGATCCACCGTCGGGTCGGTCCAGCCCAGTGCGCGGGCGCGTTTGGCGTACTGGGCGATGCCCTTGAGTTGATAGATCAGCAGATCCTGCAGATCGGAGGTCGGTTCATCCTTGCCGCAAACGCCTTGCGGTCCGGTGCAACCGATACCGTTGTCGTTGCGGGTGGTTTGGTCGCATTGATAACAAAACATGTGCAGCTCCTGGTGGGTTGTTGACAGGGCTGCACTCTAGGGAGTGGGGTTTTCCCGCGTCCTTGACTGCGGTCAAGCGCCCAAAAAGCTTGGCCGATGTTTGATCTGACCCCGTTCAGCGCCCACTGCGCCAGGCGCGCAAGGCTTCGGGGTCGGGGATGTCCACATGCAGCCGACCAATTTCGGCTAGGCCGTCGCGTCGCAGCCGGGCAAACACCCGCGATAGCGTTTCAGGCTTGATGCCCAGACGGGCGGCCAGCGCGGCCTTGGTGCACGGCAATTCCACCCGGGCCGGGCCGTCCCAGTGCGGGCATTGATCGAGCAGATATTCGGCCACCCGTGCATCGGCCGACTCCACGCTCATACGTCGCACTTCGTTGACCAGAAAATTCAGCCGAATGCTGAGGTTGCCCATCATCAGCCAGGTGAGTTCGGGCTGCTCGCGCAGAATCTGCAGAAAAGGGGCGAACGGAATTTCGATCAGCTCGCAGCGGCCCTCACAGGTGGCAGTGACAGGATATTTTTTGCCCAGAAACCCCACGGCCAGCGCGAACAACTGATCGGGCTGGATGATTTCGACAATCTTCTCCTGCCCCGCAGCACTGCCAGAACTCAGCAAGATGCGGCCGCTCAACACAAAGTAAAACGCGCTGCCCGCACTGCCTTCGGTGAACAGCACGCTGCCCGTGCGCAGGTTGAGCGTCTGGCAATGCGCCTGCAGCCGCGCCAGGGTGTCGGCGGGCCAGGGTTTGAAGATCGGGGTGTGCAGCAGGCGCTGGAACGGGAGCTTGTCAACTGACATGGTTGGCCTGTGCAATGACTTCGAGCAGCGCGGCGCCGTAGGTATCGCGTTTTTTGTCGCCCACGCCGGAAATGCCGCGCAGCGCGTCCAGGCTATCCGGCCGGGCCAGGGCGATGGCTTGCAGCGTGGCGTCGGGAAACACCACAAAGGCGGGCACGCCGTGCTCCTTGGCGGTGGCTGCGCGCCAAGTGCGCAGGTGAGCGAACAGATCGGCATCAGCGCTCGACATCGACTGCATGGTCAGTCGCGTGCCGGTCGATGTGGTGCTGCCGTTGGCGCTGCGGCGACGGCGTTCCGCGCCAGGCTCGCGGTGCTTGAGGTGGATGCGCTGCGCGCCCTTGAGCACGGCGCGGCTGGCGTCGGTGAGGTGCAGCACGTTGAAGTGCGTGGCGTCCACCTCGACCAGCCTCTGCGCGACGAGCTGGCGCAGCAGCAGGCGCCAGTCGGTCTCGCTCAGATCGGCGCCGATGCCGAAAGTGGATAGGGCGTGGTGGCCGTGGCGTTCGGTTTTTTCGGTGCGCTTGCCGCGCAGCACATCGATGAGGTGGCTGGCCGCGAAGCTGGTGCCGCTGGCCTGGCGGCAGCGGTAGATGGTGGACAACAGCTTCTGCGCAGACTCGGTGGCGTCGATGAGTTGCGGCGGGTTGAGACAGTTGTCGCAGTTGCCGCAGGGCTGGCTGTGCTCGCCGAAGTAGCCCAGCAGCCGCACGCGGCGGCAGTCGGCGGCCTCGGCCAGGGCGAGCATGGCGTCGAGCTTGGCGGTGGACAGGCGCTTGTAGGCGTCGTCGGCGTCGGACAGGTCGATGAGCCGACGCTGCTGCACCACGTCCTGCAGGCCGTAGGCCATCCACGCGGTGGCGGGCAGGCCGTCGCGCCCGGCGCGGCCGGTTTCCTGGAAATAGCCTTCGATGGACTTGGGCATATCGAGGTGGGCGACGAAGCGCACGTCAGGCTTGTCGATGCCCATGCCAAAGGCGATGGTGGCGACCATGACGATGCCGTCTTCATCGAGAAAGCGCCGCAGGTGCGCCGCGCGCGTGGCCGAGGGCAGGCCGGCGTGGTAGGGCAGGGCGCGCAGGCCGTGGCCCGCGAGCATTTCGGCCACTTCTTCCACGGTGTTGCGCGACAGGCAGTACACCACGCCGCAGTCATGCGGATGTTCGCTGCGGACGAACTGCAGCAGTTGCGCGCGGCCGTCGCGTTTTTCCACCACGCGGTAGCGGATGTTGGGGCGATCGAAACTGGAGACGAATTCGGCGCCGTCGTGCAGCAGGCGCTGCACGATTTCGTGGCGCGTGGGCTCGTCGGCGGTGGCCGTCAGCGCCACGCGCGGCACTTCGGGCCAGCGCTCGCGTAGCAGCGAGAGCTGGCCGTATTCCGGACGGAAGTCGTGCCCCCACTGCGAGACGCAATGCGCCTCGTCGATGGCGAACAGGGCGATGCGCAGATCGTCGAGCAGCGCCTGGCCGGACTCGCTCAGCAGGCGTTCCGGCGCCATGTAGAGCAGGTCCAGCTCGCCTTGGCGCGCCGCGCGCTGCACCGCGCGGGCTTCGGCAGCGTCGAGCGTGGAGTTGAGAAAGGCGGCGCGTAGCCCCAGTTCGCGCAGCGCGGCCACCTGGTCTTGCATCAGCGCAATCAACGGCGACACCACAATGCCCACGCCGTCGCGCAGCAGCGCCGGAATCTGGAAGCACAGCGATTTGCCGCCGCCCGTGGGCATGAGCACCAGGGCGTCGCGGCCCGCAACCACATGGTCGATGGCCTGGGCTTGCAAACTGCGGAACGCGGGGTAGCCCCAGACGTGTTGCAGAGCGTCCAGGGCAGAGGGAAACTTCTTGGGCATGAGCGCTATTGTCGCTGCGCCGACAGCCTTACTTGCGCATCAGCGTGGACTTGCCGAACAGGCTCTCGATGAGATCGACCGCCACCTCGGCGGTGCGGTTGCGTTCGTCGAAGGCGGGGTTGAGTTCCACCACGTCAAGCGAGGCCAGCAGTCCGGTGTCGGCGATCATTTCCATGCAAAGCTGCGCTTCGCGGTAGGTGGGGCCGCCGGGCACGGTGGTGCCCACGCCGGGGGCGATGTCGGGGTCGAGAAAATCGACATCGAAGCTTACATGCAGATGGGTGTCGGCGTCGATTCCGGCGAGTGCTTGGCGCATGGCCTCGCGCATGCCATATTCGTCGATAAAGCGCATGTCGAACACGTCGAGCCCGGCCTGATGCACCAGACGCTTTTCCTCGGCGTCAACGCTGCGGATGCCGATCTGCCGGATGCAGGAGGGTTGCAGTTGCGGCGCCGAGCCGCCCAGGGTGGTGAGCGCTTGCGGGCCGTTGCCGCACAGGCAGGCCACGGGCATGCCGTGGATATTGCCGGTGGGCGTGACGGTGTGGGTGTTGAAGTCGGCATGGGCGTCGAGCCACAGCACGCGCAGCTTGCGGCCGTTTGCGCGGCAATGTTGCGCCACCGCGCTGAGCGATCCGATGGCCAGGCAATGGTCACCGCCCAGCAGGATGGGCAGGGCGCTTGCGCGCAGGGCGTCGCCCACGGCCTGATGCACTGCGGTGTTCCAGGCGATGACTTCGGGCAGATGGCGATAGCCTTCGACCGGCGGCTGCCAAGGGTTGTGCGGGCCGACGAGGTTGCCGGTGTCGAGCACGGTCAGGCCCTGAGCGCGCAGGGCGCGGTCGATGCCGGCCACGCGCAGCGCTTCCGGCCCCATGGAGGCGCCCCGGTCGCCCGCGCCGATGTCGGTCGGCGCGCCGATGAGATGAATGACGGGGCCGGCGCTCATGGGGCAGCAGGCTCGGATTCAGCCTCTGCCCCGCCCTCTGCACCGCCCTCCGCACCGTTCGGATCGAAGGCCTGCGACAGCACGTCCCAAGCCT
>DZDA01000052.1:10191-13093 GCA_022730375.1 Thiomonas intermedia
GCACCGCCCTCCGCACCGTTCGGATCGAAGGCCTGCGACAGCACGTCCCAAGCCTGCTCGGCGGTTTCGACAAAGTGGAACAGGTGCACGTCTTCGGGCGAGATCATGCCGGCTTCGACCAGAAAGTCGAAGTTGATCAGCTTGCGCCAGAAACTCTCGCCGAACAGCACGATGGGGCGCTGCCGCACTTTGCGCGCCTGCGTCAGCGTGAGTACCTCGAACAACTCGTCGAGCGTGCCGAAGCCGCCGGGGAAGCACACCAGCGCTACCGAGCGCATGAGAAAGTGCATCTTGCGCAGCGCGAAGTAGTGGAACTGGAAGCACAGCTCCGGCGTGATGTAGGGGTTGGGCCGCTGTTCGTGTTGCAGCACGATGTTCAGGCCGATGCTTTTGCCCTGTGCTTCGAACGCGCCGCGGTTGCCCGCCTCCATGATGCCCGGGCCACCGCCGGTGACGACCACCAGCGGCGCGTCGGCGTCGCAGGTGGCGCGGGTGACGAGGGTGGCGAAGCGCCGAGCTTCCTCGTAGTAGCGCGACATATCGAGCTGCATGCGCGCCCGCGTCACGGCCAGGGCGTCGCCCTTGGCGATGGTGTCGGCCAGGCGTTGCTGCGCCACGTCGCGCGGCAGGATGCGCGCACTGCCGAAGATCACCAGTGTGGACTCGATGCCGTGCTCGGTCTGGATCAGCTCGGGCTTGAGCAGCTCGAGCTGCATGCGCACCGCACGCATTTCTTCACGCAGGATGAACTCGGTGTCGGTGAAGGCCAGTTTGTAGCTGCTGCCCGGCTGGTCGTAGGGCGAGGGCTCAACGGCGACGATGGCCGCATCTTCGCCAGCGCTGGGGAAGTTGCGGTCGGTGAGGTGGTTGCGCTGATGGCGCAAAAAACGTTGTTTGTTCATGAGGCAAGCATAGCGAATCGGTTTGAACCCGGATTGTTCATTAGGACACAGGATGCTGGCGGCGCGGGGGCATAAATGGCGTGAACAGGCCCTAATGGACGATCTGGGTTGAGCGGGAAAGAGATGTTTCGCGAGATGTTTCGCAGCGCCGCAGCCGTTACGTTTTCAAACGGCATTGCGCCGCAAAAGCGCCTAAAACCCAAACATCAAAAAACCCATAAGGAGCACAAAATGGCAAGCGTTCACATCGACACCCCCGCGGCGGCTGGCACGCCGGGGCGCAACATCCGCAAGGCCGCTGGCATCTGGAGCCTGTTGTTCGCCAGCCTGACGGCCATCATCGGCTCGGGCTGGCTGTTCGCCCCGCTCACGGCGGCCACGCAGGCCGGGCCAGCCAGCATTTTTTCCTGGGTCATTGGCGGCGCGGCCATTCTGGTGCTGGCCTTCGTCAATGCCGAACTGACCAGCTCGTTTCCGGGCATGGGCGCGGTCATCACCTTTCCTAAACTCAGCCACGGCCATCTGGCTGCGGCGGTGGTGAGCTGGGTGGTGTTTCTCGGCTACGTCACCGTCGCTCCGGCCGAGGTGCTGGCGGTGGTGACTTACGCCAACAACTATCTGCCCGGCATGGTCGATGCGAAAACCTCGCTGCTCACCGACACGGGCATGGCCGTCAGCATCGCCCTGCTGGGCATTTTCATTCTCATCAACGCCTGGGGCGTTCGCGCCCTGCTGCGGCTGGGTAACACGCTGATGATCTGGAAGCTCATCATCCCCGTGCTGGCCATCGTGTCGCTGATGCTCGCCTCGTTTCATGTGGGCAATTTCACCGCGCAGGGCTTCGCGCCGTTTGGCGCCAAGGGCACGATTGCGGCCATCGCGACCTCGGGCATCGTGTTCAGCTATCTGGGTTTTCGCCAGGCCATCGAGCTGTCGGGCGAGGCGACCAATCCGCAGCGTGACGTGCCCATTGCCATCATCGGCTCGGTGCTCATCGCCGGGGCGATTTTCGTCATGCTGGAGGTCGCACTCATTGGCGCGGTCAACCCGGCAGACATCGCGCAGGGCTGGGCCAAGCTGCACTTCACCGGCGTGTCGGGCCCGTTCGCCGGTCTGGCAGTGATTCTGGGCATGAGCTGGCTGGCCATCCTGCTGTATATCGACGCCGTGGTGTCGCCTGCGGGCACCGGCCTGGTGTATGGCGGCACGACCGCGCGCGTGGTTTACGCCACCGGCCGCGACGGCCTGTCCACGCCCTGGTTCGCCAAGCTCAACAAAAACGGCGCGCCCTCCACCGGGCTGTGGATCACCTGGATCGTGGGCATTCTGTTCTTCCTGCCTTTTCCGTCCTGGCAGAAAATCGTGACCTTCATTTCCTCGGCCACCGTGCTGGGTTATGGCATCGGCCCCGTGGCGCTGATGACCCTGCGCCGCAGCCTGCCGCTGGGCAGCTATCCGCGCCCCTTCACCTTGAAAGGCGCAAGCCTGTGGGCGCCGCTAGCCTTCATCGTGGCCAACTTCATCATCTACTGGTCGGGCGCCGGCACTGACAACTTCCTGTTCGGCGGCCTAGCCATCATTTTCGTGCTGTTCGTGATCGGTCAGGCCATCACCCACGGCGGCAAACTCGGCCACCTGCAGTGGAAAGGCGCCTGGTGGCTCGCGCCGTATTTCTTCGCCATGTGGCTGGTGACCTATCTCGGCCCCAAGGATCTTATCGGCGGCACGGGCCTGCTGACCTTCTATCAGGGCATGGTCGTCGTGGTCATCATCAGCATCGCCATCATGGCCCTGGCCGTAGCCAGCGGCCTGCCCGAGCCGGAAGAGGCGCGCGAACTGATGGCGATGACCGGCAGGACGCGAAGCTGATCCCTTCCGCAACAGAAAAAAGCCGCCTCGTGCGGCTTTTTTCTGTTGCTGGGTTCAGCCCTGCCGCCGGTTGAAGTCGAGCTGTTCGTAAAACGCGCGCTTCTCGGCGTACATCTGCTGGTCGGCGCGGT
>DZDA01000052.1:13193-16877 GCA_022730375.1 Thiomonas intermedia
GTTTGGCGAGCACCTCGCCGGCGCGGCGCAGCAGGCCGTCGCCCGCGGCGTGGCCGAGTTCGTCTGGGTGCAGAGTGGGGGCGGTCATGGGCGGGCGAGGTGCGGGGATATCGAGAGATGCAAATATTAGGAAGTGTTCTTCAGGCAGGCGCGGGCCGAAACAACAGGAAACCGCGGCTGACATGAACTTTTTTCGGTTTACCCACGGTAACAGCGCTCGCCCGCGCGAACCGATAGGCTAGGTCTGGATGCCCACATGTTTGCTGGGTGAGCAGGAGGAATAGCAATGCAGTACCGACAATTGGGCGCTGACGGGCCAGATGTCTCGGCTCTCGGTCTGGGATGTATGGGGATGTCCGAGTTTTACGGGCAGGGCGACGACGCTGAATCAATCGCCACCCTTCGCCGCGCACTCGATCTCGGCGTGAATTTTCTCGATACGGCCGATATGTACGGCGTAGGACGTAATGAAGTGTTAATCGGTCGCGCCATCAATGGACGTCGCGATGAGGTTTTTCTGGCGACCAAATTCGGCAATATGCGCGGGCCGAATGGCGAATTTCTGGGGGTGAACGGCCACCCCGACTATGTGCGCCAGAGCTGCGAAGCCAGCCTGAAACGGCTGGGCGTGGATGTGATCGACCTGTATTACCAGCACCGCGTCGATCCCGAGGTGCCGATCGAGGAGACGGTGGGCGCGATGGCCGATCTAGTGCGCGCGGGCAAGGTGCGCTGGCTCGGGCTGTCCGAGGCGGCGCCAGCCACCATCCGCCGCGCACACGCGGTGCATCCGATATCCGCGCTGCAGTCGGAGTATTCGCTCTGGTCGCGCGACCCCGAAGGCGTGTTGCTCGACACGGTGCGCGAGCTGGGCATCGCTTTCGTCGCCTACAGCCCCTTGGGTCGTGGCTTTCTCACCTCGCAGATCAAGTCGCTCGACGATCTGCCCGAAGACGACTGGCGCCGTCGCTCACCGCGTTTTCAGCCGGAGACCTTTGCGCGCAATCTGCGCTTGGCCGAAACCGTGCGGCAGATGGCCGAGGCGAAAAACTGCACCCCGGCGCAGTTCGCTCTGGCATGGTTGCTGGCACAGGGCGATGATGTCATCGCCATTCCGGGCACCAAGCGGCGGCGCTATCTGGAGGAAAACATGGGCGCATTGCGGGTGCGCCTGAGCACGGCGGATCTCATTCGCATCCATCAGGCGGTGCCGCCCGGTGCGGCCAGCGGCGAGCGCTACCCGGAAGCCGGGATGCAGGCGGTCAATCGTTGAATCTTGATTCCGATTCTTCGGCGCAACTCACCGTGATTTCCAGGGGGACGACAACTGGGCAAGTCGGTAACATGACTTGACATTCCAAGAAAAATCGTTCCCATGCCTGCCTCACCACTGACCGATCCCGAGATTCTTCAAGCCCTGACCGCCGAGAACCGGCCCCTGCCGTCGCCCAGCGCGGTCGCGCTCGAACTCATGCGCGCGCTGGAGCGGCGCGATCTGGGCATGCGCGATATCGCCAACATCGCGCGCAAAGACCCGGCCCTGGTGGCGCGCATGATCCACCTCGCCAACTCGGCCATCTTCGCGGGCATGCGCCCCGCGGTGGCCATTGAAGAGGCGGTGCTGCGCATCGGCACGGGCGGGCTGGCGCGGCTGGCCATTGCGCTGTCGCTCATGCAGGCGAGCAAGGCCACGGAGATCGAAGGTTTCGATCTGCGCCGGTTCTGGATGACCTCGATCCAGCGCGGTCTGGTGTTCCAGTACCTGTCGCAGCGCGTGGGCAAGATGCCCAGCGCCGAAGCCTTCAGCCTGGGCCTGCTCGCCGATGTGGGGCAGCTCGCGATGGCCGTAAGTCTGGGCGCGCAGGCGGTCTATATCGGCGCCGAGGGTTCGGTTCAGGTACTGCAAGATACGCAAGTGCAATTACATCGTTACGGCTTCGACCAGGGCGACGCCAGTGCGGTGTTGCTCGCGCACTGGGGGTTTCCGGCGGTTCTGGCGCAGGCCGTGCGTAGTCGGTCGCAGACGCCGGGGGCTGCGGGCAGCCGCGAAGCCCAGCTGGGCGAGTGCGTGGCGCTCAGCCGCAGCCTGCAGCTTCGTCCCGATGGCGTGGCGCCCGATGCCGGGCAGATGCGCAGCCTGGCCGAACATCTTGAGCTCAGCGAAAGCGATCTGCAGGGTCTGCTCGCCAGCGCCGCGCAAGACATGGCGGGCATGGCCGCGGTGTTCGAGATGAAGCTCGAACAGGCCGAGGTGGATGCCGAGTTCGACCGTCTGCGCCGCGCTCTGGCCAGCCCGCCGCTGCTCGACGAACCCATTGCCGACGAAGTGCTGATTGTGTCGAAGGACGCCGCGCTGCGTCTTGGCCTGCGGCAGGCGCTCGAAGCGGCTGGGCATGCGGTAGCCGAAGCCGCCACCCCGGCCGAGGCGTTTGAGATCGTGCAGATTCAGGGGCCGCGGGTGGTTGTGCTCGATTGGGCCGACGGCGACAGCGTGGCCGCGCTCTGCCGCAGCCTGCGCACCGAGCGCGGCCCGCGAATCTACTTGCTGGCCTTGTCCCGCGATATGGAACAGCACGCGGTGCTGAACGCGCTGGATGCTGGCGCGAACGATGTGCTCTTTGCCCCCGTCTTGCCGCAAATGTTGATCGCCAAGGTGCAGACCGGAGCGCGCGCCACGCGGGTGCTGGCCGCCGCTGAGGCCGAGCGCAGCCACGGCTTGCGCACCCTGCGCACGCTGGAGCAGCGCAACGCCGAGTTGCTGCAGGCCGCGGGTACGGACGAGCTGACTGGCGTGGGCAACCGCCGCGCGCTCGACGCTTTTTTGCCGCCGCTTTTCGCCCAGGCCGTGGCCGAGGGTCAGCCGCTGGCGTGTCTGATGTTCGACCTCGATGAGTTCAAGCGCATCAACGACCGGCTGGGTCATGACGTGGGAGATCAGGCCTTGCGTGCCGTGGGGCGTGTACTGCGCCAGCAGTCGCGCGGCATGGATTTTGTCGCGCGGGTGGGGGGCGAGGAGTTTTTGATGCTCTGCCCGCAAACGACCGAAGAGGCCGCCGTGCGCGTGGCCGAACGCATCCGCGTCGCCATTGCCGTGCCGCAGGCCGATTTGCCGCCCTTGTCGGTCAGCGTGGGGGTGGCTCTGGGTGCCGCGGCTTTTGCCGATGCCGCATCGCTCATCCGTGCCGCGGATCAGGCTTTGCTGCAGGCCAAGCGCCTGGGGCGCAACCGGGTTTGTCTGGCGCCGACTTCCTCCTCTGCGGCTGCAGGCAATTGATCTGAATTTCAGACCAGCAGATGCAGGTCGGCCTGCCGGATACGCAGGCCAAGGGGGGTGCCGATTTCCAGCGCGAGTTCGCGCCATAGCGTTGGCAGGGCGTAGGTTTCGGCTTCCAGCCCGCAGGGCAGCGCACAGCGCAGCCGCCACAGCGGGCCTTCGCATCGGGCTTCGATCAGGTGGGCCGTCAGGGTGAGGCTGTCGTTGTCTTGAGTCACTAAAGCCGAGGCCGAAGCCGGGCAGGGATGCACCGCCTCGGCGCGAACGGCCAGGGTGACTCGGGCGCCGGGTTGCAACTCGGCGCCAGCAGGCAGCGTGCCGCGCCAGTCCAGCACGGGCTGCGCTTCAAAGCCTGGGAGCCTGTCGGGCTTTGGAATCGTCGGCTGCAAATGGGTCGCAGCAGTCCATTT
>DZDA01000053.1:0-7912 GCA_022730375.1 Thiomonas intermedia
GATGAAATGGGGACGGAATCTGAATTTGCAAAACGCAAAGCGCAATTCTCCACTGTGTCGGCGCCTCGCAACCGCCACCCTCTTGCTCGCCTAGAATAGAAAAGAGTGAATCCGCTGCGGCAGGCTTTGTCCTGCAAATCCCTAGGCGGAACTCTGCGCGGGCCTCAATACCCGCCCGTTGACACCGTCAACGCCCGAGCCGGTTTCAACTGATGTCCGGCTTCTCAATTTTCCATCGCCGCCATCACACACCGCACGGATGAACACCACGACAACCCCGACCGAAGACACTCCTCAGCCTGAACGCTTTTCCGAGCTGGCGCTGGACGCGCGCATTCTTCGCGCCGTCAGCGATATGGGCTACGAAAAGCTCACGCCCATCCAGGCCAAGGCCATCCCCTTGCTGCTCGACGGGCGCGACATCATGGGCGCCGCGCAGACCGGCACGGGCAAGACCGCCGCGTTCTCCCTGCCCATCCTGCAGCAGCTCCTGCCGCTGGCCTCGACCAGCGTGTCTCCGGCGCGTCACCCGGTGCGCGCGCTGATGCTTGCGCCCACGCGCGAGCTGGCCGATCAGGTCTACACCAATCTCAAGGCTTATGCCAAGCACACGCCGCTGCGTTGCGCCTGCGTGTTCGGCGGCATGGACATGGCGCCGCAGAAGGCCGAGCTGCGCACCGGCGTTGATCTGCTGGTGGCCACGCCCGGGCGCCTGCTTGACCACCTCGAAGCCAAGACCGTCAACCTGGGCCAGGTGCAATTCGTGGTGCTCGACGAGGCCGACCGCATGCTCGACATCGGCTTCCTGCCCGACCTGCAGCGCATCCTCGGCTTCCTGCCCAAGCAGCGCACCACCCTGCTGTTCTCGGCCACGTTCTCCACAGAGATCAAGCGACTGGCGCAGAGCTATTTGCAAAACCCGCTGCTGGTCGAGGTGGCCCGCCCCAACGCCACCGCGACCAATGTGGAGCAGCGCGTCTATCAGGTGGAAGAAGACGACAAGCGCGCCACCTTGGTGCAACTGCTGCGCGACAACCCGCTGCCGCAGGTGATCGTGTTCGTCAACAGCCGCCTCGGCGCTGGCCGACTGACCCGCTTGCTGGAGCGCGACGGCATCAAGGCCGCGGCCATGCACGGCGATAAATCGCAGGCCGAACGCCTCACCACGCTGGAGGCCTTCAAGCGCGGCGAAATTCAGGCGCTGGTGGCCACCGACGTGGCCGCGCGCGGCCTCGACATCGCCGAGCTGCCGGGCGTGGTGAATTACGACGTGCCGTTCAGCGCCGAAGACTATGTGCACCGCATCGGCCGCACAGGCCGCGCCGGAGCCTCCGGCCTGGCCATCACACTGGCAACGGCGCGCGACGCGCGCTCTCTGGCCGATATTGAGAAGCTGATCAAGCGCCAGTTTGAAAAGCAGACCGTATCGCTTGAGCGCGCGCCTCGGCCGCGCCGCGATGCGGACGAGACGCGGGAACATCGCAGCGCGCGTGCGCCTCGTGCACTGCCGGGCGAAACCGGCGCCTCGGTGCCGGTGACTGCACGCGTCTCACGATCTTCGCGGCAGGACCCCTGGTTTGACAAACCCTATGAGGCCGACCCGAATGCCCAGCCCGTTTGGGAGGCCGCATCGGCTTCACCCGGAAGCGGCGCGCGCTCGACGTCTTCGAACATCCGCCCGCGACGCAGAATCGCCGCCCTGCTGGGCGGAAGCGATCCGAAATAAGCCGAATCGGCAACGCGAAGACGCTCATCCCCTCGGCGGGTCTGACGCGAACGCGGCAGGTCTGGGGGCGCTATCAAGCGTCTTTCGGGTCACTGCCCTCGCGGGGAAGAAGCTTGAATTCCGACGAGTCGGGCTCGACAGGTTCAGTTTTGAAAGCCTGCGGCTCCAGCGGCAACTCGAAGTCCAGATCGAGATGCGGCGGTTCTGAGCGCCCCCAGGGCTGGGCTGTGCCCAACCCGCCCCCCGCGGGGGTCAAGGAAACTTGGGGCGGCCCGGCGTTTCCTTGAGATAGAGTCGTCAGTTCGACATGCTCCACCTCGGCGGCGGGCATGCCTTCAGGAAAACGGTCACGCGCCACCGCGTACAGCATCAGCAGATCGCGCTAGGCCGCCAGCTCGAAACCCATGCGGTGCTGATGCGGATCGTCGAGCAACATGCGCTCGAGCACGTTCACGATCTGCGGTTCGCCCCAGGTCATGGTGATGAGCTTCATGGCACGGTCGTAATCCATCAGATCGCGGCCCTGCGATCGCCGCAAGGCATCGGCATCCGCCCCCCAAGGCGGCACGGCCACGTTGAAACGACGCTGAAAGCGGCTGTAGAGCGCATCGAACTCGGCCTTGCGCCCATGCTTGCGGTACAGATCGAACAGCAGCAGATAGGGCAGTGCGAAGCTGTGTGCAAAGCTGTCGCTGGCGCTGTCGTCGAGCGATTCTTCGAGCAGGGCCATGGCGCGGTCTTCGTCGCCGGTTTCGATGAAGTATTCGGCCAGATGCCCGGCGTCCATCATCTCATCGACATGCACCTGCTTGTCCTGGCTCATGGGCTGCATGAAGCGCGAATCCCAGTCGATTCCGGAGTCTCCCCATTGACCCGCTTTGGCGGATTCGAGATAGGGCGCGTCGATTTCGGGCTGCAAAGGTCGGCCGTCCACCAACGGGGCCAGACCAAAAGGCAGCACGGCTGGCGCGATGGTGCTGGCCTGCACCGACATCGAGGTCATGGCCACGGTGGGCGCTTGGGCAGAAGCGGCCCGCTCGGGTTCCGCCGCAACCCGGCGGCCCACGGAAGCTGACTCGAAGGGGCTGCGCGACAGACCCGGATCGGCTCCGCGCCGCCACAACCAGAAACTCAGCAGGGCGAGCGCGATCAGCGCCGCGACCAGGGCGTACACCAGACTGGCGGAATAGCGCTGCGCCCGTGTCTGGGCCAGCTCGGTCTGCGACTGCTGCAACTGCTGTGAGGCTTGCTCGAACTGCCGCTGCAGCACATTCGCCCGGTCCTGCAGAGCGTTGATCTGCTGCAGGGTCGGCTGAGCCTCGCCTGGGGCAGCCGTCGCGTCCATGATGAGCTGGCGCAGTTGATTGAGCTGGCTGCGCTGCTCAGCGCTGAGAGCGGGCACGGCCGCGGGCAGCGCGGTCGCCAGACGCAGTTGCGGCACGGCGGCGAAATCGGCCGCGTTGAAATCATCGAGTTCGAGCCGGTTGCCTGCATGAACCGGCGCGGGCGGCGCCTTGATAGCGCCCCCAGACCTGCCGCTGCGCGTCAGCCCCCCCGAGGGGGTGAAAAACACTTGGGACGGCCCGGCGTGTTTCTCAGGAGGCTCAGCCCGGCGCCGCTCCACCTTCGCTTTGGCCGGCTTATGCCCTTCGTGACGCGCAAGCTCTTGCCGCGCTAACACTGGAGCAATCGGGCGTTCAGTTTTCTGCGCGGCCTTTTTTACGCCGGGAACCTCGGTCTGCGACGGACGAGACACCGGCGGCGTTTGCTGCGGCGTTTGCGCTGAAGCCGCGACCTCGCTCGACGACGCCTGTCCCGCAGAACGAATGCCAACCGCACTGCCCGCGACCATCGGCATCTCGGGCGTCGGCGGATCGACCAGCAAGGTATAGACCTGGGTACGTTGGTACTGGCAGGCCAGGTGCAGACGCACGATCAGAATCGGCTCGCGCAGCGCTTGCTGGCTGCGCAATAACAAGGTCAGACCATCAGCCGACGGCTTCGAAGTGATCGCCAGCGCCCCCACCCCGCCGCCAAACTCGCCCGATTGCGCCTTGGCCTGCACGCACGACAGCGGCAAGGACTCCTGCGCATCGAGGAGCACCGGAATCGTCATCTGCAGGGTCCGGCCGAGTTCGGCGCGCGTTTGCGGCGCACCGATCATCAGCGCCTTCGCTGGATTCACGAACTGCGCCGCGAGCCCGACCGCAACCATCCAGGGCCGCAACCAGGAGAGCAGGCCATTGCAAGTCGTGAAGAAAGAGGCGAAACGGCGAAAAACTGAGGGCATTGCAGCGCAAATGAGGGTCGACATCAAAATGTGTCGAATGATCCGAAAGCAATGTTTCACGCACCTTTCATTCCAATCGGTGCCGGCAAAGTTCAGATGAAAAGCGTGTGAAAAAATTAACAATCGCCTGATTTTCTGTGGGAAACGCCCCACAGACTCCAGGCGCTTGCGGCGAGCTGAATATGATGTTTGCACCTCTGGCCCCACCCTCACTGCATGAGCGCCGAACTCCGAGCTGAACGTCAGGGCGACAGCCTCGTGCTGCGCCTGCACCACCCCGAAAGCCGCAACGCCCTGAGCGCCGCGCTCTGCTCGGCCGCGCTGGAGGCCCTCACCACGGCGCAGCGTGATGGCGAGATCCGCGCCGTGGTGCTCACAGGAAGTGAATATCACTTCTGCAGCGGCCTGCACGACATCAGCGCGCTTGACGCCTTGCACGATTGCATCCTCGCCCTGCGCGATTGCGAACCGCTGGTGGTCGGGGCGGTCGAAGGCCAGGCGCGCGGCGCCGGAGCCGCGCTGGCGCTGGCCTGCGACCTGCTCGTCGCGGCCGACAACGCCCAGTTCCAGCTGATCGACCCCCTGCTGCCCGAACGCGACGTGGGCGGCGCGCAATGGCTGGCCGCTCAACTGCTCCCGCGGCCCGCTTGCAACGAGGCCGCGCTGCCCGGT
This sequence comes from Thiomonas intermedia, assembly GCA_022730375.1. Lineage (GTDB taxonomy): Bacteria > Pseudomonadota > Gammaproteobacteria > Burkholderiales > Burkholderiaceae_C > Thiomonas > Thiomonas intermedia_C. The sequence goes on from DZDA01000053.1 coordinate 4,689, forward strand.
CTGGGACTCGGCGCGGCCCGGCTGCACCAGCTCGGCGTGGTCAACCGCCTGTGTCGGCCCACCGATGCGCTGCAGACGGCGCTGCAACTGGTCGACGCCATTCCCAGCGCTTCGGGAAGGCCGCGCAAAGTCCTGCCCAATGCGCAGGGCTACGCCAGCGCCCTGCACGTTCATCTGGCCAGCCAGATCCTGCCGCGCGACTGAACGCTCCCATGCCGCCCAGATCCATCGAGACCGCGCCGTCGCCGCGCGTCAGCACCCTGCAAACCCGGCTGCACCGCTTCATGCACACCGTGGTGCTGCCGCAGGAAGGCGCCATCAACGCCGCCCTGCGCCTGAGCGCTGTCGGGCCGCAGGCCGCCGTCGCGCCGCAACTCGCCTCCATCCGCCAGAAGGCCCAACTGGCGGGGCTGTGGAATCTGTTTCTGCCCATCTCCCCCCGCGCCAGCCAGGGGCTGAGCCATTGGGAATACGCGCCGATGGTCGAAGCCATGGGCCACATCCCCTGGGCCGCCGAGGTATTCAACAGCGCCCAGCCCGATGCCGGAAACATGCAGCTGCTCGACAGCTACGGCAGCGAAGCGCTGAAAGATGCCTGGCTCGACCCGCTGCTGCGCGCCGAAACCCGCAGCGCCTGGGCCGCCGCCGAGCCCGACGCCGAGCTGCACAACCCAGACTCACTGCAGTGCCAGGCCACGCAAGACGGCAATTCCTGGCGCCTGACCGGTCAAAAAACCTGGGTGCAAGGTCTGCTGGACCCACGCACCGCCAGCCTGCTGGTGCTGTGCCGCACCGATGCGCAGGCGGCCCTGCATCGCCAGTTCAGCGTGCTGCTCGTGCCGCTCAAGACCGACGGCGTGCAACTCGGGCGGCACTTGCAGGGCTGGGGCACGGCGCAGAAGGCCTTGGCCGAAGTGTCTTTCGAAGACGCGCGCGTGCCCATCCATCACGTGCTCGGCCAGCCGGGACAGGGCCTGGAGATTCTGCAGGCCCGCCAGCGCGTCGTCGGCCTGCACGATGCGCTGTGGTGTCTCGGCGCCGCTGAGCGCGCACTCGATCTGCTGATCGCCCGGCTGCAAACCCGGCGCATCGGCGAACAGCTCGCGGTGCATCACCCGGTCTGGCAGCAGCGCATCGCCCGCACCCGCACCGGGCTGGACACCACCCGCATGCTGGCGCGGCGCAGCGCCTGGCAGATGGACCAGAACGACAGCCACCTGCCCCCCCAGGAACTCGCCATGCTGCAAAGCCTGGCCCTGCCGCTGGCGGTGGATGCGGTGCAATGGAGCATCCTCGCGCATGAGGCCGATGCGCTCGACGACAGCCTGCCCCTGGCCGGTCTGTCTGCACAATTGCGGCTGATGCAGCAACTCACCCCGCCCATCGAGGTGCTCCACGCCCAGATCGCCCAGGGCGAGCTGCTGCGCTGAACGAGGGCCTGCCCGCAAGAGGACTGCAGCAAGGCGGCAAACGTCGCACAATGCGGCGCACCGTTCACCTCGCCGCACAGACGGCGCCTCCCTCCATGATCGACCTCTACTCCTGGGCCACCCCCAACGGCCACAAAATCCACATCCTGCTCGAAGAACTCGGCCTGCCCTACCGGGTGCATGGCGTGAACATCGGCCGCGGCGAACAGTTCGCGCCCGACTTTCTCGCCATCAGCCCGAACAACAAGATTCCCGCCCTGATCGATAGCGACGGCCCGGATGGCCAGCCCATCAGCGTGTTCGAGTCGGGCGCCATCCTTCTTTATCTGGCCGAGAAGACCGGCCGCTTTCTGGGCACAGGGCCACGGGCGCGCATCGCCACGCTCGAATGGTTGATGTGGCAGATGGGCAGCATCGGCCCCATGCTCGGCCAGGCGCACCACTTCCGCCAGTACGCCCCAGAGAAAATCGACTACGCCATCGCCCGCTACACCAACGAGGCGCATCGGCTCTACGGCGTACTTGACCGGCGGCTGGCGTCGCAGCCTTATCTGGCCGGTGACGACTACACCATCGCCGACATCGCCACCTTTCCCTGGTGTCGCAGCGCCGCCAATCAGGGCGTCGACTGGGCCGAGTTTGCGCATGCCAAGCGCTGGTTCGACGCCATCGCCGCGCGGCCCGCCGTACAGCGCGGCGTGCAGGTGCTGGCCGACGCGCGCCCGCCCGAGATGGACGCCACTGCGCGCGAACAGTTGTTCGGCAGCACCCAATATCAACGCCGCTGAAGGAGACCGTCATGAAGTTCGTCCGCTACGGCCGCAACGGCCAAGAACAACCCGGCCTGATCGACGCGCAGGGTCGCCTGCGCAGCCTCGGCGGCATCGTCGACGAGATTGATGCCAGCGTCTTCAGCCGACCTCAGACGCTGCGCGGCATCGACGTTGAAAGCCTGCCGCTGGTGAGCGGCAAGCCCCGGCTGGGCGTGCCCTTCGTGGGCATCAGCAAGTTCATCGCCATCGGCCTGAACTACCGCGACCATGCCAACGAGGCGCACATGGCCATCCCGGCCTCGCCCATTGCGTTCAACAAGTGGACGACCTGCATCAGCGGCCCGAACGATGCGGTGCTGCGCCCGCCCGGCGCGCACAAGCTCGATTGGGAAGTCGAACTCGGCGTGGTCATCGGGCGCGAGACGCGCTTTGTGCGCGAGGCCGACGCGCTCAAACACGTGGCCGGGTATTGCCTGGTCAACGACGTGTCCGAGCGCGCCTATCAGCTCGAACAGGGCAGTCAGTGGAATCTGGGCAAAGGCTGCGACACCTTCGGCCCTATCGGCCCCTGGCTGGTCAGCCGCGATGAGATCGCCGACCCGCAGAACATCGACCTCTGGCTCGAAGTGAACGGTGAGCGCATGCAGACCGGCAACACGCGCGACATGATTTTCGGCGTGGCCTATCTCGTCGCCTATCTCAGCCGCTATATGACCCTGCTGCCCGGCGATCTCATCGCCACCGGCACGCCGCCCGGCGTGGGCATGGGCCGCAAGCCCCCGCGTTATTTGCAGCCCGGCGATGTAGTCACGCTCGGCAGCCCGCAACTCGGCATGCAGCGGCAGGAGATCCGCCCCGCTCCACAGCGTCCGCTGTGATCTGCGCATTGACCTGTGCGCAGTGACCTGATCAGCGAAGTTCATCCCCTGCGGCTATTCTTGAGCCTCACCCTGGAGGGCGCTGCCATGCCGACACTCGATCTGGCCTTGCCGCTGCACGCGCATGAACACCCGCATGAACA
>DZDA01000053.1:8012-15325 GCA_022730375.1 Thiomonas intermedia
CGCATGAACACCCGCATGAACAACTTTTGCAAGCGGTGCTGCACACCCGCGCGAGCAGCGCGGCGCTGGTGCAGGGGCTGAGCGATGCCGACTGCACCGTGCAGTCCATGCCCGACGCCAGCCCGGCCAAATGGCATCTGGCGCACACCACCTGGTTTTTCGAGGAGTTCATCCTCACGCCGCATCTGCCGGGTTACCGCGTGTTCGATCCGGCCTTCCGCTATCTCTTCAATTCGTATTACGACACCGTCGGGCCGCGTCACCCGCGCCCGCAGCGCGGCTTGCTCACGCGGCCGCCGCTCGAACAGATTCTGGCCTTTCGCGCCCATGTCGATGCGTCGCTGCAGCGCCTGACGCGCGAGGCCGCCCCAGCCTCTTTGCTCGAACTTGGGCTGCACCACGAGCAGCAGCATCAGGAACTGCTGCTCACCGACCTGCTGCATCTGTTTGCGCAAAACCCGCTGCACCCCGCGTATTGCGCCACGCCCGGCGCCGCTCCCGGCCCCATGCCCGCTGAGCAGAACCCGGAGCCGGTGCGCTGGGTAAGTTTTTCCGGCGGTCTGACCGACATCGGCCATGCCGACGAACGCTTCGCCTTCGACAACGAAGGCCCGCGCCACCGCGTCTGGCTGGACGACTACGCCCTGGCGCACCGCCCGGTGTGCAACGCCGACTGGCTCGACTTCATCGCCGACGACGGCTACGCCACACCCGCTCTCTGGCTGGCAGACGGCTGGCGCTGGGTGCAGGAGCAGAACATTCGCGCACCCGCTTATTGGCAGGCGCACGGCGATGGCTTCCACACCCAGGCCATGACCCTGCACGGCCTGCAGCCCCTGCTGCCGCAGGCGCCCGTGAGCCACATCAGTTTTTACGAGGCCGATGCCTACGCCCGCTGGGCCGGCGCGCGCTTGCCGACCGAGTTCGAGTGGGAGGCGGCCGCGCGCCGCCAGCCCCTGTCGGCCGCGACGCCAGCGCAATTCGCCGATCACCCGTGGCGGCTTCCCCTGCCCGCTGATGACGTGGCCGCTGACGGCCTGCAGACCCTCTGGGGCGGCGTGTGGGAATGGACGGCCAGCGCCTACCTGCCCTACCCTGGTTTTCACCCGGCGCCCGGCGCCGTGGGCGAATACAACGGCAAATTCATGAGCGGGCAGATGGTGCTGCGCGGCGGCTCCTGTGCCACGCCGCCCGGCCATATCCGCCCGACCTATCGCAACTTTTTCTACCCCCACCAACGCTGGCAATTCACCGGTTTGCGGCTGGCGCGGGCTTGATATAGATACAGAAAGGATCGCCGATGCCCCCGCAGACCGCCACCGTCCTGCGCCCGACCGACTCCGCCGACCTCAACCCCGAGTTCGCCACGCAAGTGCTCGAGGGCCTGAGCGCGCACCCCAAACGCATTCCTTCCACCTGGTTCTACGACCACCGCGGCTCGGAGCTGTTCGAGCAGATCACCGAGCTGAACGAGTACTACCTTACCCGCAGCGAAACCGCGCTGCTGCGCAACCTGCATGACGAATTTTCCCAACTGCCCACCGGCGCGGCCGTCATCGAATTCGGCAGTGGTTCCAGCCGTAAAACCCCCCTGCTGCTGGGCGCCCTGAACGCCCCCGCGAGCTACACCGCCATCGACATCAGCGGCGACTTTCTGCGCCAGTCGGTGCGCGGGCTGCAACTGCGTTTTCCCCAGCTGGATGTGCACGCGCTGGAAGCCGATTTCACCGCCCCGCTGCACTGGCCCGCCGCGCTGGAGGCCGACGTGCGGCAACAGCCCCGCATCGGTTTTTTTCCCGGATCGACCATCGGCAACTTCACCCCGGAGCAGGCGGTGCGCTTTCTGCATGGCGCGGCGCATTTTCTCGGCCCCGGCGCGCATTTGCTCGTCGGCGTGGACGGCACGCAGGACAAGGCCAAACTCATCCCCGCGTATGACGACGCCCGCGGCGTGACGGCGGCGTTCAACCGCAATCTGCTCACCCGCATCAACCGCGAACTCGGCGCTGATTTCAATGCGCAGGCGTTCCGGCATGTGGCCCGCTTCGACCCCGCGCACAGCCGCATCGAGATGCATCTGCTCAGCCCCAGGCCGCAAACCGTGCGCCTGCTCGGGCAGAGTTTCATCTTTGCAGAGGGCGAGACCCTGCACACCGAAAATTCCTACAAATATCCTGTGGCGATGTTTCAGCGTCTGGCGCACTCGGCCGGCTGGACGCCGCATAAACACTGGCTCGCCGCCGATACCGATGTCGCGCTGCACTGGCTGCAGCGGTGAGGCGGTTCGCCTGAATGGCGCAGCGCGTCAACGCGGCTCTGCGTCGCCCGGCGCTTCGCGCACCGGATGCTTGAGCAACTTGCGCTGCAGGGTGCGACGGTGCATCTGCAGCGCGCGGGCGGTGGCGGAGATATTGCCGTCGTGCTCGGCCAACACTTTCTGAATGTGCTCCCACTCCAGCCGATCGACCGGCAGCGGCTGGGCGGCCACGGCGCGGTCGGCCTCGGGTTCGTCTTGTTCCAGCGCAGCGAGAATGTCGCTCACCGTCGCCGGCTTGGGCAGATAGTTGGTCGCGCCGAGCTTGATGGCATCGACTGCGGTAGCAATGCTGGCGTAGCCGGTCAGCAGCAGGATGCGCAGGTCGGGATAGGCCTCGCGCAGCGGCGCGATCAGGGTCAGACCGCTATCGCCGGGCAGGCGCAGATCGAGCACCGCCGCGTCGAACGCCGCCGTGCCGATGAGCGCGCGCGCGGCGGGCGCCGAATCGGCATGCCACACGGAAATGCCACGCCGTTCCATGGAGTTGCGCGTGGCGGCAGCCAGCGCGGCGTCATCTTCGACCAGCAACAGATTCATCGGTTTGCCATTCATTGAGTTGAACCCAGACGCGGCCATTGCAGCGTAGCGCTCAGCCCGCCGCCCGCGCGTCGCGCCACGGTGAGCGTGCCGCCGAGGCGCTCGATACCGGCGCGGGCCAGCGCCAGCCCCAGGCCGCGCGTCTCGCCCTTGGTGCTGACGAAATCGTAGCCTGCCCGCGCCAGCCGCTCATCTGACAGACCGGGGCCGCGGTCGAGCACGTGCACTCGCAGGCTGGCCGCGTCCCAGTCGGCCTCAACTTCCACGGCATCGGGGCTGGCGTCGGCGGCGTTGTTGAGCAGACTCACCAGCGCGGCGTTCAGACCCGCATCCACCAGCAACACCGGGGGCGAACCTGCGCTGCGCAGTGCGAGCCCCGCCTGCGACTGCGGTCGCATGAGGCGCCAGTGCTCCAGCGTCTGCTCCAGCCAGTGCGACAGCGTTTCGGTCTGGCCGCTGCGGCTGCGGGCGGCGCCGGCTGCCGCGGTGATGTGCCCGAGCACGGTGCGAATCTGCGCCACCTGCGCCTGCATGCGCTGCAGTTGGGGGCCGAGTTCGTCGTCACCCGCGTAGTCGGCCTGCAGATCGTCCACCGTCATCGCCAGGGTGGACACGGGCGTGGCGAGTTCATGCGCTGCGGCTGCGGCCTGCATACCCAGTGCAAACAGATGCTGGTCGCGCAGACCGACTTCACGGCTGCGGGCGAGTTCGACTTCGCGCTCACGCAAGGCCGAAGCCATGCGCGCCACCACCGCCGCCACTAGCAGCGCCGTAATGAGAAAGTTGCCCCACATGCCCGTCAGATGCTCGCCGAGCATGCCGGTCGCGACCCCACAGGCTTCAGTCTGCGGGGTGGGGAAGAATGACACCAGCGAATAGAGCGTGATGACCACCGCCGTCATGGCCCAGACGTAGAGCCAGGGCAAAGCCACCGCACTCAGGACGAGCGGCATCAGCATCAGGGAGATGATGGGGTTGACCTCGCCGCCGCTCCAATACACCAGCAGGGCCAGAATGAGGGCATCGGCCAGCAGGTGGACGAAACCGCCGAAGGCGCCCAAGCCGCGGCGGCTGCGAATCTGCCACCACAGCAGAGCGCCGAGGGCCGCCTGTAGGCCGATCAGCCCCAGCACTTTGTAGACCGGCCAGGTGATGTCGAGGAAGTGATGCGCCCAGGGCAGCACCGCCAGCTCGGCCAGCAGCATGACCACGCGCGCCGCGAGCAGTCGGGTCAGGGTGACGGCAGGCAGAGGTGGCGAAGCAGACGGAGAAGCAGACGCCCCCTGACCGGCAAGAGGCAAACGCGGAATGCGGGAAGACAGCGGCATGCCGCCATTTTAGGAAACCCTTGCGGCACGCCAGTACGCGGTTCTCCCTGCGACGCACTGCCGCAGGGAGAACCCGAGCCCGTTACGGCAGCAGCACCGTCGAGCCGATGGTCTTGCGGGCTTCGAGGTCGCGATGCGCCTGCGCCGCCTCGGCCAGCGGGTAGCGCTGATTGATGTGAATCTTCACCTGTCCGCTGCGCAGCAGGGCGAACAGCGCATCGGCCATTTGCTGCTTCACCACCGGGTCGGCCATGTGCGTGCCCAGCGTGGGGCGGGTGACGTAGAGCGAACCGGCTGCCGCCAGGTCGGTGATCTTGAACGGCGGCACTGCCCCCGAGGCATTGCCGAAGCTCACCATCAGGCCGAAGGGTTGAAGGCAGGCGAGCGAGCGCTCCCAGGTATCGCGCCCGATGGAGTCATACACCACCGGCACGCCGCGACCGGCGGTGAGGTCTTTGACCCGGGCGACGAAGTCGTCTTTCACATAATCGACGGCGTGGGCATAGCCGTTTTCCAGAGCCAGCGCGCATTTCGCCGCCGAACCCGCCGTGCCGATGAGCGTGGCGCCGAGCGCCCGCGCCATCTGCCCCGCAATCAGCCCGACCCCGCCGGCCGCGGCGTGAAACAGCGCCACCTCTCCCGCATGCAGCGCCCGCGTGCGGTGCAAGAGGTAATACGCCGTCAGCCCTTTGAGCAGGCTGGCGGCGGCCACCTCGAAAGCGATATCGTCCGGCAGTTTGATGAGTGGCGCCACCGGCACCACGCGGCGCTGCGCATACGCGCCGGGCGCGCCGGTGCAGTAGCCCACGCGGTCGCCCGCCGCAAAGCCCTCCACCCCCGGCCCCACCGCCTCGATCACCCCGGCGGCTTCACCGCCCAGACTGCCCGGCAGCGGCTGCGGGTACAGGCCGGTGCGGTGATACACGTCGATGAAATTCAGCCCGATGGCTTCCTGGCGCACCCGCACCTGGCCCGGGCCGGGATCGGCGAGTTCTTGCTCGCGCCATTGCAGCACTTCGGGGCCGCCGTGTTGATCGAACCGGATCGCGTGGGTCGTCGTCATGTCTCTTCCTTTGTCGTTTGTTGTTCGTGCAGCCACAGCCACAGTGCAGGCAGGCACAGCAAGGCCAATGCCGCGGCCAGGGTGAACAGGGCCGTTGAGCCGATGGTCTGCCACAGCCAGCCGGCGCCGATGGCCGCGAGCAATTGCATCAGCCCGATGGTCAGGTGATACAGGCCGAACGCGGTGCCGCGCAGTTGCGGCGGCGCGGTGTCGGCCACGGCTGCGGACAGTAATCCCTGCGTGAGTCCCATGTGCAGTCCCCACAATGCAACCCCCAGCCAGAACCCGGGCATTCCCAGAGGCAATGCACCGCCGAGCAACAACATGGAAGCCGACAGCGCCGCCAGCCCCAGGCCGAACAGGCGTTTGCGTCCCCAGCGCGCGGCCAGCAAGCCCGCCGGATAGGCCGACACGGCATAGGCCAGCGAAAGCACCAAGGTGACCAGGGCGATCCACACCACGGAGACGCCGAGCTGATCGCCACGCAGCACCAGAAACGCCTCGGTCAGCCGCGCCAGGGTGAACAGCGCGGCCAGACTGACGACCTGCCAGAACGCCGGCGGCAGATCGCGCACCGCGCGACAGTCCATGCGGCCCGACTTGGCCGCAGCCAGGCCAGCCTGAACCCGGCGCGGTTCACGCACGCCGAAAGCCAGAATCGCCACTGCGATGACTGCCGGAATCACCCCGAACCACAGCACCAGTCGCAGGTTGTCGGCATACACCGCCAGCAGACCGATGGCCGCCAGCGGGCCGAGCACCGCGCCCACGGTATCGAGACTTTGCCGCAGACCGTAGGCGGCATTGCGCAGCGCGGGCGGCGTGGCGTCGGCCACCAGCGCGTCGCGCGGCGCGCCGCGGATGCCCTTGCCGATGCGGTCGATGAAGCGCGCCGCAATCACCTCGCCCGCACCCGAAGCCAGCGGAAACAGCGGCTTGGTCAGCGCCGACAGGCCATAGCCCGCCACCGCCAGCCATTTGCGCGAGCCCATGCGGTCTGACCACACCCCCGACACCACCTTGAGCATCGACGCGGTGGCCTCGGCAATGCCCTCGACCACGCCCACGCTGAGCACGCTCAAGCCCAGCACCGTGGTCATATAAACCGGCAGCAGGGCGTGGATGAGTTCGGACGACATGTCCATGAACAGGCTGACGAAGCCCAACATCCACACGGTGCGGGGCAAGCGGCCTGCGGCCTGATCGGAGGGCTTGTGCATGAGCAAATTCTTGTTGTGAACGGCGCACTCGCCGCAGGTTAAGCGCAGTCTAAGCGCCTGCCGCTAAAGTCTGGTCTGTCTCCATTTGCAATCCAGCCCCATGCGCCTGCTCCTGGTTGAAGATGATGTGATGATCGGCGAAAGCGTGCTCGACGCCTTGCGGGGCGAGGGCTACGCGGTGGACTGGGTGCGCGACGGCGCGGTGGCCGACTCGGCGTTGCGCACCGAGCAGTACGACCTGGTGCTGCTCGATCTGGGCCTGCCCAAGATGGACGGCATCGCCGTGCTCAAGGCGCTGCGCACGCGGCGCGAGGCCACCCCGGTGCTTATCGCCACCGCGCGCGATGCCGTCTCGGCGCGCATCGCCGGGCTCGACGCCGGGGCCGACGACTATGTGCTCAAGCCCTACGACCTCGACGAACTCTCGGCCCGCATCCGCGCGCTGCTGCGCCGGGCGGCGGGGCGGGCCGAGCCGGTGTTCAGCTACGGCCGCATCAGCCTGAACCCGGCCACGCACGAAGCTCTGCTCGACGGCGAGCCGGTGGCGCTGTCGCAGCGCGAGTGGGCCGTGCTCGAAGCGCTCATCGCCCGCCCCGGCATGATTCTGTCGCGAGCCCAGCTCGAAGAAAAACTCTATAGCTGGAAGGACGAAATTTCGAGCAACGCGGTGGAGGTGTACGTTCACAGCCTGCGCAAAAAGCTCGGCGCCGACCTCATCCGCAATATTCGCGGCATGGGCTACATGATCGCCAAGGAACCCGCGCCCGCAAGCCCGAGCCGTGATGGCGGCGGTGACGGCAGCCACACGCCAGAAGCCGATAGCGTTGACGATGGCGGAGATAGCGGCG
>DZDA01000053.1:15425-16784 GCA_022730375.1 Thiomonas intermedia
CGGCGGCGGCGATGGGGGCTGCGATTGAAATCCCTGCGCGCCCGGCTGCTGCTGCTGCTCTCAGTCGCCGTCACCCTGGCGGCCCTGGTGCAGGCCGTGGCCGTGTTCCGCAACGCCATGAACGAGGCCGATGCGGTGTTCGACTATCACCTGCAGCAACTCGCGCTCAGCCTCGCCAGCGGCGATATGGGCCTGCCCGGTTTCGGCCCCAATGTCAGCGCGGGCAACGATGTCGACTATGTCGTTCAGGTCTGGGCGCCCGATGGCAAACGCATTTACGTCTCGCGCCCGCGCAGCGAGCTGCCCAGCCAGGCCGTGCTGGGCTACACCAATGTGCAGGTTGGCGGCGAGCAGTGGCGCGTCTATTCCATGCAGGCCGGAGGACGCACCATTCAGGTCGGCCAGAGCACCGCCACGCGGCAGGCGCTGGCGCTGGGCTTCGCGCTGCGTTCCATCTGGCCGATGGCCGTCATCGCGCCGCTGCTGCTGCTGGCCGTTGCGTGGGTGGTGCGGCGCTCGCTGCGACCGCTGAGCGATCTGTCACGCGAGCTGGAGAACCGCGCCGCGACCAGTTTCGACCCGCTCGACCCGCACCCCGTGGTCAGCGAAATGCAGCCCGTGGTGCGAGCGATGAATGGCCTGTTCTCGCGCACCCGGCAGGCCTTCGATACCCAGCGCATGTTCGTGGCCGACGCCGCGCATGAACTGCGCTCGCCGCTGGCCGCGCTCAAGGTGCAGGTGCAGATGCTTGGCCGCGCGCACGACGCTGCCCATCGCGGCGTGGCGCTGGCACGGCTGGAAAGCGGCATTGACCGCGCCAGCCATCTGGTCGAACAACTGCTGCTGCTCGCGCGCAACGAGTCGGGCGCCGAAGAGGCGCTCGCCCCTGTGAGCCTGCTCGACACCGCGCGCCTGGGCCTGTCCGACACGGCCGAACTCGCCCAGACCCGCGGCGTGGACGCCGGGCTGGAAGATGCCGAAGACTGCACCGTGCTCGCCCCGGCCAGCGGCCTGCGAATTCTGGTGCGCAACCTCTTGGACAACGCCCTGCGCTACACCCCCACAGGCGGCCAGGTGGACGTGCGGGTGCGCTGCGAAATGCAGCCCGCGCCGCCTGCCGCGCAAGCGACCGACAGCGCAGCCGCACCCCGACGCATGGCCGTGCTCGAAGTGGACGACTCCGGCCCCGGCATACCGCCCGAAGACCGCGATCGCGTGTTCGACCGCTTCTATCGCCGCGAAAACGCCCCGCCCGGCGGCAGCGGCCTGGGTCTGGCCATCGTGCGCAGCGTGGCCGAGCGTTGCGACGCCCGCATCGAACTCGACACCTCCCCACTGGGCGGGCTGCGGGTGCGGGTG
>DZDA01000054.1:0-13437 GCA_022730375.1 Thiomonas intermedia
ACACCCGCCTCGTGAACCTGCTGCGCAAGGCCATCGAGGCAGCCGCCGACGATGAAGGCTGGGCCGGACTGGGCGCCGTCGGTCAGCACATTTCCAAACAGGCGTCTTTCGATAGCCGAAACTACGGCTATGCCAAGCTTTCGGGGCTGTTTCAGGCCATTGGCCTGTTCGATGTCCGCACCCACGGCAAGGTGCTGCAGGTACGCGATCCGCGAGCTGTTCGTTAAAGGCGAGTCACACCCCGCGCGCGCGGTCGGCGTGGAACTGAGCGACGAAGGCGTCGAAAGCCCCGGCGTCGAGCGCGGCGCGCATGTCGCGCATGAGTTGCAGGTAGTAATGCAGGTTGTGCGTGGTGGCGAGCATGCCGAACAGCATTTCGCCGCAGCGGTCGAGATGGTGCAGATAGGCGCGTGAGAACTGCTGGCAGGTGGCGCAGGTGCAGGTGTCGTCGATCGGGCGTTCGTCCTGCTTGAAGCGGGCGTTGCGGATGCGAAGATCGCCGAAGCGGGTGAACAGATGGCCGTTGCGCGCATTGCGTGTGGGCATGACGCAATCGAACAGGTCGATGCCCGCGCGCACGCCATCGACCAGATCTTCCGGCGTGCCCACGCCCATGAGGTAACGCGGCTTGTGGGCGGGCAGGCGCGGCGCGGTGTGGCGCAGCAGGCGCAGCATGTCGTCTTTCGGCTCGCCCACGCTAAGGCCCCCGATGGCGTAGCCGGGCAGATCGAGCGCGGCGAGGCCGTCGAGCGAGGCGTCGCGCAGCGGCTCGAACATGCCGCCCTGCACGATGCCGAACAGGGCGTTGGGGTTTTCCAGCCGGGCGAACTCGGTCTTGCAGCGCGTGGCCCAGCGCAACGACAGCTCCATCGACTCGCGCGCTTCAAGCTCGGTGGTGATGTGCTTTTGCCCGCCGCGATCGACGTCGTAAGGCGTGCATTCGTCGAACTGCATGACGATGTCGGAACCCAGCACGGTCTGGATCTGCATGCTCACCTCGGGGGTGAGGAACAGCTTGTCGCCGTTCACCGGCGACGCGAAACGCACGCCTTCCTCGCTGATCTTGCGCATCGCCCCCAGGCTCCACACCTGAAAGCCGCCGCTGTCGGTGAGGATGGGCGCGTCCCAGCCGATGAAGCGGTGCAGGCCGCCGAACTGCCGCACCACGTCAAGCCCCGGGCGCAGCCAGAGGTGAAAGGTGTTGCCCAGAATGATCTGCGCGCCCGCAGCTTTCAGGCCATCGGGCGTGATGCCTTTGACCGTACCGTAAGTCCCCACCGGCATGAACTGCGGGGTGTCGATGACGCCGTGATTGAGGGTGAGCGTGCCGCGGCGGGCCTCGCCTGCGGTGTGGTGAACGGTGAATTGCAGCATGGGCGATATTGTTTCAGACTTGCCGTGGCGCGCATCGTCCGATCCGCTAACCTATGCACGCCATGATCGCCCCTTCAACCGCCGACGCCCCCGCCACCCTGGACTGGATGGCGCAGGAGGACGCGCCTGAGCGACGCGTGTGCCGCCTGCAAGGCGAGTGGAACGCGCAAGGTCTGGCGCGCGAGCCGAACACCCGCCTGCCCGCAGGCACGCGGCACATCACCCTCGACGCCAGCGCCGCCACGCTGGACACCGGCGGCGCGCTGCTGCTGGCGCGCAGCATGGCGCAGTGGCAAAGCGCCGGGGCTACGGTGGATGCGAGCGGCCTGAGCCCGCCGCAACAGCAGTTGCTCGATCTGGTGCGCCAGCGCGCGCTGACGTTGCCGCCGACAGCGCGCCGCCTGGGCTTGCTGGGCGACATCGGCCGCGCCACGCTCATTGCGCTGGACGAACTGCGCGCGCTGCTGGCCTTCGTCGGCGAACTGGTGTGGCGCGGCGCACCGCTGCTGCTGCAGCCTTGGCGCGTGCGCTGGCGCGAAGTCATCCACGAAATCGACGCGGCAGGGCTGCGCGCCATCGGCATCATCGGCCTGCTGTCTTTTCTCATCGGCATGGTCATGGCATATCAGGCCGGGGCCACGCTGGCGACCTATGGCGCCAACATTCTCATCGTCAATCTGGTGTCCATCATCACCCTGCGCGAACTCGGGCCGCTGCTCACCGCCATTCTGGTGGCCGGACGCACCGGTTCGTCGTACACCGCGCAGATCGGCACCATGCGCATCACCGAAGAGGTGGATGCGCTGCGGGCGCTCGGGCTGTCGCCATTTGAGATGCTGGTGTTGCCCAAGGTCATCGCCCTGGTCATCACCCTGCCGCTGCTGGCGCTGTTTGCCGATGTGATGGGGCTGGCGGGCGGCGGCGTCGTGGCCGCTTTCGGTTACGGTGTGCCGTTCAGCGAATACACCGCGCGCATTCCGCAAGTGGTGGGGCTCCAGACGCTGGTGCTCGGCCTGGTGAAGGCGCCGGTGTTCGCCGTCGTTATCGCCCTGGTCGGCTGTATGCAGGGCCTGCGCGTCTCGGGCAGTGCGGCGGCGGTGGGCCGGGCCACCACGGTGAGCGTGGTGCAGGCCATCTTTCTGGTGATCGTGATCGATGCCAGTTTTTCCGTGCTTTACAACTTGCTGCACCTATGAACAAGCCCGCCGATCTGGTCATCGACGCGCAAGGCATCGTCAACCGTTTCGGCGACGTGGTGGTGCACGAGGGCCTGAACCTGGCCGTGCCGCGCGGCGCCATCATGGCGCTGGTGGGCGGCTCCGGCTCGGGCAAGACAGTGCTGGTGCGCAGTCTGTTGCTGCTGCGCGCACCCAGCGGCGGCACGCTCCGGCTGTTCGGGCAGGACGCGCTGTCCGCCGACGAGGCGCAGCGGCAGGCGCTGCGCCAGCGCATCGGCGTGCTGTTTCAGGGCGGCGCGCTATTCACCGGCCTGACCGTGCTGGAGAACGTGCTGCTGCCGCTGCGCGAGCAAGGCCTGGTCGACAAACGCCTGCTGCCCGAACTGGGCATGCTCAAGATCGGTCTGGCCGGACTGCCCGCCGACGCAGCGCACAAATATCCGGCTGAACTCTCGGGCGGCATGGTCAAGCGCGCCGCGCTGGCCCGCGCGCTGGCGCTCGACCCTGAACTGCTGGTGCTCGACGAGCCGACCTCGGGCCTCGACCCGATCGGCGGCGCGGCTTTCGACCAGCTCATCCGCGAGCTACGCGACCTGCTGGGGCTGACCATTCTGCAAGTCACGCACGATCTCGATTCGATCTGGCACGGCAGCGACACGGTGGCGTTTCTCGCCCGCAAGAAAATGCTGGCGGTCGGCCCCGCTGCGGAACTGGCGCAGCGCGACGAGCCCGAACTGGTCGCTTATTTCCGCGGCAGCCGTTCGGCCGCCTATCTGCACGAAACCCTTTCGAGGTAGGACATGGAATCGAAAGTCAATTACACCGCCGTCGGCCTGTTCGTGGTGCTGCTGGGCGCGCTGCTCGGCGGTCTGGGCTGGTGGCTGGCCACCGGCGGCAAGCAGACCGCCACCCGGCCCTATCTGATCTACGCCACCGACAATGTCAGCGGCCTGAAGACTGACAGCAATGTGCTCTACCGCGGCGTCACCGTGGGCAAGGTGGCGAGCATCGAGATCGATCCGAAAAACCCCGCACTCATCCGCATCAAGGTGGACATCGACAGCGCGGTGCCGGTGCGCAATGACACCGTGGCCCAGCTCAGTCCGCTGGGCGTCACCGGGCTGTCGGCGGTGAACCTGATCGGCGGCGCCTCGCCGACACCGCTGCCCACCCCGCTCGGCGAGCCCGATCCGGTCATTCCCTACAAACCCTCGGTGTTCACCCAGATCGAAGGCGGCATCAACGACGCGGCCATCACGCTGGCACGCATCAGCCAGCGGGTGGACACGCTGCTTAGCCCGGCCAATATGCAGTCAATCAGCGACACGCTGCGCAATCTGCAGACGCTCTCCGCCTCTCTGGCGGCCAATCAGGACAACATCAATCAGATGTTTGCCAACGCCCGCCAGACCACCGCGAATCTGACTCAAATGAGTGCGCAGGGCAGCGCGCTCATGCTGCAAAGCCAGGCGCTGGTGAAGCGGCTCGACGGCGTGTCGGCCCAGCTTGGCGGTCTGATGCCGCAGATCGGCGCTGCCGCCAACAGCGTCACCCAGGCCGGCAACACCACCACCGCCTTCACCACGGCCGGGGTGCAGGCCATGACCCAGCTTCAGACCCGCACCCTGCCTGAAGTGGACGCGCTGATGCGCAATCTGCAGCAGCTCAGCAGCCAGCTCGGCGCGCTGACCGAAAACCTGAAAGCCAACCCCAGCCAACTGCTGTACGGCCCGGCCTTGCCGCCGCCGGGCCCGGGAGAAAAGCCATGACCGCATCTTTTGTTTTGCGGCTGCGCCGCGCCGCCCTGGCCGCTTTGCTGAGCCTGGCCAGCCTGACCCTGGCCGCCTGCGCCCTGCCCGTCAACCGTGCGCCGGTGCAGCAAACCTACCGCCTGACCGCGCCTGAGATCAGCACCGCGCCGCTGCCGCAAGCCACGGTGATTCAACTCCTGCCGGTGCGCGCCAGCGCCGGATTTCAGTCGCCCGCCATGATGTACAGCCGCAGCCCCGACACGCTGGAGCCCTACCGCGACAGCCGCTGGCTCGCCCCGCCGGCCCAGCTCGTCAGCGAAGCCATCGCCCGCACCCTGAGCCGCCAGCCCTGGATCAGCGCCGTGCAGCAGCAGGCCGTGCTGGTGAACGCGCCGTGGACGCTGCACTGCAACCTGAACCGGCTGGAGCATGATGTGCATGGGAATCAGGGCACGGTACACCTCGATCTGGTGTGCGAACTGGCGAACCAGCGCACCAGCCGCATTGCCGCGCATTGGCATTTCGACGGCAGCCAGACCATCGTGGTGAACGACGCCGCGCACTTCGCACAGGGCGCGCAGGCCCTGCTGGATGAGGCGCTCAAAGGCATCGTGGAGCACACCCGCGCCGCCGTGGCGGCAGCGCAGTCCTGACGCATCTGACGCATCAGCACTCTTCGCGTTCGCTCCAGGCCACGGCCTCGAAGTCGCTCAGGCTCAGGTATTGCGGCACATACTCGCCGCGATGCCGCTGCAGGTGGCGGAAGAACGCGCGCAGATGATTGCGCGAGCCGCGCTCCAGGTCGTCGTAAACCGCCAGAATTTCCGGCTGACGTGCGCGGTTGCGGGCTTCGACCAGATCAAAAATATCCAGCTCTTCAATCAGCAGCCCAACCTTGATGGCGTCTAGCTCGCTGCGCAGGCCGCGTTCCACCAACTGGTTGTGCAAGCTCTGAAAGTCGGGCGTGCGAAACTCGCCCACCGCCAAACCCTGCGCCGGGTCGGGCAGGTCGTAATGCGTCAGCAAGGCGGCAATGGCGTCCATATGCGCCTGCTCGGCCCCGCTGATGTTGACGAAAGGCCGCAGCGCCCAACGCTCGCCGAGTTGCAGATAGACATCGCGGGCTATTTTCTCTTCTTCGCGCATGTGCAGCAGGTCATGCGCTTCCTCGGCGCTGAGCGCTTGGGCAATATGCGACTGAATGCGCTGGCGAATGGCCGCCATATGCTCGATGCGGTGTTGATGCCGGTCTTGCATGAAGCGCGGGCTGAGGAGTTGTTCCATGATGGCGTCCTGTTGAAAAGTGCGCTGATTCTGGGCACATGACGCCAGCATGGGTTTGAGTCAGCGCAAATCTACCTCCGCCTCGGCCATGCGCGTCAACCACATGGCGTCGCCATAGCTGAAAAACCGGTAGCGCTGGGCAATTGCATGGGCATAGGCCGCGCGTATCGTCTCCATGCCGGCAAAGGCAGACACCAGCATCAGCAAGGTGGACTTGGGCAGATGAAAGTTGGTCAGCAGCGCGTCCACCACGCGGAAGCGATAACCCGGCGTGACGAAGAGCGCGGTATCGCGGGCGCCCGGCAGCACCGTGCCGTTTGCCGCACCGGCCGCTTCCGCCGCCAGCGCGGCCGATTCGAGCGCGCGCATGGCCGTCGTGCCCACCGCAACCACCCGCGGGGCGGCGTGCATCTGGCCTGCCGCGCGCGCCTGCTCCTGCCTCACCCGCACCTCGGCAATCGCCTGCGCGGTCGCCTCGGGCACGGTGTACCACTCGCTGTGCATCTGGTGCTGCCGCAGATCGTTCACCCGCACCGGCTGAAACGTGCCCGCCCCCACGTGCAAGGTGACGGCAGCGCGCTGCGCGCCCATCGCGTCGATTCTCGCCAGGATGGCCTCGTCGAAGTGCAGCCCGGCCGTGGGCGCCGCCACCGAGCCGGGGTGCTGCGCATACACCGTCTGGTAGCGCTGCACATCGTCGCCGTCCGGCGCGTGGGTGATGTAGGGCGGCAAGGGCACTGCGCCGTACTGCTGCAACAAGGCCAGAGGCTCGGCTGGAAACTCCAGTTCGAACAAGCCGCCATCCGGCCCGACCCGGCCCACGGTCGTCACGGCGAAAAGCGGCGCTGATGCGTGCGGCTCGTCGCCAGCCGGCGTATCGGGTCGAGCCGCGCCCAGCCACAACACCTGGCCCGGCTTGGGCGATTTGCTCGCCCGCACATGCGCCCAGACCCGGTTGTCCGCCCGCACCCGCTCCACCAGCACCTCCACCGCACCGCCCAAAGAGGCCCCGGTTTCCCCCGCCGTCTTGAAGCCCCACAACCGCGCAGGAATCACCCGGGTGTCGTTGAACACCACCAGATCGCCTGCGCGCAGCAGACCGGGCAAGTCGCGAAACCCACGGTCGATCAGCGTCGGCGGGCTGCCCGCATCGAGCAGGCGGCTGTCGCTGCGCCGCGCGGGCGGATGCTGGGCGATCAGTTCGGGCGGCAGGTGAAAGTCGAAATCGTCTGCGGTGAGGCCAGGCGACATCGCGCCCGACTCAACCGCGGAGCCACGGGGAAAGGAAACAGTCATCAGTGGGAATTAGTTTGAAGCCAGGTTGAAGCAAAGTAGCCGGTTGCGCCCGCCGACTCGCCGCGCTCCGCGCGGTTCAAGCGCGCACGCGCCGCAGCAGGTTGAGCAGCCCGGAAGGCAGCATGATCTTAAACAAGGTGCGCAGCGTTTGCCCCCAGAAGGTGTGATAGGTGAAAACGCTGCTGGCCAGCAGGCTGAGCGCCTTTGCGCGCTGAACTTCTGCCAGCATGTCGGCCGCGCTGAGGCTGAGCGCACCCAGGTGACGCAACGAACGGCGATCTCGGCGCTGGCCGGATTGGCTGTCGCGCGCATAGATTTTCTTGGCCACCGCAAGTGAATCCAGCGCCGTGCGCGGGCTGGAGGAAATCTGGGTTGGGCTGCGGCGGTAATCGAGCAAGGGGATGTCGAGATGAGCCACGGGCCCGGCGCGAGCCACGCGCACGAACCATTCCCACTCGCAGACGATCTTGATCTCGGGATCGAACATCCCGGCACGTTGCAGCGCGTCCCGCCGGAACATCACCGTGGGGGGATGGATGAAATTACCCTGCACCAGTTCGTCGTAAACCTCTCCCCAGTAAACCTGAATGACGGTTTGGCCGTTCTGCCGCGCGCTCTCCTCCGGTAGCAAGGCAAATGTTTCTGCCTGCGGATACCGCGCCCTCATGCCGCCCCGTTGCGGACTGCAGCGGGTGTAATAGACGCCGCAATAAGAGGCGGGGGCCAGGGTGCCGGTTTCGTCGAAGGCGCTGAAATCGGAACTGCAGAGCAGGATGTCGGGGTGCGACTGGAGGTAGCGCAGTTGCATCGCGATGCGATCCGGGCGGCACAGATCGTCGGCATCGAGCAGCGCGATGTAGTCGCCCCGAGCCGCCTGCACGCTCGCATTCCTCGCCACGGCAATGCCCGCATTGGCCTGCCGGATCGTCCGCACCCGCCCTGCATAGGCCTCCAGAACTTGAGCCGTGCCATCGGTGGAGCCATCGTCCACGACCACGACATCGAGATTTCGGTGCGTCTGGGCGAACAGGCTGTCGAGCGTTTGCGCTAGGGTGTTGCGGGCGTTGTACGCCGGGATGACCACGGAAACCAGGGCTTGCGGGTCGGTATTGCCGGTCCTGCCCGAATCGGCGTTCATAGGCTCGGCGAATCGGCAGCGGTTTGTGCGCTCAGCTTCGCATCCGCAGCGTCCATGTGCTCGGCAGGCTCTGCCGAAACGCGGTTTGCAGCAAGTCTTGCCTTGACTCGGTAAAGCCAGTGAATCAAGCCCGGGCGGTGAACCCGCAAGCCGAGAGTTTCACGGGTTTGCTGAAAGAAATGCCGCTTGTGGCCGTAGTCGCCCTTGAGCGTGTCAAAGGTCTTGCACCCTTCGCCGATGGCCAGCTCTATCGCATAGGCCATCATGAGTTGACCTGGGCTCAAGCTCGCATGCGCGGGATCGAAACCGCCCTGAAAGTGGTAGAAGGTATCGCCCCACCTGAATCCGTACAACATGGCGATGGTGCTGCCCTCAAGTTCAAGCGCAAACAAGCGCAACCGGCCATGAGCCTGCAGCGCGTGCATCACACCTCGATGAAAACCGAGATACCGCTCGGAAGTGAAACTGAGTTCCTGCGTCCTTCCCTTCCAACGCAGTTGATGCAATAAAGCCAGCCGGTCAAACGCTGCATCAACCTCCTCGGCCTGCGTTACCTGATGGAAACGCGCGCCGGGCAACTTCTCGAATTTGCGACGATACCGTGCCAACGCCTGACGACGATCACGGCTAAGACTCTGGCGATAACTATCCCAGTCCGGCGGCAAATCGCCGTAGATGATGCGGTTCACCGGCGTGCGCTCAATCGAGCCTGAAATCTGTGTGCTTTGCTGCGTCCAGCAAGCCACCAAGGCCGAATCGGCGGGCAGATCGACGAGATCGAGCAACTGCCAACCGGAGACGTTGTTCAGCACATGATCGACGAACGCTCTGGCAACGGCCTGTTCGTGGATGGGATCGAACAACATGCCCAGATCGTCGGGCGCGGTATCGCCTCCGGAGCCGATCGGCCTGAGCTTGCGCACGCGCAGGATTTTGAAGGCGCGGTGCGTTTCCAGATACAGCGGAAAAATGCCCACGGCCTGACCGCCAGACCGCGCCACCAGAATCTGCAGTTGCCGTCCCTCCCCATATTGCGACCACCACAGACGCTGCCAATCCCAGCTGAGAAATAGACTGTTGCGCGGGGTCAGTCCCTCAATGGCGCGCCACTCGGGCTTCAGGGCGTCGAAGTCCGGCGTCGTGGTGACGAGGTCGATTTGCATGGATCAGACGTGGCGCGAAGCGGGGCGGCAATGCGCGAATTCAACTTCCATCAGGCCCATGGCCGATGCATGCGCCAGGCCAGTAGGGGAATATGGGATGTCACAGGAATGCGCGGAATGGCCACCGGATCGACCTTGGCCGACACCATGCCTTCTTCAGTCGTCACGGCAGCGCGGTAGATCGACCGGGCGATCTTCCGCACCCGCTCATCCGTCGAACCGTTGGGGTAGCAAAACAAATCGACCCTTCGGCCCAGCTCAGTCTCCAGTCGCTCACGGCTTTCCTGCAACTCATACTGGATTTCATCTTCCGTCAGCGTGGGCAGGATGGGGTGGGTCATGGTGTGCGAACCTATCGTCAGACCGCCGTGGTCGCAGGCGCGCACCTCATCCCAGCTCATCATGTCGTAAGCCTCGTGCTCTGCCGGGGTGGGCACGAAGCGACATGTGCAATCGCGCAAAACGTCCTGCGCATATTGCCTTTGCGGCAGGGGCAGCGTTTTCATCCAGGCAATGAAACCTTCGAGGTGATGCGCAGGTGCATTCAAGGTCTGCGCACACTCCATCAGCCCTTCATTTGATAAACGCTTCAACCGGGCGCGCGCCTCATGGTTCCACATCCATTGCCCGGCATCCACCAGGCCAGGGCAGACAAAAATCGCGGCTGGTATCTCAAGTTGATCGAGTATGGGTCGGGCGATGCGGTACTGATTGCACAACCCATCATCGAAGGTGATGGCGAGCTGGCTGCGGCCGGCCCCAGCGGGCGCGGGCACACCGTCCAGAATCTCTCGAACCATGAGATCGAGCGCCACGATGTCGTAGTGCTGCTTCAGCCACGCCATCACGCGGTGGAAATCTGCGGCAGGCATCTTGCCGTCCCCCACGCCGTGCAGCATAAGGATGCGGCGCACCGGATGGCGATGCGCGAGCCAGTGCGACACCCCACTGCCGAGCGCCACCGCTAAAGCGGAGGTGCGCGCGTAGCTTTTGAGTGCACTTGGAGCCGTGAGAGGGGAGTCAGCCATGCGAGTCTGGAAAGTTGCTTTGCAAATCGTCTTTTGTCGCCCAAAAGCGGCTGAAAATCGTTAAATCGACTATACAAATGATTATGTGTATGAAGAACACCACCCCCCTGAATCAATGGGTAGGAGAAGTGCGCTGATGGAGAGGGTCGGCTGCATCCCCGAAAGGGCGGCACAAGCACGGGAACAGTGAGCCATCATTTCACACAACACCCGACAAAAACAGGAAATAAGTCACCAACTTGCGCCTTGCAGGTGGGCCCCACTGAACCTTCGACCCATTTGAATGGCATAGCAGCAGCACGCCAATCCGGCCTTTGCCTAGTTTTACTCAATCAATCACATTAGAACTTTTAATTGTTCTTTTCAATTCTTGCGGCCTAAGCTGCAAGAGTCGCATCAAGCACCCCGAAGCGATGACAACAACCTCAAGGAGACTGATATGAGCAAGGACGACTTTCCTTTGTGTCGTGTGACGCGCTCCGCTGCCGCGCCATGAGCAGGGCTTCAGCCAAAAGCCTGACTGTCCAGTGAACCCCCTCATTCCCTAAAGGAGTAAACCATGTCGAACGATTTGAAATGCCCGGTGGCGCACAGCACCCACACCAAGACGGTCGCCGGGGCGATGGGTAACGCCAATTGGTGGCCCAACCAGCTCAACCTCAAAATGCTGCATCAACATGCGCCGATGTCCAGCCCAATGGGCGAGGCGTTCAACTATGCCGAAGAGTTCAAGACGCTCGATCTCGACGCCGTGGTCAAAGACCTCAAGGCGCTGATGACCGACTCGCAGGACTGGTGGCCAGCCGACTACGGGCACTACGGCCCGCTGTTCATCCGCATGGCTTGGCACGGCGCCGGCACTTACCGCATTGGCGATGGGCGCGGCGGCGCGGGCAGCGGCTACCAGCGGTTTGCACCGCTCAATAGTTGGCCCGACAACGTGAATCTCGACAAGGCGCGCCGCCTGCTTTGGCCGATCAAACAGAAGTACGGCCGCAAGCTGTCTTGGGCCGATCTGTACATTCTCACCGGCAATGTGGCCCTCGATTCGATGGGCTTCAAGACCTTTGGCTTTGGTGGCGGGCGCGCCGATGTGTATGAACCGGAAGAAGATACTTACTGGGGTTCGGAGAACACCTGGCTGGGCGATACGCGCCAGGGCACGCAGCAAGCCGACCTCGAAAACCCGCTCGCCGCCGTGCAGATGGGGCTGATTTACGTCAACCCGGAAGGGCCGGGCGGCAAACCCGATACGCCGGCTTCGGCGCAGATGGTGCGTGAAACCTTCGCGCGCATGGCGATGAATGACGAAGAGACCGTGGCGCTCACCGCCGGCGGCCATACTTTCGGCAAATGCCACGGCGCAGGGCCTGCCACGCATGTCGGGCCAGCGCCCGAGGCGGCGCCGGTGGAGGAGATGGGACTGGGCTGGATCAGCAGCTACAAGAGCGGCAAGGGCGGCGACCAGATCGGCAGCGGCCTGGAAGGCTCTTGGACGCCGACACCGACGCAGTGGGATATGAGCTACTTCGAAGTGCTGTTCGGCAACGAGTGGGAGAACGTCAAAAGCCCGGCGGGCGCGCATCAATGGGTGCCCAAGCAGAACACCGACAAGAACATGGCCCCGTCAGCGGCGGATGCCGCCAAGAAGGTGCCCATCATGATGACCGAGGCCGACATGGCCATGCGCGTCGACCCGATCTATGAAAAGATCTCTCGCCGCTTCATGGCCAACCCGGACGAGTTCGCCGACGCCTTCGCCCGCGCCTGGTTCAAGCTCACGCACCGCGACATGGGGCCGCGCACCCGCTACCTTGGCAAGCTCGTTCCCAAGGAAGAGTTGATCTGGCAAGACCCGGTGCCTGCGGTCGATCATCCGCTGATCGACGCGGCAGACATCGCTGCGCTCAAGGCCAAATTGCTCGCTTCCGGCCTGTCCATCCCCCAACTGGTCAGCACCGCCTGGGCCTCGGCCTCAACCTTCCGCGGCAGCGACAAGCGCGGCGGCGCCAACGGCGCGCGCATCCGCCTTGCTCCGCAGAAAGACTGGGAAGCCAACCAACCCGCCGAGCTGGCCAAGGTGCTGTCCAAGCTCGAAGCCCTCCAGAAAGAGTTCAACGCGCAAGCCGCGGGCGGCAAGAAAGTGTCGCTGGCCGACCTGATCGTGCTGGGCGGTTGCGCCGGGGTGGAAGCCGCGGCGAAGAAGGGCGGGGCCGACGTCAAAGTGCCGTTCTCACCCGGCCGTACCGACGCCACGCAGGCGCAAACCGATGTGGCGTCTTTCGCCGTGCTCGAACCCAAGGCCGACGGCTTCCGCAACTACACCCGCAAGGGCTATGCCGGTTATGCCCCTGAATTGCTGGTCGACCGGGCGCAGTTGATGAATCTGAGCGCGCCCGAGATGACGGTGCTGATCGGCGGCATGCGCGCGCTGAACACCAACGCCGGACCGTCGCGCCACGGCCTGTTCACCCAGCGACCGGAAACCCTGAGCCCCGACTTTTTCGTCAACCTGCTCGACATGGGGACGAAGTGGGAGCGCACCGCAACCGAAGGCGTGATGGAGGGCCGCGACCGCAAGACCGGGGCGCTGAAGTGGACGGCCACCACGGTCGATCTCATGTTCGGCTCGAACGCCCAGCTTCGCGCCATTGCCGAGGTGTATGCCGGCAGCGATGCGCAGCAGAAGTTCGCGCACGACTTCGCCGCGGCCTTTGGCAAGGTGATGAATCTGGATCGTTTTGACTTGGCCTGAACCTTGAGGAAGCCGGTCGAGGCGCAAGCCGAGACCGGCTTGGCTGGACTTTGCCGGGCTCGTCCCGGCTCTTTTTTGGCTCTTTTTTCAGCGCGCGCGATAGTGCCGCCAGGCAAACGCCCAGATCGCCAGCAGCAGCGCCGTCACGGCCAATCCGAGCGCGGAGAAGTCGAGCGACTCCACAGTGGCCCACACGCCACCGGAGGCGCCCGCATGCTCGCCGAACCATTGCAGCCACTCCACCCCGCCGATGACCAGCGCGACCCATACCGACAGCCCGGTGATGACCACGTTGAAGCCCAGCTTGCGAGCGGCGTCCTGCATGGCCCAGTCGTAAACCTTGAGCATGGCCAGGCCGTCCAGGGTGTCCATCAGACTCATGCCTGCGGCAAACAGCAGGGGGAACACCAGCACGCCCCACACCGGAAAATGGCTGTGCTGGGCAAACGCGGCAGACAGCCCGAGCACCG
>DZDA01000054.1:13537-16541 GCA_022730375.1 Thiomonas intermedia
CACCGACAGCAGCACGACCACGCCGCTATGCCCGAGCGAGAAAAACAGCCCCACCGCCACCGGGCGCTGGCCGTCCTGGCGCAGCTTGCGGGTGACGTTGTCGATGGCGGCGATGTGGTCGGCATCGAAGGCGTGGCGCAGACCGAGAAAGTAGGCCAGCGCACCGATGCCCAGCAGCGCCGGATGGCCGGGCAGCAGCGCCAGCAGCCAGCCCCACGCCGCGACATGCAGTGCCAGCAGGGTGAGGCCCGTGGCGGTCAGTGCGCCGCGGTCGAGTCCACCGGGCAAGAGCAGGAGCCCCCTCCCCACTTGTGGGGAGGGTTGGGGTGGGGAGCTTCTGCGCCGCGCCATCACGCCGCCTGCAGCAAGCCCTTGGTTTCGATGAATTGCACCACGGCGTCCAGCCCGTCCAGGGTCTTGAGGTTGGTCATGACAAAGGGGCGCAAACCTTGCACTCCGGTGCGCATGCGGATGGTGTCGGCGCGCATCACGTCGAGGTTGGCGCCCACATAGGGGGCCAGATCGGTTTTGTTGATGACGAACAGGTCGCTTTTGGTGATGCCGGGGCCGCCCTTGCGCGGAATTTTTTCGCCACCGGCCACGTCGATGACGTAGATCGTCAAGTCGCTGAGTTCCGGGCTGAAAGTAGCGGCCAGGTTGTCGCCTCCGCTTTCGATGAACACGATGTCGGCGTTGGGAAACTGCTCCAGCATGCGATCGACCGCTTCGAGATTGATCGAGGCATCTTCGCGGATGGCGGTGTGCGGGCAGCCGCCGGTTTCCACGCCCAGAATGCGCTCGGGCTCCAGCGCCCCTGCCACGGTGAGCAGGCGCTGGTCTTCCTTGGTGTAGATGTCGTTGGTCACCACGACGAGGTCGTAGCGGGTGCGCATGGCCTTGCACAGCATTTCGAGCAGGGTGGTCTTGCCCGAGCCCACCGGGCCGCCGATGCCCACGCGCAGCGGCGGCAGGCGCTTGGTGCGATGGGGAATGTGATGCAGCGGCGAGGCGTTGGCAGTGGTGGAAGGGTGTGCGCTCATGATCGGAACAGTCGGGAATATTGGGTTTCGTGACGGCTGCTGAGAATGGCCAGCAGCGGAGAAAAGCTCTGCCAGTCGTCCATGCGGTCTTGCAGGTTTCGTGCCTGCTCGACCGCAGCGGGAATGTCGGGCAGGAGAGCTGCGAGCAGGCGCTGCCCGCTGCTCTGCCCCAGTGGTACTACGCGCATGGCCGCCTGCACCTGGTTCTCCAGCCAGGAAAAGGCCAGGGCATGCGCCATCTGTTCGGCGTCCAGCCCCAGCGCCAAGCCGCCCAAGGCAAAGGCCAGCGGCCAGGCCGGCGCAGGTTCGAGTTGGGCGGCAAGCGGCAGTGCGGGATGATCAGGGCGCAGATTGCGCAGCCACTCCAGCATGGAGCGGCCCATCTGCTGGCTTTGCTGGCGCAGCTCAAAGGTTTCGCGCGTGGCCAGCACCCAGGTCTGCACGGCGCGCAGCGCTGCGAGGTTTGCTGCAGACCAGGCCGCATGCGCGGCGCAGGCAGCGGGCAGTTCGCTGCGCGCAAGCGTGAGCTGCAACTGACCGCACAGCCAGGCCAGCGTCTGCGCTTCGTCGGTGACGAAGCCCGCGTCCACCGCCGCTTCCAGTCCCTCGGAATAGCTGAACCCGCCCACCGGCAAGGCGGGGGAGGACAGCCACATCATCGCGAGTTGCGGGGCGGGGATGGCTTGCGGCTCAATGCCCATGGGAATGATCGTGACCCTGCCCGTGAGGGTCGTCGTGCGCATGCACATGGCCGTGCCCGTGATCGTGCCCATGCTGCCCATGCCCGCCACCCTCGCCATACGCCCCGGCCTCGGGCTCGAACGGGGCGAGCACTTCGGTGACGATCAAGTGCATGCGGCGCAGCATGTCGGCCAGCACCGGGTCGGGCTCGAACTGCAGACAGTCGGTCTGCACTTCGAGCTGCACATGCCGGTTGCCCAGGTGATACGCGGCGCGCGGTAGATCGGTGGCCGTGCCATGCGCCGGGCAGGCGCGCACCTGCAGCACCGTCTGCGGCGCGGCGACTACGCGGATCATCGAGCCGTCTTCGGCCACCAACATGTCGCCCCCGCGCAGCACGGTGCCGCGCGGCAGGAATACGACGATGTGACGGTCGGCGCTGTCATGCGCGTCAAAGCGGCTTTTGCTGCGCGTGTCCCAGTCCAGGCTGACCGTGGCGGCGCGCTGCACCAGCGCAGGAGCCAGGCCGCGCGTTGCGGGAAGATGTTTGTTGACAGTGAGCATGGCGGGGTTCGGAATGAGAGGGTTTGCAGAAACGGGTTTGCAGAAATTCGGGGCGCCGCCTAATATAACAACCGTTATAACTTCATCGTCCGACTGCACCAGTCGCCAGGAGAACCGCATGTCCGCGCTCAAACTCACCCAGATCGGCAATTCCGTTGGCGTCATTCTGCCCAAGGAACTCCTCGCCCGCCTCAAGCTGGAAAAGGGCGACACGGTGTTCGTCACCGAGGCGGCGAATGGCGTCACCCTCACCCCTTACGACCCCGCGCTGGATGAGCAACTGCAACTGGGCCGCGAATTCATGCGCGAGTACCGCGACACCTTCCACCAACTCGCTAAATGAGCTGGCGTTTCATCGACCGGCGTGCGCTGCTGCTGTTGCACGACGAAAGCCTGGCCGAACACGGCGGAGCACCCGGACTGCGCGATGAAGGCCTGCTCGAATCGGCGCTGGCTCGGCCCTTGAATCTGGTGGCCTACGGCGAGCCGGATGTGGCCGCGCTTGCCGCCGCATATGGGGTGGGCCTGGCGAAAAATCATGCTTTCGTCGACGGCAACAAGCGCGCGGCTTTTCTCGCAGCGGGCTTGTTCCTCGCCTTGAATGGTCAGCGCCTCGCCACGACACAAGCCGACGCCACGCTCACCATGCTCGCCGTCGCTTCTAGCGACATGAGCGAAGACGCGTTCGCGGCGTGGATACGGTCGCATCTGCAGCCGCG
>DZDA01000055.1:0-13251 GCA_022730375.1 Thiomonas intermedia
ATCCCTCCCCGCCTGGGGACAACGCGGGGGCATAAATAGCGTTAACAGGCCCTAGCGGCTTGCGCTAAGTTTCGTTTCTACATGCTATTGAACCTCTTGCCATGCCAAGCCGCCACGCCCCTGCGCCGCCGTCTTCGTCTCCAGATGCCACCCGCAGGCGTCTGAACCTTGCCCTCGGCCTTGCCGCGGGCGGGCCGCTCTGGCTCGGGAGTCTGGCGGCGCAGGCCGCCGCCTTGCCGCCGCTGCCCCGCTATAACCAGCCGGTCGAAGCCCATTCGCCGCTGGTCGGGCGCATTCTGCAAAGCGGCCAGCAATTCATCGCCCCGCAGCAACTGGTGAGTGACTGCGGACGGGCCGCGCTGTGCATGCTGGGCGAACAGCACGATCACCCCGATCATCACGCGGTGCAGGCCTGGATCATTACCGCCCTGGCCCGGAGCGGCGCGTTGGCCGCAGTCGCGCTGGAAATGGTGGACGCCGGACAGCGTTTCGACGGCCCGCGCGACGCGCCCGAATCGATCGTCCGCGCCCGGTTGCACTGGAACGATAGCGGCTGGCCGTGGACGCTGTACGCCGCGCCGGTGATGGCCGCGGTGCGCGCCGGGGCGCCGGTGGTGGGCGTCAACCTGCCGCAAGCCGCGATGCGCCCCGCCATGCAGCAGGCGCGCTGGGACGCCAGCGTGTCGCCTGCGGTGCGTCAGCGCATTCTTGACGACGTAGCAGAAAGCCATTGCGGTCTGCTGCCCGCCTCGCAGCTTCCGGCGATGGCGCGCATCCAGTTCGCCCGCGACGACAGCATGGCCGCGCACAGCCTGGCGCTCACGCGCCCCGGCAAGACCGTGGTGTTGCTGACCGGAAGCTTTCACGCCAATCGCACCCTGGGCATCGCCCTGCATCTGGCCGCGCATGCCGCGCGCACCCCGCCCGGGGTTGCGCGTCCGCTCACGGTCTTCAGCCTGCTGCTGCAAGGTCTTGCGCCCGATACGCAGGCCGCACTCCCGGCGGGCTATGACGCGGTTTGGTTCACTCCCGGCACCCCGCCCATCGACCACTGCGCCCAACTGCGCCAGATGATGAAAGGCCCGGCAAAGCCATGACCCAATCCGTCTGCTGCACCCACGACGGCCCCGCCGCGCCCGTCGAACTCACCTCGGTGCTGACCTGTCCGGCCTGCGGCGCGGCCAGCCCGCAGACCATGCCCGAAGACGCCTGCCTGTGGTTTTTCACCTGCCCGGCCTGCGGCGCCGATTTGCGCCCGCTGCCCGGTGACTGCTGTGTGTTTTGTTCGTATGGCAGCGTGCCCTGCCCGCCGTTGCAGCGCCAACGACAGGCAACAAGCTGAGTATCAATGCGCTGCCGAGAGCAGACGCTTGCGCAGCTTGTACAAATCGTCGCCCACCGGTACGGCGGCCAGCAACAGCAGGATGGCCGCCAACGGCACGGTGGTCACGTAGCCGATGCGGGCAAAACTCATCGCCCCCGCCACCCCGCCGCCGAAAAACAGCAGCAGCAACCCGGTCAGCAGCGCCAGATGGCCGAGATCGGCGCGCACCGGCCGCAGGTGCGGATCGTGATCGCGGTTCCAGTACACCATCCTCCCGAGTTCGATGCCAATGTCGGTGACGATGCCCGTCACATGCGTCGTGCGGATCACTGCATGCGACACCTTGGTGATCATGGCGTTCTGCAACCCCATCATGAAGCACAGCAGCGACACCGTGGCGGGAATGAATAACCAGTCCAGCAGCGACAAACCCGCGCCCATCAGGCCGAACAACAGCATCAAACCGGCTTCGAGCACCAGCGGCAGCGCATACTCGCTGTGCAGGTGCTGCCGACGGCCCAGATTGATCAGCAGGGTGGACACCATGGCGCCCGCGATGAAACTCAACACCGCCCCCAAACCCGCCGCAACCAGCGACCAGTTGCCTACCGCCAGGTGATCGGCCATCTCCGACACGATGCCGGTCATGTGCGAGGTGTACTGATGCACCGCGACAAAACCGCCGGCATTGGCGGCGCCCGCCACCGCAGCCAACACCAGACCGAGCACGCGGTCTGCCCAGGGCGTGCGCCGCCGCCCGGTCAATCGACGCAGAGTATGCACAGGCATGACAGAAAACGGGCCGCACCGTGCAGCCCGTCCCAAAAGTAAATCGCACCGACAATTCGGTGATGGATTTCACTATTTTGCTCCTTGGCGGCGCCGTGCTCGGCCTCGCCGGCGTGTTCGTGCGTCTGGCCGACACCACCGCCAACCTCGGCCCGTTTGCCAGCGCCTTCTGGCGCATGGCCGTGGCCGCGCCGTTTTTGCTGACCTGGGCCGCGGTGCAATGGCAACTGCAGCGCAAAACGCGCCTAGCTGCGACCAGCCCCGCGCCTGCGCAAAACCCGCAATGGTTCAGCAAGAGGGCGGCCCCGCCCGCCCCGCTGGCGCACTGGCCGACCTGGGGGCTGGCGCTGTTTGCCGCGGCCATGTTCGCGCTCGATCTGGTGTTCTTCCACCTCGCGGTGACCTGGACTGCCGTGGGCAACGCCACGCTGGAATCGAACTTCGCTCCCGTGCTCATCACCCTGGCCTTCTGGGTCATCACCCGCAACGCGCCGCAGCCGGTGTTTCTCGCCGGGCTGGCCGCTGCATTGGGCGGCGCGGCACTGATGATCGGCCCCAACTTCGGCAACAGCCGCGCGCTGCTGGGCGATGCCAGCGGGCTGGTGTCCGCCGTGTTCTACGCGGCGTATCAGGTGGGCATTCAGCAGGCGCGGCAGCGGCTGTCCACCGCGCCGCTCATGGCCATCGTCACCCTGCTCGCCGCCGTGGTGCTCTGGCCTTTCGCCCTCGCCGAGGGTCGGCTATGGCCGACTGCGGCCATCGGCTGGGTGTGGGTGCTGGGGCTGGCGCTGCTGGTGCAGATCGGCGGCCAGGTGGTCATCGCCTACGCGGTACGCCGACTCAACCCGGCGCTCTCATCCGTGGGACTGCTGGTGCAGCCCGCCATGGCGGTGGTGTATGCGTGGATTCTGCTCGGCGAAGCGCTGACCGCCCCGCAACTGCTCGGCGCGGGTCTGGTGCTGAGCGGGATTTATCTGGCGCGCAAGGGGATGTGAGGTTCAGCGATTGGACCCAGATTCACAGCAAATCTTTGGCCTGCATGGGGAATTTTTTGATCAACCACTCGAGCGCGCTCAACTGATCCTTTGAAGTCGCACGCCGAATTTGCGTCAGGAGCTTGAGCAAGTCGGGCCGAGTCAATGTCGCGTTGCTCGCACCTTCATTGCATACAGAGCAAATCGCTCGGAGATTGGCGGGGTCATCTGTGCCGCCCAGCTCTTATCGATGATGTGCCCAATATGTAGCCGCGTTTTCGCGTTGGGTCAAAGGGATGCGGCTCACCAGCGACCGCACCGCACATCTGGCAAGTAAAGCCATTTCGATCGAGGACAAAAGCGCGAGTTTCCTTGGAAACGCTGCGCTCGAACGCGGGCGCCGGCTTCGGCGTTTCAAGCAGGTATTGCCCGGGCTTGAGGTCGCTGCGGTCGTTGTGGGTGAGGATGAGATAGCCCTCTTCCGTACGCAGTTCGCGCACGCGCCGGGCCCACTCAGAAATGCCGCCTGCGACTTCCCGCAGTTCTCCCGACTCCATGACACGGCCGAGGTTGCTCAGAAAGTGCGCTCGCAATTTGGCGCGCGCACCCAAACGCAGCTTGGTTTTCATCTCAGGCCCGCTTTAACCGTCGTTTGGAGGCGGCGAGGATGGCCGTTTTGATGCGTGCGCCCACAGCGGCGGCAACGGGCGGGGGGAAAGCGTTGCCGATCTGACGATAGGCCGCCGTTTTCTTGCCGCTGAACTGCCACACATCGGGAAAGCCCTGAACTCTGGCCGTCATGCGAACGGTCAACCGCGGCATCCCAACGAAGTCGGCAGCGGGGGCTGCGTCTGCGAGGCCCTTACCGTCCACGCCCAAGCTGGCCCAAGCCCGTTTTGCGCGCGTGGGACCCAAGTCAGGGCCGCCGTGCTTCTTGCTGCCGCCAACCAGCGTGGGCGCAATGTCGCAGGCGCGCTCCCGCCAGGAATCGGCTCCCTTCCAGGCGCTTTCGGCCATCAGATCATGCAGAAGTTCTCCCACCGTCAAGGGGCTGTGAGGATGCGGTTCGGGCCAGGAAAAATCGCCCGCAAGGTCGTTCCTCAGAGCGACAAAGATGACTCTCGGTCGCAGTTGGGACACCCCATATTCGCTGGCATTGAGCAAACGCCACTGCGCGGCGTAGCCCAGCTTCTTGAGATCGAGAATGATCTTGGCGCGGTAATCATCAAAGACCGAGTCGAGCAGCCCGCGCACATTTTCCAGCATGACGGCCCTGGGACGGGATTCGTCAACCAATCGAATGGCCTCTGGAAACAAGTCGCGCTCGTCCTGCTCGCCCAACTGTCGGCCGGCCTTGGAAAAGGGCGGACAAGGCACGCCCCCGGCCAGCAGATCGATACCGAAGAGATCAAGCGCGGAAAAGTCTTTCAGATCGCCCTCGGTCACACGCCACTGCGGACGATTGAGGCGCAGGGTTTGACAAGCGGCCGATTCGATTTCCACCAGTGAAACGTGATCGAAGCCGGCGGTCTCCAGTCCAAGCGCCTGCCCACCGGCGCCAGCGCAAATTTCCAAGGATGTCAGCATGTTGTTCGCCTCAAGTGGCTGGACATATTACCAGTCGTCCTGCAACATCGACTCAGCGATGCTGCGGCGCAACGGGCGGGGCAATGGCGCCGTCGCTCGGCCGCAGGTCGGAGCCGAGCACTTCGCGTTCGTCGAACACGAAACACCCGCCCTGGTAGTGCGCGGCGCCGACCTGCTCGAAGTATTTGAGGATGCCGCCTTCGAGCTGATAGACCCGCTCGATGCCCACGTCCTGCATCAGCAGCGCGGCTTTTTCGCAACGGATGCCGCCGGTGCAGAAGGTCACCACGGTCTGGCCTGAGAAGTCGGCGGCGTGCTCTTCGACGGCGGGGGCGAATTCGCTGAATTTGCCGATGCGAAAGTCCACGCAGTCGGCAAAGCTGCCGAGATCGCGCTCAAAGACGTTGCGAGTGTCGAGCAGCACGATCGGGCGGCCCTCGTCGTCGCATCCGGCGTCGAGCCAGGCCCGCAGGCGCTCGGGCGTCACTGCCGGTGCGCGCCCGGCTTCGGGGCAAATCTGCGGGCGGTTCAGGGTGATGATCTCGCGCTTGATTTTCACCTTCAGTCGCTTGAAGGGCTGGGTTGCCGAGATCGACTCCTTCGGGCAGAGATCAGCCAGCCGGGCGTCGGCGCGCAGCGCGGCCATGATGGCGTCGATGGCGCCGCGCGATCCGGCGAGAAACAGGTTGATGCCCTCGGGCGCAAGCAGGATGGTGCCCTTGAGCTGCAGCGCCTCGCATTGCGCCGCCAGCCGCGCCTGCAGCGCGGGCAGCTCGTCGAGGCCGACGAACTTGTAGCAAGAGAGATTGACCACGTCGGGCGTGGCGCAAGGAGGTGATGTCATCATGGTGCGGAATTATCCGGCTGTGCCATCATCCGCCCTGCAACCCGACCGCCGCCATGCCCCAATCTGCCCGCCCCAATCAGTTCGCCCTGCTCGGCCAGCGCCGTTTCGCGCCGTTTTTCTGGACGCAGTTCGGCGGTGCGGGCAACGACAACCTGTTCAAGTTCGCCTTCACGGTGATGGTGGCTTACCGCGCCGAAGCGGCCACGGCTTTGTCCACCGGGCTGATGGTCAACCTCATCGCGGCGCTCTACATCCTGCCCTTCGTGCTGTTCTCGGCTACCAGCGGGCAACTGGCCGACAAGTACGACAAGGCGGTGCTGATGCGGCGGGTGAAGACGTTGGAAATCGCCATCATGGCGCTGGCGCTGTGGGGTTTTGTCACCGCCAACGTGCCCGCGCTGCTGGCCTGCGCCTTTGGAATGGGGCTGCATTCCACCCTGTTCGGCCCGGCCAAATATGCCTATCTGCCGCAGCATGTGAACAGCGCCGAACTCACCGGCGCCAATGGCATGACGGAGATGGGCACCTTCGTGGCCATTCTGCTGGGCAATCTGGCTGGCGGTCTGGTGATGACCTTCGAACGCGGCCCGCTGATCGCCGGGCTGGCCTGCGTGGCCGTGGCGCTGCTGGGCTGGACGGTGGCGCGCTTCATTCCGCCCACCGCCCCAGTGGACCCGCAGTTGCGCATCAACTGGAACCCGTTCACCGAAACCGCGCGCAATCTGCGGCTGGCCGCCGCCGACCGCACTGTGCTGCAGGCGCTGCTGGCGATTTCGTGGATGTGGTTTTACGGCGTGGCGTTTCTCACCCAGTTTCCGGTGTTCGCCAAGGACGTGCTCGGCGGCAACGAGGCGGTGGCCTCGCTGCTGCTGGCGGTGTTTTCCATCGGCATCGCGCTGGGCTCGGTGGCTTGCGAATGGCTGGCGCGCGGGCGGGTGGAAATCGGCCTGGTGCCGCTGGGCGCCATCGGCATGACGGCGTTCGGCATCGACCTCTATTTCGCCACGCTGCACCTGCCGCATGAGGCCGCGCTGCAAGGCGTGCTGCCCTTCGTGCGCGATCCGGCCCACTGGCGGGTGATGCTCGATCTGTTCCTGCTCTCGGCCAGCGCCGGCATTTACAGCGTGCCGCTGTACGCCCTCATCCAGCAGCACACTCCGTCCACGCACCGCTCGCGGGTGATTGCGGCCAACAACATCCTCAACGCGATTTACATGGTGGTGAGCTCGGGCTATTGCGCGGCGCTGTTGGTGGCCGGGGTGAGCGTGCCCGCGCTGCTGCTGAGCGTGGCGCTGCTCAATGCGGTGGCCGCGGGCTGGCTGATCTGGCGCCAGCCGCTGTACGGCCAGCGTTTTCTGGCCTGGGCGCGGCAGCGGGCGTGATGCAGCACGCGCGATGAAACCGGCGCGGCGCGGCAGGAATAGGCGACTGTGCGAACATTCCAAGGTTTATCGCTTCCACCCCGCATGTCTTCCTCTCCCCCGCCTCGCGCTCCGCAAGACCCGCCGCCGTCCGTCAACCAGTTCAAGCTGCTGGGTCAGCGCCGCTTCGCCCCGTTCTTCTGGACGCAGTTCACCAACGCGGGCAATGACAACCTGCTGAAGTTCGCCTTCACCATGCTGGTGACCTACCGCGCCGAGGCGCAGACCGGGCTGCCCGCGGGGCTGATGGTCAACCTCATCGCCGCGTTGTATGTGCTGCCCTTCGTGCTGCTGTCGGCCACCGCCGGGCAACTGGCGGACAAGTGCGACATGGGCGTCATCATGCGGCGCATCAAGACCTTCGAGATTGTCATCATGCTCGCGGCGCTGTGGGGCTTCATCACGGTGAACGTGCCGCTGCTGCTGGCGTGCGTGCTGGGCATGGGGCTGCATTCCACCCTGTTCGGGCCGGTGAAGTTCGCCTATCTGCCGCGCCACCTGCACACGGCCGAACTAACCGGCGGCAACGGCATGACGGAAATGGGCGGCTTTGTCGCCATTCTGCTGGGCAGCATGGTCGGCGGGGTGCTGATGACCTATCCGCAAGGGCCGGTGTTTGCCGGGGTGGGCTGTCTCGTCGTCGCATTGGCCGGCTGGACGATGGCGCGCTTCGTGCCGCGCACGCCGCCGCTGTCCAGCGACACCCGCATCAACTGGAATCCGTTCAGCGCAACGGCGCGCAGCCTCAAGCTCGCAGCCGCCGACCGACCCGTGCTCGTGGCGCTGATCGCCATTGCCTGGATGTGGTTCTACGGCGTAGCCTTCCTCACCCAGTTCCCGATCTTCACCCGCGAGGTGGTGCACGGCAGTGAGGCGGTGGCGTCGCTGCTGCTGGTGATTTTCGCCGTGGGCATCGGCCTGGGCTCGGTGGCCTGCGAGTGGATGGCGCATGGCCGGGTGGAAATCGGTCTGGTGCTGCTGGGCGCCATCGGCATGTCGGTATTCGGCGTCGATCTCTACTTTGCCACGCAAAATCTGCCGCACAACGGGCAGTTGCAAACCCTCACCCTGTTCCTGCGCGAAGGCGAGCACTGGCGGCTGATGGCCGATCTGCTGCTGGTCTCGGCCAGCGCCGGCATTTACAGCGTGCCGCTTTACGCCTTCATTCAGCACCGCGTGGCCGAAACCCACCGCGCCCGGGTGATTGCCGCCAGCAATATGCTCAACGCCCTGTTCATGATTGCCTGTGCGGCGTATTGCGCCGTGTTGCTCACCGTAGGCGTGGGCGTGCCCATGCTGCTGCTCACCGTGGCCGTGTTCAACGCCCTGGTGGTGGCCTGGCTGGTGTGGAAGCAGCCGGTGTACGGGCAGCGCTTCGTCGCCTGGGTGCTGCGCCGGAAAATGGTTGCGGGTTCTTGAGCGCCCGCTGACCCGCCTGCTGATTTTCATTTCCGTCACTTTCATTCCCCTCCCTTATCCCACTCTAACCATATAGTCTTTAGTAAGGTATAAAGTTTGCACCTGTTCACCGTACCCGCCTGCACTGCACCATGCCGCTCCAAGCCCGCTTTGAATCGTCCCAACTCACCATTGGCGAGTTGGCGCAGCGTGCGCAACTGGGCGCGGAAACGCTGCGTTACTACGAACGTCTGGGCCTGCTGGCTCCAACGCAGCGCACCGCCAGCGGCTACCGGCTGTACGCGCCGCAGGCGATCGAGCGGCTCGACTTCATCCGGAGGGCGCAGGCGCTGGGGTTTTCGCTGGCGCAGATCGGCGAGCTTCTGGCGCTGCATGCCCGGCCCGAGGCCGATATGGGCGCGGTGCGCGCCATCGCCGCACAGCGGCTGGCCGAGATCGACGCCAAGATGGACGATTTGCAGCGCATGAAAAAAGGCCTGCAGACCCTGATCGACGCCTGCCCCGGCCACGGCCCCACGGCGCAGTGCCCCATCCTCGGCGCCTTGCGAGAAAAAGGACGAGAAGGAGAACCTGCATGAGAGAGCCCGCCATCACCGCCCCAGACCCCGCCGCCTGCCCAGTGGAACCGCCCGATACGCCGACACCGCAACCAACCCGTCAGGCCCCGTCCACGGGCCAGACCCTGCGGCTCGACGTGGGCGGCATGACCTGCGCCTCGTGCAGCGCGCGGGTGGAGCGCGCCCTGAACAAGCTGCCCGGCGTACAGACGGCCAGCGTCAACCTTGCCACCACGCAGGCCGAGGTGACTTACGACCCGCAGACCGTCACCCCGCAAGCCCTTGCCGATGCGGTGAGCGCCGCGGGCTACACCCCGTTCGTCGCCGACGCCACGCTGGACGTGGAGGGCATGACCTGCGCGTCCTGCGTGGGCCGGGTGGAGCGCGCGCTGCGCAAGCAGCCCGGCGTGCTGTCCGCCACGGTGAATCTGGCGGTCAACCGCGCGCAGGTGCGTTATCTGCCCGCCATGCTCGACCCCCAAGCGCTGGCGCAGGCCGTGGTGGACGCGGGCTACGGTGCGCACCCGGTGCAGGAGGGCGACGCCGCCGCAGAAGACGCCAGCGCCGCCGCCCACGCACGCAATCTGGCGCGCATGCGGCGCGATGTGCTGCTCGCCGCCCTGCTGGCGCTGCCCGTGCTGGTGCTGTCGATGTTGCCCATGGTCTGGCCCGCGCTCGACGCCGCGCTGCTGCGCTCGGCACCCATTCCCCGATTCTGGGACTGGGTGCAGTTCGCCCTCACCAGCGCCGTGCTGTTCGGCCCCGGGCGGCGGTTCTTCCGCACCGGCGCCATTGCCTACCGCCATCTCTCGCCCGACATGAATTCGCTGGTCGCCACCGGCACCGGCGCGGCCTGGGCCTACAGCACCCTGGTGCTGCTGGCGCCGCAATGGTTTGCCGCAGAATCGCGGCATGTGTATTTCGACTCCGCCGCAGTGGTGGTGGCAGTGATTCTGGCGGGCAAATATCTGGAAGAACTGGCCAAGGGCCGCGCCTCCACCGCCATCCACAAACTCCTCGGGCTGCAGGCCAAACAGGCTACCCGTCTTGACGCACAAGGCGCAGAACAACAAGTCAGCCTCGCCGCGCTGCACATCGGCGACCGCGTGCTGGTGCGCCCCGGCGAGCGCCTGCCGGTGGACGGCAGCGTGATCGAAGGCGACAGCCATGTGGACGAATCCATGCTCACCGGCGAGGCCGTGCCGGTGCGCCGCAAGCCGGGCGACAAGGTGGTGGGCGGCACCGTCAACGCCGAAGGTCGGCTGGTGATCGAAGCCACCGCGCTGGGCCAGGACACGGTGCTGTCGCAGATCGTGCGGCTGGTGGAAAACGCGCAGACCGGCAAGCTGCCGGTGCAGCGCGTGGCCGACCGGGTGGTGGCCGTGTTCACCCCCGTGGTGCTGCTGATCGCCGCGGGCAGCTTCGCCGTCTGGCTGGCCCTCACCGGCGACGTGAGCGCCGCGCTGGTTGCCGCGGTCGCCGTGCTGGTGGTGGCCTGCCCCTGCGCCATGGGTCTGGCCACCCCGGCGGCCATTCTGGTGGGCAGCAGCCGCGCGGCGGAAATGGGCGTGCTGTTCCGCAAGGGCGAGGCGCTGGAAGCGCTCTCCCGCATCGACACCGTGCTGCTCGACAAAACCGGCACCGTGACGCTCGGCAAGCCCGCGCTCACCGCGCTGCACAGCACGCTGGATGACACCGCCGCGCTGCGCCTGGCCGCCGCGCTGGAAGCCGACTCCGAGCATCCGCTGGCCCGCGCCGTGCGCGACGCCGCCGCGCAACGCGGCCTGACCCTTCCCGCCGTGCAGGGTTTCGCCGCCATTCCCGGCTACGGCGTGCGCGCCACCCTCGACGGCCAGCCGCTTCTGCTCGGCGCGCGGCGGCTGATGGAGCGCGAAAGCATCTCGCTGAACACCTTGGGCGCTCAGGCCGACGCGCTCGAAGCCCAAGGCCAGACGGCCGTGTTTCTGGCGCAAGATCAGAAGTGCATCGCGGTGCTGGGCATATCCGATCCCCTCAAGCCCGAGGCCGTCGCCGTGGTGCAGGCGCTGCGTCAGCGCGGCCTAGCCATCGCCCTAGTCACCGGCGACGCCCGGCGCACCGCGCAGGCCGTGGCCGATGCGCTGGGCATTCATGACGCCCCCGCCGCCGAGCCGCCTCAAGGCGGGGGCAGCCCCCTCGGGGGGCAGCGAGCGCATGCGAGCGTGGGGGTCTCCGTCCATGCTGAAGTGCTGCCGCAAGACAAAGCCCGCGTGGTCGCCGAACTGCAGGCGCAGGGACGGCGCGTGGCCTTCGTCGGCGAAGGTCTGAACGACGGCCCCGCGCTCGCCCAGGCCGATGTCGGCCTGGCGCTGGCTAGCGGCACCGACGTGGCCATCGAAGCTGCCGACGTCAGCCTGACCCGCGGCGACCTCGCCGCGCTGCCCAGCGCCATCGACACCGCCCGCCACACCCTGCGCACCATCCACGGCAATCTGTTCTGGGCGTTTGCCTACAACATCGTGCTCATTCCCCTGGCCGCTGGAATCGCTGCGCCCTGGGGCGTGCACCTGCACCCCATGCTGGCCGGAGTCGCCATGGGGCTGTCGTCGGTCTTCGTGTTGGGCAACAGCCTGCGGCTCAAACGCCTTTCCCCCTGGCAGGCGCCACAGGCCCATTCATCGGCACAATCTGTCCCACTCTCTGCCTTGATCCACACCCCCTAAAGGAGCTTAGAAATGCCCTCCATCGTGTTTTCCGCCCAAGCCTGCTGCGCCTTTGAAGACGCCATCACCCGCACCACCGAGGCGCTGAAGGCGCAGGGTTTCGGCCTCATCAGCGACATCGACGTCTCGGCCACCCTCAAGGCCAAGCTCGGCGTCGACCGCCCGCCCTATCGCATCCTCGGCGCCTGTGCGCCGGGCTACGCCATGAAGGCGCTCGACTTCGATCCGCACATCGGCGCGCTGCTGCCCTGCAATGTGGTGGTGCGCGAAGACGTGGCCAACAAGCAGATCGTGGTCGACTTCATGAACCCCACCTCGGTGCTCGGCCTGATCGACAAACCCGAAGTGCACGCCATTGCCAAGGAAGTCTGCGAAAAGCTGATGAAGGTGCGCGACGCCCTCGCCCAACCCGCCTGATGCTCTGCCCTCAATAGGAACAGGAGAAAAACTCATGAACACCGTGCAACTTCAAGTCACCGGCATGAGCTGCGGCCACTGCGTCGCAGCCGTGACCAAGGCGCTCAAATCCGTCCCTGGTACGCAGGAGGCGCAGGTCGATCTGGCCAGCGGCCGCGCCACCGTGCAGGGCAACGCCGCGCCCGAAGCGCTGGTCAAGGCCGTCGCCGACGAGGGCTACGGGGTGACGCTCAAGGATTGAATCGGCGCCTCACCGCTTATCGCAACATCGGCCACAGCGTGGCGAGCAACAGCGCTGCCATGCTCAGATTGAACACCTTGACGCGTCGTTGTTCTGTCAACAAATGACGCAGCTTGGCGCCCCCCAGCGCCCAGACGCTGATGGTCGGCAAATTGATCAGGCTGAACAGCGCCGCCACCGCCAGCACCAGCGAGAAATCGTTGCCTGAACTCGGCACATAGATCGAAAACACGCTGAGCGCCATCAGCCACAGCTTGGGGTTGACCCACTGGAACGCGATGGCGCCGATGTAGCGCATGGGGCGTGCCGCGCGCGCTGCAGAGCCGTTTGGCGGCGACGCGCTGGCAATGCGCCAGGCCAGATAGAGCATGTAGCCCGCGCCGATCCATTTCATGGCGACTTCGGCCCAGGGCCAAAGGGAAAAGAGTTCCGCCAGCCCCAGACCCACGCTGACCAGCAGAATCAGTACGCCGGAGCTGATTCCCAGCAGGTGGGGAATCGACGCCCGAAAGCCAAAGTTCGCACCAGAGGCCAGCAGCATCAGATTGTTCGGACCCGGCGTGACGGAGGTGACGAAGGCGAACAGCGCCAGAGCAGGAAGGTTGTCGTTCAGCATGGGGGTTTAGCGCATCGCGGGCGCTGTGCTTTTTGAGGGATGACGCGTATTCACGAATGCAGGCCCGTGGGAATCGATCAGAGTCACCGAGCCGAGCGCCGCCAGTGATTCCACCAGCACGCGACCCGCACCGATGACGTCGTAAGCCTGTCCGGCGAACAAGAACACATCGTCCGGCTGGCCACTCTCGGTGATCCAGACCTGCCCGGACAGAACCCGAAGCTGCGTGCCTGCAGCGCGCTCCAGGCGAAGGAACATCCCGGGTTCGAGTCGATACATGGTCCTCTCCTGAGCGTGCGAATGATGACCTCACTGTAGGCATTGCCACGCCAACAAAACAGATGCAGCATGCGGCTA
>DZDA01000055.1:13351-16240 GCA_022730375.1 Thiomonas intermedia
GATGACCTCACTGTAGGCATTGCCACGCCAACAAAACAGATGCAGCATGCGGCTATCTGTACCGGCACAAGAGAATTTTTCGTGGATCTGTACTGGTCGAATCGTCTGCCCTCTGTACGGTGTGGCGCACGTCAATCTCTGCCATCATGCGGAGCATGAACTCCGATCCCGACACTCCGCTCTACCTCACCCTTGCCGAGCGGCTGGCCGGGCTGGCTGCGTCTGGCTCGCTGCGACCGGGCGCGCGACTGCCTTCGGTTCGCGCCTTGTCGGAACAGCAAGGCGTTTCCGTTTCCACCGCGGTGCAGGCTTACCGCACGCTGGAAGATCGCGGCGTGATCGAGGCGCGTCCCAAGTCAGGCTTTTTCGTGCGACGTGCGCGCAACCTGCCGCCTGTGCCCGCCACCACGCGCCCTCCCGCGCGGGCCGTCGCGGTGGAAACCAACGCCATTGCCGACGCCGTGCTCGACGCTGCGGGCGACCCTGCCTACACGTCGTTTGGCGCCGCCACCGCCAGCGAAGACCTTTACGCAGTCGAGCGGGTGCGCCGGGCCCTCGCGCGCAGCGCACAACGGCACGCCAGCAGTCTTGGCGTCTATGCCACAGCGCCGGGCATTGCGCCGCTGCGGCAAGCCATCTCGCGCCGCGCACTGGAGCTGGGCTGCAACCTGGATCACCGCAACGTCGTCGTCACCAATGGCTGCATGGAGGCCATCACCCTGTGTCTGCGCGCGGTCACGCAGCCGGGCGATGTCATCGCCATCGAATCGCCGACTTACTTTGGCTTTCTGCGCGCCATGCAGGCCTTGGGTCTGCGCGCGGTGGAAATTCCCATGCAGCCCGGCATTGGGCTCTCGCTCGAAGCCCTGGAAGTCGCGCTGGACACGCAGCCGATCAAGGCAGTCGTCGCCGTGCCAACGCTCTCTAACCCTCTGGGCGCCATCATGCCCGTGGCGAGCAAAAAACGTCTGGCGGAACTGCTGGAGCAGCGCGGCATACCCTTGATCGAAGATGTGATCTGCAACGACCTCGCCCCCACCGAGGAAGACCGCCGTGCCGTGCGTTCATTCGACCGCAGCGGCAATGTGATGATCTGCGGCTCGTTCGGCAAGACCCTGGCGCCGGGCCTACGCGGCATCGGCTGGGTGGACGCGGGACGCTGGAGCGGACAGGTCGCCAACCTCAAACGCGCCCTCAGCGGCGGCGGCAGCGCCGTGATCGAGTGGGCCGTGGCGGAACTGCTCGAACAGGGCGGCTACGACCAGAGTCTGCGTCAACTGCGGCGCTGCTTCGCCGACCAGGTCCACATCGCCCGCCAGATCATCGGTGCCGCCTTCCCGCCGGGTTCGCGGGCGACCGATCCCGCCGGAGGCTTCATCCTCTGGATCGAACTGCCCAAGTCCGTCGATGCCGTCGCGCTCTATCAGCGCTGCATCGAGCAAAACATCGTCATTGTTCCCGGAACGCTGTTCACCACCTCCACCCGCTATCGCAACTGTCTGCGGATCAACGTCGGCGGACGTTGGACGGCCGAGCGGGAAGAAGCCTTGCACGCGGTCGGGCGCATGGCGACACAACTGGCTGGATGAATGCAGTTTGTCGGCATGGAACGGACGCCATATACTTGTGCCATATACATCCCTCCCCTTCCTTCTCATTTCTCAGTCCATGACCACTACCACCGTCTTTACCAATAACCGCTCGCAGGCGGTGCGCCTGCCTGCAGAGTTGCGCTTGCCCGACGGCGTCAAGCAGGTCAGCGTTCGCGCGCGTGGCAAAGAGCGCATCATTGCGCCGCTTGAATCGAGCTGGGACAGTTTTTTTCAAGACGGCCCCGCAGTCAGCGATGACTTTCTGGAAATTCGCGCCCCGCAGGAGCAGTCCGCACGCGAGTCTCTGTGATGCTGACGTATCTGCTCGACACCAACATCGTCATTTATGTCATCAAACGGCGGCCGGTGGAAGTGCTTGCTGCCTTCAACGCCAACGCGGCACGCATGGCCATTTCGGTCATTACCCTCGCTGAACTCCTGCATGGTGCGGAAAAAAGTAGTCGGCCCACAGCCAATCTGGCGGTCGTCGAGGACTTCGTCAGCCGCCTGGAAGTGTTGCCCTACACCGCAAAAGCTGCGCAACATTACGGACAGATCCGTGCCGCGCTCGAACGTGCTGGCGAGCCCATCGGGGTCAACGACCTGCATATCGCAGCGCACGCGCGCAGCGAAGGGCTGACGCTGGTGACCAATAACGCAGGCGAATTCCGTCGCGTCCCCGCCCTGCAAATCGAAAACTGGCTACAACCCTGACGTTCCAGAAACAGCATGAGCCACGAACCCCGCATCGCCTTACTCATCGACGCCGACAACAGTCCAGCGGACATGATCGACGAAGTGCTCGACGAGTTGGCGAAGGAAGGCGTCATCAATATCCGGCGCGCCTATGGCAACTGGAGAAGCTCGCACCTCAACGCCTGGGCGGCGCTATTGCACGACTTCGCCATCCAGCCGATCCAGCAGTTCGACTACACCAAGGGCAAGAACGCGACCGACGCGGCCATGATCATCGACGCGATGGACCTGCTTTACACCAAGCAGCTC
Source organism: Thiomonas intermedia (assembly GCA_022730375.1). Taxonomy (GTDB): domain Bacteria; phylum Pseudomonadota; class Gammaproteobacteria; order Burkholderiales; family Burkholderiaceae_C; genus Thiomonas; species Thiomonas intermedia_C. The sequence goes on from DZDA01000055.1 coordinate 15,949, forward strand.
GACGGCTTCGGCATCGTCTCCAGCGATTCGGACTTCACCCCGCTGGTGATGCGGCTGCGCGCCAACGGCCCCAAGGTTTACGGCTTCGGAGAACAGAAGACGCCCAAGCCCTTCGTCAACGCCTGCTCCAAGTTTCTGTATCTGGAGAATCTCCGTCGACCTGAAGACATGCCTGTCGCCTCACCCGCTGAAGTCGCGCCCCCCGCCGCCGCGCCTAACGGCAACGGCGTACCCAAAACGGCACCAACCCGTGCCGATGCCAAAACCCTGCGCGGCGACACCCGCCTCGTGA
>DZDA01000008.1 GCA_022730375.1 Thiomonas intermedia
CTAGGCTCAACGTCTGGCGCTTGCGCGCAAAGCTGTAATCCAGGCGCCACCAGCGCTTGCCGTCGGAGCGGACGAGGAGATACAGGCCATTGCCATCTGACAGGCGATACGGCGTGTCTTGGGGATGTGCCCGCCTGAGTGCGGCATCGGTCAGCAAGTTGGAGGCCATTTGCAGTAACTCCTTCTGTGGTGCTTGAGTTACTGCCTAGGTTACTGCATGAATTCCTGGCAATGCAAGGAACTTTGTGAAACGCTACGCGACGCAGTTTTGTCACAAAGCTATGATTTTGTTATGCTTTTTTCTTGCTCTGGGACGCTGTGAAAACGTCTGAAACATGCGTCTGGTGCCCGGAGCGGGGATCGAACCCGCACGCCCCTTTTCAGGAAAGCGGCGGATTTTAAGTCCGCTGCGTCTACCAATTTCGCCATCCGGGCAAGCAGCAGCACGCGCTGCCTAGACGGCTTTGCGGGCGAAATACAGCGCCCTGCAACCCGCGCCTTGACTCGTTTTCGTAGTTCTTCGCGCGGCGTTTGGAGCATTCCCGGGACCACGCGCACAAAACCGAACAGTGGTGCTTGGATTCAATTCTACTGAGTCCGCCCTGGGCAATGAGCCGGTCTGGCGGTCAGGGCAGTTTTGCAGACGGCCGCCATCGTTTCACGTTGGCCACCGTGGCCACCGTTTTCGTTTCCGCTCCGGCCCGCACCCTTCAAGATCCTTAAGTTCGTGCCGTTACCCCTTTAAACTGTGGATTTTTCACGCCACCACGATGCCGCGAGCAGCGTGAAGGATTTACAAAACCTCCCGGCCGCACGCATTATGGGCGGCCTATTCTCTGCAGCATCATGTCCGCCACTTCGATCGCCGCGTCCGCTTCGCCGCCTTCCAAGACCTTGCCAGGTCTGGCGCACGCCTTGGTGCAGGCCGAGCTGCTGCCGCGCACCCTGGTCGAACAGATCCATCAGCGTGGGCAGGAAACGCGCACAAGCTTCATTGCCACGCTGATCGGCAGTGGATCGATGAATGCGCCTGATCTGGCGCACTGGGTCAGCAGAACATTTTCATTGCCGCTGCTGGACCTTGATGCCTATGACCCGACCCGCCTGGCGACGGGCGCCATCGACTCGAAGATCATTCAGAGCTACAAGGTTTTGCCTCTGCTCAAGCGCGGCAACCGTCTGGTGGTCGCGACGGCCGACCCAGCCGATCACGAGGCGGAAGACAAGATCAAGTTTCAATCGCAGGCGCAGATCGAGCTGGTCGTCGTCGAGTATGACAAGCTGACGCGCATCATCGACCAGGCCGGTCAATCTGCCAGTTCGCAGATCTCCGCCCTGGTTGGCGAAGATTTCGATCTGGGCGATCTCAGCGATGGCAGCGAAGCAACCGAGACCAAGGAGCAGACTGCCGAAGTCGATGACGCGCCGGTGGTCAGGTTCCTGCAAAAAATGCTGATCGACGCGATTAATATGCGCGCTTCCGACCTGCATTTCGAGCCCTTCGAGCATTTTTATCGCATCCGCTTTCGCGTGGACGGCGAGCTGCGTGAAATCGCGCAGCCACCGGCCTCGATCAAAGAAAAGCTCGCTTCGCGCATCAAGGTCATTTCCAAACTGGACATCGCCGAACGCCGCGTGCCGCAGGACGGGCGCATGAAGCTGCGCATCAGCCCGGAAAAATCGATCGATTTTCGGGTGAGCACACTGCCCACGCTGTACGGCGAAAAAATTGTGATGCGGATTCTGGACTCTTCCTCGGCCAAGCTTGGCATCGACGCGCTGGGCTACGAGCCGGAAGAGCGGGAAAAACTGCTTCGTGCGATTCATCGCCCCTACGGCATGATTCTGGTGACAGGCCCGACCGGCAGCGGCAAGACCGTGTCGCTCTATTCCTGCCTGAACATCCTGAACCAGCCGGGAGTCAATATCTCGACTGCCGAAGATCCGGCTGAAATCAATTTGCCCGGCATCAACCAGGTCAACGTCAACGAAAAGGCGGGGCTGAATTTCGCCAATGCGCTGCGCGCCTTCCTGCGCCAGGATCCCGACATCATCATGGTGGGCGAGATCCGCGATCTGGAAACCGCAGACATTTCGATCAAGGCCGCGCAAACCGGCCACCTGGTGCTCTCCACGGTGCACACCAATGACGCCCCCAACACGCTGACCCGCCTGATGAATATGGGCGTGCCCGCGTTCAACATTGCGTCCAGCGTGATTCTCATCACGGCGCAGCGTCTGGCGCGCAAGCTTTGCACCCAGTGCAAGACCCCAGTCGACCTGCCCGCACAAACCCTGCTGGAAGCCGGATTTCGCGAAGAAGACCTGGACGGCAGTTGGAAGCCCTACAAGGCGGGAAAGTGCAATGCCTGCGGCGGCTCGGGCTACAAGGGCCGTGTCGGCATCTATCAGGTCATGCCCATTACGGAAGAAATACAGCGCATCATCCTTAACCACGGCACAGCCATGGACATCGCCGAGCAAGCACGCAAGGAAGGCGTGCGTTCTCTGCGGGAGTCCGGGCTGATCAAGGTGAAACTGGGGGTCACGTCCCTGGAAGAAATCATCGCCGTGTCCAACGAGTAAACGGGGGAAGCACCATGGCTACAGCAGCAGCACGGACGGCGAAGGAAGCGCTGTTTCAGTGGGAGGGCAAGGATCGGCAAGGCAAGCTCCAGCGCGGCGAACTGCGTGCGGGAAGTGAAGCCATCGTCTCGGCGTCTTTGCGGCGCCAGGGCATTCTGGTCACCAAGGTCAAGAAACGCCGCCTGACCAGCGGCAAGGCGATCAAGGCCAAGGACATTTCCACGTTCACCCGGCAGATGTCGACCATGATCAAGGCCGGCGTGCCGCTGCTGCAATCCTTCGACATCGTGGGTCGCGGCCATCCCAACCCCAACATGGCCCGACTGATCATGGACATCCGCGGCGATGTGGAAACCGGCACCAGTTTGTCGAACGCCTTTCGCAAACACCCCAAATACTTCGACGCGTTGTATTGCAACCTGGTCGAAGCGGGCGAGACGGCCGGTATGCTCGAACTGGTGCTCGACCGCCTAGCCACGTATCAGGAAAAGTCGCTGGCCATCCGCAGCAAGATCAAGAGCGCGCTCACCTACCCGATTGCGGTGATGGTCGTGGCCTTCGTGGTGGTGTCCATCATCATGCTGTTCGTCGTGCCGGTGTTCACGGACGTGTTCTCGCAGTTCGGCGCCAGCCTGCCCGCCCCCACGCTGATGGTGGTGGCTATATCCAACTTTTTCGTGCACTACTGGTACATCCTGTTTGGCACCATTTTTCTGGGCGGCTACTTCTTTATGCAGTCGTGGAAAAAGTCCATCAAGATGCAGGAGACCATGGACCGGCTGCTGCTGCGCGTGCCGGTCTTCGGCAAACTGGTTCGGCTGGGCGCGCTGGCCCGCTGGACCCGCACACTGGCCACGATGTTCGGCGCCGGGGTGCCGTTGGTGGAAGCGCTGGACGCAGTGGGCGGCGCGGCCGGCAACATCGTTTATCTGCGCGCCACCGAAAAAATCCAGCAAGACGTTTCCACTGGCACCAGCCTGACGACGTCGATGCAGACGCAGGGAGTCTTTCCGCCGCTGGTCATTCAGCTCACCTCCATCGGTGAAGAGTCGGGCTCGCTCGATTCAATGCTGAGCAAGGCGGCCGACATCTATGAGGCCGAGGTGGATGAGTTGGTGAAAAACCTCTCGGCCCTGCTGGAGCCGATCATCATCGTGTTCCTCGGCGTGATCATCGGCGGGCTGGTGGTGGCGATGTACCTGCCGATCTTCAACCTCGGCAAGGTGGTCGGTTGATGCCCGATTTCGGCGCGCTACCGCTGACGTTCTGGATCGTGGCCGCCGGGCTGTTCGGCCTGGCGGTGGGCAGCTTTCTGAATGTGGTCATCTACCGTCTGCCGGTGATGATGGAGCGGCAGTGGCAGGCGGACGCCCACGCCACACTTCATCCGGACGCTCAAACCCAGCCCGCCGAGCGCTTCGATCTCATCGCGCCGCGTTCGCGCTGTCCGTCCTGCGGTCATCAGATCCAGTGGTGGGAGAACATTCCGGTGCTCAGCTATCTGTTCCTCCGCGGGCGTTGCTCGAGTTGTCACACGACGATTTCGCCGCGCTATCCGCTGGTCGAACTGATCACCGCGCTGCTGACTGCGGCGGTGGTCGTGCGCTGGGGCGCGAGCGGGGACAGCCTGGCCTACATCGTCCTGCTCTGGGCGCTGATCACCCTGGCCTTGATCGATTTCGACACCACGCTGCTGCCCGACAGCATCACCCTGCCTCTGTTGTGGCTCGGGCTGCTGTGGCACGCCTGGCTGCACCCGGAGCAGCTTTCCAGCGCGGTGTGGGGGGCAGCTGTCGGTTACCTCGCGCTCTGGACGGTCTACCAAGGCTTCAAGCTCTTGACCGGCAAGGAGGGCATGGGCTTTGGCGACTTCAAGCTGCTGGCTGCGCTCGGCGCCTGGTTTGGCGTCGCTGCGCTGCTGCCCATCATTCTGCTGTCCAGCATTTGCGGCGCGGTTATCGGCATCACCTTGCAGTTGCTCAAACTGACGGAGCGCGGTCGCCCGATTCCTTTCGGGCCGTTTCTTGCCGCCGCCGGCATTTTGTTGCTGCTGATCGGGCCAAACACTTTGGTGGCACTGCTGCTTCCCGCCTCCGGGGCATGAACCGTGCACCCCGCCTGCGCATTGGCCTGACGGGCGGCATCGGCTCGGGCAAGTCGGCAGCGGCCGATCGGTTTGCCGCGCTCGGGGCCGCCATAGTCGATGCCGACGTGCTGGCCCACCAGCTCACCGCCGCCGGGGGCGCTGCCATGCCTGCTCTCATTGAGGCCTTCGGCCCGCATATCTGCGATGCCAGCGGCGCGCTCGACCGTACCGCCATGCGCCAACAGGTGTTTGGCGACCCACAAGCACGCGCGCGGCTCGAATCGATCCTGCATCCTCGGATCGGCGCGGCCATGCGCGAGGCCGCCTTTCAACTGGAGGGCGCTTACCTCGTTTTCGTCGTGCCCCTGCTGGTCGAAAATCTGGCGCGCTGGCGGCCGCAGATCGACCGTCTTTGCGTCGTCGATTGCCCCGTCGAGATGCAGGTCGCGCGGGTGCAAGCGCGCTCAGGTCTGGATGTTGCCGCGATCAACGCCATTCTTGCGGCACAGACCACCCGCGCGCAGCGCTTGGCAGTGGCCGATGAGGTGATCGACAACAGCGGCGATCTGCAGAGCCTGACCGGTCAGGTCGACTTGCTGCATGCGCAGTATTTGCGACTTGTGCACAAAAATTGAGTTCGGTCGCGGCTTGAAGGACAATGCGGGTAGCCGCCGCATCTCCCGCTAGTGCAGTGTTTTACGCTTGATGGAACCAATAAAACCGATGGATTTGGCGTCAGGGCAAGGCGCCAACCACAGCGATACCCGTAGGTATCGCGCGGATTGGCAACGCCGCCCTGGCGGCAAAGACGCGGTTTTATGTTCCAGATAGCGTAAAACACTGCACTAGCGACAAAACCAATATCTCCCGCGCAGGGTCTTGAGCCCTTGCGGCACCAAACTGGATCGGTCCGTGATTCTGTACGAATTCCCCCTGCACGAACGCGTGCGCACACTGCTCAGGCTGGAACACTTGTTCCGCCGGGTCGATGTGCTGCAGCAAAGCGCCCTGCCGGAGCATCACCATTTCGCGCTGGTCACCCTGTTCGAGATCATGGATGTCGCAAGCCGCCAGGATCTCAAGTCTGAAATCCTCAAAGAACTCGAACGCCAGCGGCAGGCCTTCATCGCCTATCGGGGCAACCCTGCGGTAGCTGAATCAGTGCTCGATACCGTGCTCGGCGAACTCGATCAGGCCTACCAGGCGCTCGGTCAGCAGCAGGGTCGCGCGGGCCAGAGCCTGCAGGACAACGAATGGCTCATGGCGATCCGCAGCCGGGCGGGCATTCCCGGCGGCACCTGCGAATTCGACCTGCCCGCCTATTACGCCTGGCAGCATTTGCCGCAGCAACAGCGCCAAAGCAATCTGGCGCAATGGCTGCAAGCCTTCGCTCCGCTGGCCAGCAGCATAGAACTGCTGCTGCGTCTGCTGCGCGACGCCGGCAGTACGCGCAAGATCCAGGCCGTCAATGGCGCCTACCAGCAACAACTCGCCGGCAAAACCTATCAACTGCTGCGACTGCGCATCGACGGCGCTCTGGGTCTGATACCGGAAATCACCGGCCACCGGCTCATGGTTTCGGTGCGTTTCATGCACCCCGACGCCGATTGGCGCATAACCCCCAGCACGGATGAAGTGCCTTTCGACATGACCCTTTGTCCTTGAAATTTGCCATGGACTCAGATTCTTCTCCCACCTCACGGCCCAAGGTGCGATGCCCGCAATGCGGCACGCTGACGGTTTACAGCCTGAGCAATCCCTGGCGCCCGTTTTGCAGCGAGCGCTGCAAGTCGATTGATTTCGGCGCCTGGGCCAGCGAGAGCTATCGCGTGCAGGCCAAGCCCGATGCCGCTGATATAGACGCGCTGGAACATGAACTCGAACGCAGCAACCCGCAGAACCGGGGCCAGCCCCACTGAGCGCAATCTGAGCGGCCACTGAGCACACACTGAGCCGTGCGCCGCGCTCAGCCCCGCTCCTGCGCCAGCCACTCCAACACCGGCAGTGCGCCGGGCAGCACCGGGCTGAGCGCAACCGGCAGTGTTTGCCACGATAGTTGCTGGCCTTCGCGGCCCTGCGGTTCGCCGTCCCACGCGGTGATGCGGCAGAACTGCAGATCGACCAGGGCATGGGGATAGTCCACGCGCAAGCTGCGCCAGAACTGGGCCTCACGCACGCGCACCCCAAGTTCTTCTTCAAACTCCCGGGCCAGCGCGTCCTGCAACGACTCGCCGACTTCCAGCTTGCCCCCTGGAAACTCCCAGTAACCCGCATAGGGCTTGCCCTCGGGGCGCGAAGCCATGAGAAAAGCGCCGTCTGCGCGCACCATCAGCCCGACCGCCACCGCAACGGGCGTGCGCTGAGACGGGGCCGGGTTCACCTCCCGCCGCGCCCCGCCCAGTCGCGGGCGAACTGCCAGGCCACGCGGCCAGACCGGGAGCCGCGTTCCAGCGCCCAGACCAGCGACTCCTGCAAGGCTTTGTCCAGCTGCCTGTCGTTCACGCCGAACGCGCGCAACCAATGCTCGGCGATGCGCAGATAGTCGTCTTGACTGTAGGGATAGAAACTCACCCAGAGTCCGAAGCGCTCGGACAGGGAAATTTTTTCTTCCACAACTTCGCCCGGATGGATCTCGCCATTCTCGAGATGCTTGTAGCTCAGGTTCTCCTGCAGATACTCGGGCATGAGATGCCGCCGGTTGGAGGTGGCGTAGATCAGCACGTTGTCCGCCGTGGCGCTGACCGAGCCGTCGAGCACCGACTTGAGCGCCTTGTAGCCCGGCTCGCCTTCCTCGAACGACAGATCGTCGCTGAATACGATGAAACGCTCGGGACGATCTGCGAGCAGATCGGTGAGTTCGGGCAGATCGACCAGATCGGCCTTGTCCACCTCGATGAGACGCACCCCTTGGCGCGCGAACTTGTTCAGACTGGCCTTGACCAGGGACGATTTGCCCGTGCCGCGCGAGCCGGTGATGAGCACGTTGTTGGCCGGTTTGCCCTGCACGAACTGGCGGGTATTGCGCTCGACCTTGCGGCGTTGATCATCGATGCCGATCAGATCGTCGTAAGTGATGGGCGAGAGTTTGTGTACAGGCGCCAGCTGCTTGCGCCCGCCCTTGCTGATCCAGCGGAAGGCGACCGAGGCAGCCCAGTCGGGCTCGGACAACGGAGTAGGCAGCAGCGTTTCCAGCCGATCAAGTAGGCCATTGGCTCGTTGAAACAGCGCGGCAAGCTGGCCGCTCAGATCAATGGACATTGGCGCATCGGCACGGGATGCTTCAACTTCAACGCGGGCTTGGGTGCGGGCCGTCTTGCTGCGGGTTCCGGTTTGGGTCGGCATGGATTTCAGGAGCGGTAATCGGCATTGATGGACACGTAGTCGTGCGACAGATCGCAGGTCCACACCGTCGCCGCCGCCGCGCCACGGCCCAGCGCGATGCGCACGGTGATCTCGGCCTGTTTCATCACGCGCTGGCCCTCTTCCTCGCGGTAAGCGGGGTGGCGGCCGCCGCGCGTGGCGACATGCACGTCATCAAGGTAGAGATCGACGCCCTCCACGTCGAGATCGGCCACCCCGGCGTAACCCACTGCCGCCAGAATGCGGCCCAGATTGGGGTCGCTGGCGAAGAAAGCGGTTTTCACCAAAGGCGAATGCGCCACGGCATAGGCCACCAAGCGCGCTTCGTCGCGGCTGCGTGCGCCTTCGACCCGCACGCTGATGAACTTGGTGGCGCCTTCGCCGTCGCGCACGATGGCCTGGGCGAGTTGCTGCGCCAGCGCGGTGAGCGCGGCCTGCAAGGCCTGCGCCTGCGGGCTGTCAGCGCGGGTGATCTTCGCCAGATCCGTCTTGCCCGTGGCGACGACGACGAGGGAATCGTTGGTCGAGGTGTCGCCATCAATGGTGATGCTGTTGAACGATTCGTCCGCCGCGGCGCGGGTGAGCTGCTGCAGCACGTCAGGGCTGACGGCGCAATCGGTGGCGATGAAGCCGAGCATGGTGGCCATGTTGGGGCGGATCATGCCCGCGCCCTTGCTGACGCCGCTCAGCGTCACGGTGACGCCGTCAATCACCACCTGCGCGCTGGCCGCCTTGGGCAAGGTGTCGGTGGTCATGATGGCGGCAGCGGCATCGAGCCAGCCTTCGCTGCGCGCTGCGGCAATCGCGGCGGGCAGGCCGCCAAGCAGGCGCTGCATGGGCAGCGGCTCCAGAATCACGCCGGTGGAAAACGGCAGCACCTGCTCGGGCTGCACGCCAAGCAGGCCAGCCAGTTCCACGCAGGTTTGCCGCGCATCGGCCAGACCCTGAGCGCCGGTTCCGGCATTGGCGCAGCCGGTGTTGATGACCAGGGCGCGCACGTCCTGCCCGTTGGTGCTTTGCAGATGCTCGCGGCACATCTGCACCGGCGCGGCGCAAAACCGGTTCTGGGTGAACACTCCCGCCACGCTGGCGCCGGGTGCGATCTGGATCACGGTGACATCCTTGCGCCCCGGCTTGCGGATCTGCGCCTCGGCGACACCCAGCAAAACGCCTTCAACGGCGTGCAGGCGACTTGGATCAGGGACTTGAAGATTCACCGCCATGACAGACTCTCCACAAAGTGATGCCATTCAGGATGGGCTGCAGGCCCGACGGGCCCTGCAGCCGGGCTCAACTCAGCTTGCCGTGGCAATGCTTGTATTTCTTGCCGCTGCCGCAAGGGCAGGGATCGTTGCGACCGACCTTGGGGTAAGGATTCTCCGGTAGCGATGCAGCGGCGGCGCCACCTGCGACGGCCATGCCGGCCAGCGCCGCCTCGGTGCTGTCGAGCACTGAAATGCCGGATGCCGCATCGGCATGCTGGAAGTTGATGTGGATGCGCTGCGCCTGCTGCTCCATGTTCTCGGCGGCCTGTTCGGCCTGCTCCGGGCTTTGCACCTGCACGGTCATCAGCACGCGGGTGACTTCGGACTTCACCGAATCGAGCATCATGCCAAATAGCTCGAACGCCTCGCGCTTGTATTCCTGCTTGGGCTGCTTTTGCGCATAACCGCGCAGGTGGATGCCCTGGCGCAGATGATCGAGCGAGGACAGATGCTCGCGCCATTGCTGGTCGAGGGTCTGCAGCAGCACCACGCGCTCGAACTGGGCGAAGTTGTCGCGTCCGACCAGATCGACCTTGGTGGAGTAAGCGGTATCGGCGGCTTCGAGCACGCGCTCGAGCACGTCCTCATCGGTCATGTTCTCGTCAGACTCCAGCCACTCTTTGAGCGGCAGCTCGATCTGCCATTCATCGCGCAGCACTTTTTCGAGGCCGGGAATATCCCACTGCTCTTCCATGCTCTGCTCGGGCACATAGGCGCGCACCAGATCGGAGAAGGCGCCCTGGCGCAGTGAAGTGATCTGCTCGCTGACCTCGGTGGAGTCGAGCAGTTCATTGCGCTGCTGATAGATGATTTTGCGCTGCTCGTTGGACACGTCGTCGTATTCGAGCAGTTGCTTACGGATGTCGAAGTTGCGCGCCTCCACCTTGCGCTGCGCGCTCTCGATCGAGCGCGTGACCATGCCGGCTTCGATGGCCTCGCCCTCGGGCATCTTCAGCCGTTCCATGATGGCCTTGACCCGGTCGCCGGCGAAGATGCGCATCAGCGAGTCGTCGAGCGACAGATAGAAACGGGTGGAGCCAGGGTCGCCTTGCCGCCCGGAACGGCCGCGCAACTGGTTGTCCACACGGCGGCTCTCATGCCGCTCGGTGCCGATGATGTGCAGGCCGCCGGCCGAGAGCACCTTGTCGTGCAGCGATTCCCACTCGCTCTTGAGGGTGTGGATCTTGTCGGCTTTTTCCTCGTCCAAAACGTTGGGATCGGCCTCGATGATCTCGCACTGCTTTTCCACATTGCCGCCGAGCACGATGTCGGTGCCCCGACCGGCCATATTGGTGGCGATAGTGATCATGCCCGGACGTCCGGCCTGCGCCACGATTTCGGCTTCACGCGCGTGCTGCTTGGCGTTGAGCACCTGATGCGGCAGCTTTTTCTGCTGCAGCAGCATCGAGAGTTTTTCGCTGCTCTCGATGGAGGTGGTGCCCACCAGCACCGGCTGGCCGCGCTCGTGACAGTCGCGGATGTCTTCGGCCACCGCCAGATCGCGCTCGTGCGCAGTCTTGTAAACCTTGTCCTGCGCATCCTTGCGGCGGATGGGCTTGTTGGTCGGGATGACCACGGTTTCGAGCTGGTAGATTTCCTGGAACTCGAAGGCTTCGGTATCGGCCGTACCCGTCATGCCGCCGAGCTTGGCGTACATGCGGAAGTAGTTCTGGAAAGTGATCGAGGCCAGCGTCTGGTTCTCGCTCTGGATGTCCACGCCTTCCTTGGCTTCCACCGCCTGATGCAGCCCGTCGGACCAGCGGCGGCCCGCCATGATGCGGCCGGTGAACTCGTCCACGATGATGACCTCGCCGTTCTGCACCACATAGTGCTGATCGCGGTGGTAGAGGTGATTGGCGCGCAGCGCCGCATACACATGGTGCATCAGCGCGATGTTGGCCGCGTCGTACAGCGTGGTGCCCGGGGGAATCAGCCCCATTTCGGTGAGAATGGCCTCGGCCTTCTCGTGGCCCGACTCGGTGAGAATCACCTGATGCGCTTTCTCATCGACGTTGAAATCGCCGGGCTTCTCCACACCCTTGCCGGTGATCGGGTCTTCTTCGCCGATCTGGCGCTCCAGACGCGGGACGATGACGTTGATCTTCTTGTACAGATCGGTGTTGTCGTCGGCCTGACCGGAGATGATCAGCGGCGTGCGCGCCTCGTCGATCAGGATGGAATCGACCTCGTCAATCAGCGCATAGTTCAAGCCGCGCTGCACCCGCTCGGCCGGCTCATACACCATGTTGTCGCGCAGATAATCGAAGCCGTACTCGTTGTTGGTGCCGTAGGTCACATCGGCAGCGTAGGCCGCCTGCTTCTCCGGCTTGGTCATATTGGGCAGGTTGATGCCCACAGTCAAACCGAGGAAGGTGTAGAGGCGGCTCATCCACTCGGCATCGCGCCGGGCCAGATAGTCATTCACCGTGACCACATGCACGCCCTTGCCTGAGAGCGCGTTGAGGTAAACCGGCAACGTGCCCACCAGGGTCTTGCCCTCGCCGGTACGCATTTCGCCGATCTTGCCGTAGTGAAGCGCCATGCCGCCAATCATCTGCACATCGAAGTGGCGCATCTTCAGCGCCCGCTTGCCCCCTTCGCGCACCACGGCAAATGCCTCGGGTAGCAGATCGTCCAGACTGCGGCCATTTTCGACTTGCTGGCGAAACTCGGCGGTCTTGGCCTTGAGTTCATCATCGCTGAGTTTTTCGAATTGCGGTTCCAGGGCGTTGATGCGCTCGACCACGCGCCGGTACTGGCGCAGCAAACGTTCGTTGCGGCTGCCGAACAGACTGGTGAGGAATTTGACTGGCATGGGAAGGCGGACTCCAGGCCCGCAGTCTTTGAGTGTGGTTTTGAGGGAAGGCCGCAGCGACAGACACACGCCCGACTTTCCGAGAACATTTCATTGTATGCGTGCGTTTTTACCGTCCGCAGGCTGGCACAATGGGGGTGGACTCCAGGATTTCCAGTCTGTTCCCTCTGCCCATGCCTACCCAACGTCCATCCGCCGCCGTGTCGTCGGCGCCTTTCATCCAGAAAGGCGCCGCATCGTTATCGGCCTGGGCGCGCCTTTCTCCCCCCATAGCCGCGCTGCGCGACGCCGCCACGCTTTCGCACCAGATGTGGCAATCCGCCCGTCCGCTGCTGCCCCCGGCTTTGCTGGACGGCGTGCAGGCGGGGCGCTGGCAGGACGGGGTGTGGAGCCTGACCGCCAGTTCGAGCGCGGTGGCCGCCAAGCTCAGTCAGTTCAAGCCGACCCTGCTGCGGCACTTGCAAGACCGCGGCTTCGCCCTGCGCGACATGCGCATCCGGGTGCAGCCGCAGGGAGAGCGTGGGCCGCAGACGGCGCCGACAGCGACCAAGCCGCCCTCATGCCCGGCTGAGGTCAAGGCAAGGCTGCGTCAACTGCTTGAACAGGCCGACTGAACGCCGTCAAAAAGCGAAGGTGGGAACGGCGCGAAAACCCGCCGGGGCGCGAGTGGCGTCTTCAAAGCTGACGATCTCGTAGCTGGACTCATCGGCAAAGAGTTCGCGCAGCAGCAGATTGTTGACCATGTGGCCGCTGCGAAAGGCGCTGTACGCGCCGATCAGCGCCTTGCCCGCCACGTACAGATCGCCGATGGCATCGAGCGTTTTGTGTTTGACGAACTCATCGTCGAAGCGCAGACCTTCCTGGTTGAGCACGCGGTATTCGTCCATGACGATGGCGTTTTCCATGCTGCCGCCCAGCGCCAGGCCGTTGCTGCGCAGGGTTTCGACATCGCGCATGAAGCCGAAGGTGCGGGCCCGGGCGATGTCTTTCACATACGAGTCGCGCCCCAGATCGAACACGGTGGACTGCGCGGTCTGATCGACGGCGGGGTGATCGAAATCGATGTCGAAACTCAGCTTGAAGCCGTCGTAGGGCTCCAGCCGCGCCCATTTCTGGTCGCTGCCCTGCCCCAGCCGCAATTCAACGGGTTTACGCACCCGGATGAATCTTTTCGGTGCGTTTTGCAGCGCGATACCTGCCGATTGCAGCAAATAAACGAACGAAGACGCCGAGCCGTCGAGTATGGGGATTTCTTCGGCGGTGACGTCGATATACAGATTGTCGATCCCCAGACCGGAGCAGGCTGACAGCAGATGCTCAACGGTGTGGATCTTCACGTCATCGCGCCCCAGCGTGGTCGCCATGCGCGTATCCACCACGGCAAACGGACTCAGCGGAATTTCGACCGGCTCGCTCAGATCGGTACGGGTGAAGACGATGCCCGTATCGGGCGGGGCGGGGCGCAGGGTGAGCTCCACCCGCTCACTGCTGTGCAGACCCACGCCGACAGCGCGGTTTACGGATTGGATGGTGCGTTGCGCCAACATGTCAATAACTTATGAGAACTCTAAATTTGATTGCGAGATGCTATGCATTCTAGGCGCCAAGCCTGAATTCTGCTGACGACCCTAAAGGAGCACCGAGGCGCCTTTTGCCCGCGTTTTTAGCCTGCGTTGTTGGCCCGCGTTGCTGGCCCTGACAGGGAGGTGATCTGTCAGGGCGCGGCAACGCCTCGGCTCCTGCGCGGCGGCGACAAACCCATGCGGAGTCGGGTCACTCCGTCGGGGGGACGGGCAGGCCCTGCGGTACGGCCCATGCCGCCACAGTGCATCGCCGCGTCCCGTCACCGGGCGCGTTTTCGAAGAAAGGTTCAGTCCGCCTGCTTGCGCAGGAAAGCCGGAATTTCCATTTCTTCCATACCGCTTTGCATCAGCGCGTTCACATGCGCCGACGGTGCGCCGCGACCGCTGCGCCAGATCGCCGGGCTTTGATACGGGTCCGCGCCGGCTTGGCCGCCATAGCCCTGCGTGCGCAGCGGCATGTTGTCGGTGCCGGTGCGGATGATGGTGAGTTCCGGCGCGGCCTTTTCAGCCTTGCCGCACAAGCCCGTAGCCAGCACAGTGACGCGCAGCGAATCGCCCATGGTCGGATCGTTGACCGTGCCGAAAATGATGTTGGCTTCCGGCGAGGCATAGGCGCGGATGGCGTTCATCGCCTCGCGCGTCTCGCCCAGGCGCAGCGAGTCGTCGGCGGTGATGTTCACCAGCACGCCCTTGGCGCCCGAGAGATCGACACCGTCGAGCAGCGGACAGACCACAGCCTGCTCGGCTGCCAGACGGGCGCGGTCGGGGCCGCTGGCCACCGCGGTGCCCATCATCGCCTTGCCCGGCTCGCCCATCACGCTCTTCACGTCCTCGAAGTCGGCGTTGATCAGACCCGGCACATTGATGATCTCGGCAATGCCGCCCGTGGCGTTCTTCAGCACGTCATTGGCCTTGCCGAAGGCCTCTTTCTGGCTGATGTCGTCGCCATACACCTCCAGCAGCTTTTCGTTGAGCACGACGATGAGCGAATCGACATTGGCCTCCAGCTCGGCCAGGCCTTGCTCGGCGTTAGTCATGCGTTTGGAGCCCTCAAAGTCGAACGGGCGCGTCACCACGGCCACCGTGAGGATGCCCATTTCGCGGGCGATCTTGGCGATCACCGGCGCGGCGCCGGTACCGGTGCCGCCGCCCATGCCGGCCGTGATGAACAGCATGTGCGCGCCTTCGAGCGCATCGCGAATCTGGCCGCGCGCCTGATCCGCCGCCTCGCGCCCGACCACCGGCTTGCCGCCAGCACCCAGCCCCGTCTTGCCCAGTTGCAGGAACTGATGCGCTCCGGAGGTCTTGAGCGCCTGGGCATCGGTGTTGGCGCAGATGAACTCCACCCCGCGCACGCCCGAGGCGATCATGTGTTCGACCGCGTTGCCGCCGCCGCCGCCAACACCGATTACCCTGATGTTGGTTCCCTGGTTGAACGCGCTTTGGGCGTCGTTCTCGATCATTTCAAAAGCCATGTCACACCTCCGTTAAAAACCGGCTGACGCACCCTACGCCCGCCGAACACACTCTGCGCGACCGCACCCGGACCCTCCGGGCGCCGCCCCGCAGAACTCAAAAATTCCCTGCAAACCACTCGCGCAAACGTCCCAGCGAGCCCTTGACCGAACTGCTCTTCTGCGCAATGCGCGCGCCGCGTTGCCGCTGGTGCAAGGCTTCGGCCAACAGTCCCATGACCGTCGCCATGCGCGGATTGCGCACCATGTCGGCCAGCGGGCCGGTGTAGCTGGGCGCGCCCACGCGCACCGGCTTGAGAAAAATGTCTTCCGCCAGTTCGACCATGCCGGGCATCTGCGCCGAACCGCCGCAGAGCACCACGCCGGAAGACAGCACATCCTCGAAGTGGGAATCGCGAATGACCTGCTGCGCCAGCGCGAAGATTTCTTCGGTACGCGGCTCGATCACGCTGGCGAGCACCTGACGCGACAGCATGCGCGGCCCGCGGTCGCCCAGCCCCGGCACCTCCAGCGTCTCTTCCGGGTTGGCCAGCACCTGCTTGGCGATGCCGTGCTCGATCTTGATGTCTTCGGCGTCGCGCGTGGGCGTACGCAGGGCCATCGCGATGTCGCTGGTGACCAGCTCGCCGGCCACCGGAATGATGGCGGTATGGCGGATGGCGCCCCCGGTGTAGATGGCGATGTCGGTCACGCCGGCGCCGATGTCCACCACCGCCACGCCGAGTTCCTTCTCGTCCTCGGTGAGCACGGCGTGGCTCGACGCCAGCGGATGCAGCACCAGTTGCTCGACCTCCAGGCCGCAGCGACGCACGCACTTCATCACGTTCTCGGCCGCGGTCTGCGCCCCGGTGACGATGTGCACGTTCACCTCCAGGCGAACCCCGCTCATGCCCACCGGCTCTTTCACTTCCTGGCCATCGATGATGAACTCCTGCGGCTCGACCAGCAGCAGCCGCTGATCCGCCGGAATGTTCACCGCCTTGGCGGTTTCGATCACGCGGGTGACGTCGGCCTGCGTGACTTCGCGATCCTTGATGGCCACCATGCCCTGCGAGTTCTGCCCGCGGATATGGCTGCCGGTGATGCCGGTGATCACATGAGTAATCTTGCAATCGGCCATCAGCTCGGCTTCCTTGAGCGCGGCCTGGATGGATTGCACCGTCGCCTCGATGTCCACCACCACCCCGCGGCGCATGCCCGCGGTCGGCGCCTGGCCCATGCCGACGATCTTGAAACCCGCCGCCGGGTTGTCGCGATCGGCCAGCATTTCGGCAACCACCACCAGCACTTTGGAGGTGCCGATGTCCAGCGCCACCACCAGATCCTTGTAGTCCTTGGCCATGTCAGTCTTTCCTCCCCGCGAGTTGCGGTGTCTTGTTCGTTGTCTTGTTCATGCCCGGCAGATCCACACCTTGCAGATGCACGGCGAAACCGTTGGGATAGCGCAGATCGACACTGTCGATGGACCGCCCATAGCGGGCTTCGAGCTGTGGCAACAGGGTCATGAACTGTTTGAGGCGGGTCTGCGTCGCCGCGCTGTCGGGCGCACTGCCCAGGTCGATGCGCAGGCCAGAGCGGGTCTGCACGCTCCAGTTGCCGCCGCTGCCTTGCGCCAGGGTGGCGACGGTCTGATGAAATTCCTGCATCAAGGGCTGCAAGGTCTGGCTCATCTGCAAGACCTGCGCGCTGGTTCCCACCGGGCCACTGAACTGCGGCAGACCCAGCCCCTGGACTTCGCCGAGGTTGGCGGTGAACGCCTGCCCCTGCGCGTTGACCAGTTGCGGCGCGCTGCCCGGCTCGCGCCAGATGGCCACCGGCTGCTGCGCCTGCAGCGTGACGGCCAGTTGCATCGGCCACAGCCGCTGCACCACAGCGGTACGCACCCACGGCAGGCTCTCGAACACTCTCTGCGCCTGCACAAGATTGATGGTGAGGAAATTGCCCCGCAATTGCGGCAAGGCCTCGGCCCGCACCGTCACCGGGCTGATGCGCTGCAGGTCGCCCTGAAGCCGCACTGCGCGGATGTCCCACCAGTTGCGCTGCATCAGCCAGTGCCCGGCGACGAACAGGCAGCCAAGCGCCACCAGCCAGAACAGGGCACGCGAGGTGCCTTGCATCAGGCGGATGTCGAGCGGGAGTTCGCGCGGGGCGTAGCTGCTCATCGGTCGCTCCTCCCGCCGCCGCCGGGCCGCCCCAAGGCGGCGGGCGCCCCCTCGGGGGGCAGCGCAGGCGAAGCCGCAGCGTGGGGGTCAACAGCCTTATGCGGTTGATCGAGCGCCGCCATGCTGAGGATGAGCAGGCACAGATCGGCGTATTCCAGCCCGGCCACGCGCGCGGCCATGGGCACCAGCGAATGCGAGGTCATGCCGGGCGAGGTGTTGATCTCCAGCAGGAAGGGCTGGCGGTCGGTCGCGCGAATCATGACGTCGGCCCGCGCCCAGCCGCGGCAGCCCAGCGTGCGATAGCTGCGCAAGACCAGATCCTGAATGCGCGCTTCTTCGTCGGCAGGCAATTCGCTTGGGCAGATATAGCGGGTGTCGTCGCTGAAATACTTGTGTTCGTAGTCGTAGTTGCCGCCGGGGGCGACGATGCGGATGAGCGGCAGCGCCCGCGCCTGATCGCCCGCGCCGATCACCGCGCAGGTCACTTCGTCGCCCTCGATGAACTGCTCCACCAGCACCCGGCTGTCGAAGCGTGCGGCTTCGAGATAGGCGGCTTGCACTTCGGCCTCGCTGTCGGCGCGCTTGAGACCCAGCGTGGAGCCTTCATGCGTAGCCTTGAAAATCAGCGGAAAGCCCAGATCGGCCGCAGCCGCTCGGGCCTCGATGAGCGTGCCCACCTCGCGCCATTTGGGTGTGGACAGGTTCTCAAAATGCCACAGCCGCTTGGTCATGACCTTGTCGATCGCCAGGGCCGAGGCCAGCACGCCCGGCCCGGTGTAGGGAATGCCGAGCAGTTCCAGCGCGCCCTGCACCGTTCCGTCCTCCCCCCAGCGGCCATGCAGATTGATGAACGCGCGCTGCGCGCCAAACGACTTGAGCGCAGCCAGGTCGTCCACCGACGGATCGAAAGCAAAGGCATCGACCCCGCGCGACTGCAGCGCCGCCAGCACGCCCTTGCCCGACATCAGCGACACCTCGCGCTCGGCGGAAAGCCCGCCCATGAGCACCGCGACGCGGCCCAGACCGCGCGGATCGATCTGGGGCCATGTCGTCATTTCGCGTCTCCCTCAGTGCCGCCCGCCAGCGCTGCCACTTGAGCGGCCACGACGCCGATGGAACCTGCCCCCATGCAGATCAGCACGTCGCCCTCGCGCGCCATCTCCAGAATGGCTTGCGGCATATCGGCCACGGCTTCGACGAACACCGGCTCGGTCTTGCCAGCCACGCGCACCGCACGCGCCAGGCTGCGGCCGTCAGCCGCCACCAGCGGGGCTTCACCGGCGGCGTACACCTCGGCCAGCAGCACCGCGTCGGCATCGCCGAGCACTTTCACAAAATCTTCAAACAGATCGCGGGTGCGGGTGTAGCGATGCGGCTGGAAGGCGAGCACCAGCCGCCGCCCCGGAAAGGCGCCGCGGGCCGCCGCCAGCGTGGCGGCCATTTCAACCGGATGGTGGCCGTAATCGTCGATCAGGGTGAAGCGCCCGCCGTGGCGAGCCGCCACTTCGCCATAGCGCTGGAAGCGCCGCCCCACGCCGGTAAACCCGGCCAGCGCCCGCTGGATGGCGGCGTCGTCCACGTTCAGTTCGGTGGCCACGGCGATGGCCGCCAGCGCGTTCTGCACGTTGTGCCGCCCCGGCAGGTTCAGCGTGACGGACAGCGGCGGCAGTTGCACGCCGTTGCGACGCAGCACGGTGAAGTGCATCTGCGCGCCCTCGGCCCGCACGTCGATGGCGCGCACCTGCGCGTCTTCGGCGAAGCCGTAGCTGGTGATGGGCTTGGAAACAAACGGCATGATGCCGCGCACCGCAGCGTCGTCCACGCACAGCACCGCGGCGCCATAGAACGGCAGCCGGGCGATGAAATCGACGAAGGCATGGCGCAACCGGGCCGGGTCGTGGCCGTAGGTGTCCATGTGGTCGGCGTCGATATTGGTGACCACGGCCATGACCGGCAGCAGGTTGAGGAAAGAGGCGTCGGATTCGTCGGCCTCGACCACGATGTACTCGCCCTGCCCGAGCTTGGCATTGACCCCGGCGCTGTTGAGCCTGCCGCCGATCACGAAGGTCGGATCGAGCCCGCCCTCGGCCAGCACGCTGGCGACCAGACTGGTGGTGGTGGTCTTGCCATGCGTACCCGCAATCGCAATGCCGCGCTTCAGGCGCATCAACTCGGCCAGCATGACCGCGCGCGGCACCACCGGAATGTGGCGCGCACGCGCTGCGAGCACCTCGGGGTTGTCGGCACGCACGGCGGTGGAAATGACCACGGCATCGGCATCCTGCACTTGAGCCGCGTCGTGCCCGATGGCCACGCGCAGGCCCAGCTCGCGCAGTCGGCGCACGGTGGCGCTCTCGTTCAGATCCGAGCCGCTGATGGCATAGCCCAGGTTGTGCAGCACCTCGGCGATACCGCTCATGCCGGCGCCGCCTATGCCGACGAAATGAATTTTGCGAATGGCGTGTTTCATCGCCCCTGCCCTTGCCTTCCTGTTCCTTGCCTCGTTTCGCGCCCAGGCAGCAGGGCGTTGCAGCCCTCTACGACAGCCTGCACCGCATCGGGCCGCGCCAGGCCGCGTGCGGCCTGCGCCAGTTGCAGCAGGCGCGGGCGGTCCAGGCTTTGCAGCAGCTCGGCCAGCCCCTGCGCGCTCAGGTCGCGTTGTTGAATCAGCAGCGCCGCATCGCGGCCTGCGAGAAATTGCGCGTTCACCGTCTGGTGGTCATCGACCGCATGAGGAAACGGCACGAACAGCGCCGCCACACCGGCGCAGGCCACTTCGGTCACGGTCGAGGCGCCGGCGCGGCAGATCACCAGATCGGCCTGCGCATAAGCCGCGGCCATGTCGTCGATGAAAGCCACGCAGTCGGCTTGCACACCGGCGTCGGCATAGGCCTGCTGCAGGGTCGGCAGATGCTTGGCCCCGCTCTGATGACGCACCTGCGGGCGTTCGCCCGCGGGCAAAAGCGCCAGCGCCTGCGGCGCCAGCGAGTTGAGCGCCTGCGCGCCCAGACTGCCGCCGACCACGAGCACCTGCAGCGGCCCGCTGCGACCGGCGTAGCGCTGCTCGGGCGAAGGCAAGGCGCAGATTTCCGCACGCACCGGATTGCCCACCCACTGCGCACCCGGCAGCACCTCGGGAAACGCGGTGTAGCTGCGGTCGGCCAGACGCGCAAGCACCTTGTTGGCCAGACCGGCAACGGCGTTCTGCTCATGCACCACCAGCTTGGCCCCAGCCCACACGCTCATCAAGCCGCCGGGAAAGGCGATATAGCCGCCCATGCTCACCACCACATCGGCGCTAACGCGCCGCAAGCCGCGCAAAGCCTGCCAGAAGGCGCGCAGCAGGTTGAGCGGCAGCAGCAGTTTGGTCAGCAGCCCTTTGCCGCGCAGACCGCCGAAGCGCACCCAAAGCATGTCGAAACCGTGGCGCGGCGCGAGCTGCGCCTCCATGCCGGTGGGCGCGCCCATCCAGTGCACCGTCCATCCGGCGGCGCGCAGCCCCTCGCCCACGGCAATGCCCGGAAAGATGTGGCCGCCGGTGCCTCCGGCCATGATGACAGCGACCGGGGCGCCAGCCGCAGGGAACAAGGCGCCGGGCCGTCCCAAGCCTTGTTCCGCCCCCTGGAGGGGGAGCGTCGCATCGCGGCGATCTCGGGGGGAGCTTGTCATACATGCCCTCCGCGCATCAGAACCCGGTTTTCGAAATCAACGCGCAGCAGCACGGCAATGGCCATGCAGTTGAGCAGCAGCGCCGAGCCGCCGTAGCTCATCAGCGGCAGCGTCAGCCCCTTGGTGGGCAACAGACCGAGGTTCACGCCGATATTGATGAAAGCCTGCCCGCCGATCCACACGCCGATGCCCTGCCCCACCAGGGCGCTGTACATGCGGTCAAGCACCAGCGCCTGTCGGCCGATGTCGAAGGCGCGGCGCACGATCCAGTAGAACGCGAAGATCACCACGCCGACGCCCACCAGGCCCAGCTCCTCGCCGATGATGGCCAGCAGAAAGTCGGTGTGCGCTTCCGGCAGGTAATGCAGTTTTTCGATGCTGCCGCCGAGGCCGACGCCGAACCACTCGCCGCGCCCCATCGCAATCAGCGCGTGCGAGAGCTGATAGGCGCTGCCCAGCGCATTCGATTCCGACCAGGGGTTGAGATAGGCGAAGATGCGATCACGCCGCCAGGGCGAGAGCACGATCATCAACACAAAAGCGCCGATCACGGCCACGCTGAACACCGAAAACAGCTTGCCGTTGGCCCCGCCGAGAAACAGGATGGCCAGCGTGATGGAAGCGATGACCAGAAAGGCGCCCATGTCGGGCTCGGCCAGCAGCAGCACGCCCACGATCATCATCACCGCCATCATCGGCAGGAAGGTCTTGAGCAGGCTTTGCTTGACCTCCTGCTTGCGCACCATGAAATCGGCGGCATAGATGAGCGCGGTGAGCTTGACCAGCTCGGAGGGCTGGAAGTTCAGCCCGCCGGGGAAGACCACCCAGCGCTTGGAGCCATTCACATCCTTGCCGATATGCGGCAGCAGCACGAGCACCAGCCCGATCAGCGAGAGGAAGAAAAAGCGCATCGACCATTTCTGCAGCTCGGCCATCGGAATCTGCACCACGATCCAGCTCGCCAGCAACGCCGCAGCGATGGAAAACAAATCACGCGCGAAATAGTGATAGGGCGACCACTGCGCGTAGCGCACCGAGTCGTGGAAGGAAATCGTGGCCGAATACACCATCACCAGGCCGTAGGCCAGCAGCAGCAGCGTGACCCAGACCAGGTTCTGGTCGTACTCCAGCATGCGCGAATTGCGCGGCGCCATATGCCCCACGCGCACCGGCAGATCGGCCGCGGCCTGGTCGCGCTTGCGGCCGAGGAAATTGCGACTGAGGAAAGGCAGCATGCGCTCAAGCATGGTCGGCCCCTTCGTTCCAGACTTGTCCGCGCTGCTCTGCCAGATTGCGCACCGCAGCGACAAACACCTCGGCGCGATGCGCGTAGTTGCGGAACATGTCCAGACTGGCGCAAGCGGGTGACAACAGCGCCGCATCGCCGGTCTTTGCCAGCGTGGCGGCGCGTTGCACAGCCTGCTCCAGGGACTGCGTGAATTCGGTGGGGGCCAGCCCCTGCAGCTCCGCGGCGATGGCCTGCGCATCGCGGCCGATCAGCACCGCAGCGCGCAGCCGCGCAGCCTGCGCGCGCAGCGGCGAAAAATCCTGCCCCTTGCCGTCACCCCCGGCGATCAGCACCACCGGCGTCTCCATGCCCGCCAGCGCCGCCACCGTGGCGCCGACGTTGGTGCCCTTGCTGTCGTCGATCCAGCGCACGCCGTCGATCACCGCCACGGTCTGCATGCGATGCGGCTCTCCGCGATACTCACGCAGGGCATGCAGCATGGGCGCAAGCGGCGCGCCCACGGCATCTCCCAGAGCCAGCGCGGCGAGCGCGTTGGAAAGGTTGTGCGCGCCCTGAATGCGCAGGGCTTCGGTGGGCATCAAGCGCTGCATCTGGAGCGCGGCCTCGGGCAAGGCGCCGGGCCGCCCCAAGCCTTGCCCGGCCCCCTGGGGGGAGATCGCCGCACCGCGGCGATTTCGGGGGGGGTCTTCTGCCGGAAGTGCGCGCGCCAGCCAGTCGATGCCGCCTTCGCGCACCACGCCCCAGTCTCCCGGCTGTTGCGGCGCCGAGAGACCAAAACGCCGCAACTTGCGCCCCGGGCGTTGCATGGCCAGCACCTGCGGATCGTCGCGGTTGAGCACCATGACCCCCTGCGCGCCCTGATTCCCGAAGATGTTGGCCTTGTCGGCGGCATAGGCCGTCATGTCGCCGTGCCAGTCGAGATGGTCCTGGGTGATGTTGAGCACGGTGGCCGCGTCGGCGGCGAAGTCGGTCATGCCATGAAGCTGGAAGCTGGAGAGTTCGAGCACCCAGGCTGCGGGAAGATCGTCGGCCTGAAGCCGGGCCTGCAGCACGTCGAGCATGGACGGCGAAATATTGCCCGCCACCGCCACGCTCCAGCCCGCGCGCTCCAGCATCAGCCCGGTCAGACGGGTGACGGTGGTCTTGCCGTTGGTGCCGGTGATGGCGACGATCTTGGGCGCATAGCCTCGCTCTTCGCGCAGCGCGTCGAGCGCCCACTGCAACAGATGCAGCTCACCGGCCATCGGCACGCCCCGTTCGGCGGCCGCCTGTTTGAGTGCGGCAAACTCGGTCGCGTGCGGTGCAATGCCGGGGCTGCGCAACACCAGTTGCGCGTCGCCCAGTAGATCTGCGCCCAGGTTGCCGCAATGCACCTGTGCCGCAGGCACTTCGCGCTGCAGCGCAGCCAGCCCGGGCGGCGCACTGCGGCTGTCGGCCACGCGCACCTGCGCGCCTTGCGCCGCACACCAGCGCGCCATTGCCAGGCCGGATTCGCCCAGGCCGAGCACGAGAACGGAGAGTGAGTTCAGGTTCATCGCAGCTTCAGACTCGCCAGACCCACCAGACAGAGAATCATGGTGACGATCCAGAACCGCACCACCACCTGCGACTCTTTCACCCCGAGTTGCTCAAAGTGATGGTGCAGCGGCGCCATCTTGAAAATGCGCCGTCCCACGCCGTACTTCTTCTTGGTGTACTTGAAGTACGTCACCTGAATCATCACCGACACGGTTTCGGCGACGAACACCCCGCCCATGATGGCCAGCACGATTTCCTGGCGCACGATCACGGCGATGGTGCCTAGAGCGCCGCCCAGCGCCAGCGCGCCCACGTCCCCCATGAACACCTGCGCCGGATAGGCGTTGAACCAGAGAAACGCCAGCCCGGCGCCGACCATCGCGCCCACGAAAATGAGCAACTCCCCCGTTCCCGGAATGAAGGGGAACAGCAGGTATTTGGAATACACCGCATTGCCGGTGACGTAGGCAAACACGCCCAGCGAGCTGCCGACCATGACCACGGGCATGATGGCCAGGCCATCGGCGCCGTCGGTGAGGTTGACCGCGTTGCTGCTGCCCACGATGACCAGATAGCTCAGCACGATGAAGCCGGTCACCCCCAGCGGATAACTGACCGATTTGAAGAACGGCACGATGAGGTCTGAAGCGGGGGGCAAGGGCATGCTCATGCCGCTTTGCAACCACGCCACGAACAGATGCCAGACCTCGGCGTTGCCCTTGCCCGACACGGCGAAAGCCAGGTAGAACGCGGCGGCCACGCCGATGAGCGTCTGCCAGAAGTACTTGTCGCGCGAGCGCATGCCGTTGGGGTCGCGGTACACCACCTTGCGGTAATCGTCGGCCCAGCCGATGGCGCCGAAACCGAGCGTGACCAGCAGCACCAGCCAGACGAAGCGGTTGCTCAGATCCATCCACAGCAAGGTGGACGCGCCGATGGACAGCAGGATGAGCACCCCGCCCATGGTGGGCGTGCCGGTCTTGATGAGATGAGTCTGCGGCCCGTCCTGACGCACCGCCTGGCCGACCTTCATCGCGGTGAGCTTGCGGATGACTGCGGGGCCCGCGAGCAGACCGATGAACAGCGCGGTGAGCGTGCTCATCACCGCGCGGAAGGTGATGTAGTTGAACACCCGGAAAAAGCGCAGATCGGGCGAGATCTCCATCAGCCACATGGCCAGACTATGCAGCATGGTGCACCTCCTGCGGGGACGCGCCATTGCCGTTCGCCGCCAGCGCGGCGATGGCCTGCACCGCGCGCTCCATGCGCATGAAGCGCGAGCCTTTGACCAGCACGGTGTCGAATTCGCGCAGCGCTGCGGCATCCAGAGTGAAGTCCATCAGGTCGGGCTGATGCCGCGCGGCCGCCAGGCCCGCCGCCTGTGCGGCCGCGACCGCCTGCGCCGTCATGGCGCCGCAGGCCCACAGCGCCGCCACGTCGCGCTGCGCCGCATACGCCCCCACTTCGGCATGGAATGCCGGGCCGTTGTCACCGACTTCGCCCATGTCGCCGAGCAGCAGAAGGCTGCGCCCGGGCAGCTCGGTCAACACGTCAATGGCTGCGCGCACCGAGTCGGGATTGGCGTTGTAGCTGTCGTCGATCAGCAGCAGCGTGCGCTCGTCGGCGCAACGCAGACGCCGCGGAACCAAACGCCCGGCCACCGGCGCGAACGTCTCCAGTCCACGGCAGATCGCATCCAGCGGAGCGCCCGCGGCCAAGGCCGCCGCAGTCGCCGCCAGAGCATTGCGCGCGTTATGCCGCCCCAGCAGTTGCAGGCCCACTTCGGCATGACCCGCTGGGGTATGCAATTGCAGACGCAACTGGCCTTGCCGGTAAAACGCATGGCCGCTGACTTCAGCTTCCACGCCCGCCTCAGCCTCTTCGCGCAGGGCAAAGCGCAACACACGCCGACCGGCGGCTTGCGCCACCCAGATCGCGGTCTGGGCGTCGCCTGCGGGAAACACCGCCACCCCGGTCTGCGGCAACGCCGCGAGCACGGCGCCGTTTTCGTGCGCGACTGCTTCGACGCTGTGCATGAATTCCTGATGTTCGCGCTGGGCGTTGTTCACCAGCGCCACGGTGGGCTCGGCCAGACTGGCGAGCCAGGCGATCTCGCCCGGATGGTTCATCCCGAGCTCGACCACGGCGGCCTGATGTTGCGGCCGCAAGCGCAGCAAGGTCAGCGGCAGACCCACCTCGTTGTTGAAGTTGCCCTGCGTCGCCAGACGCCGGTCCTCGCCCTGCCACGCCGCCAGAATGGACGCCAGCATCTGCGTCACCGTGGTCTTGCCGTTGCTGCCGGTCACCGCGATCAGCGGCAGCGCCTGTTGCCGCCGCCAGCCTCGCGCCAACAGGCCCAATGCGCGCAGGGTGTCGGGCGCCTCGATGCCGGGCAGCCCGGAAGCGGCCACGCCTTGCTCGGCCAGCAGCGCGCGCGCGCCAGCAGCCGCAGCTTGCGGCAGAAAGTCGTGCGCGTCGAAGCGGGCGCCGCGCAAGGCGACGAACAGCGCGCCCGGCGTGAGTTTGCGACTGTCGGTCTCGATGGCGCTCACCGCCACGTCGGCCTCGCCGATAAGGCGGGCGTCAGGCCCGATCCAGTCGCGCAGTTCGCGCAAGGTACAAAGCCCGGCGCCGCACGCGGCCAGTGCCATGCGGGCATGGAAAGCGTCGCTGAAGGCCTGCTTGTGTCCGGCAATCTCCTGCGTGTTTTCGTGCCCCTTGCCCGCGATGAGCACGACGTCGTGCACCGCGGCGTGCGACAGGGTCTGGGCGATGGCGGCGGCACGGTCTTCGATCAGCAGGGCTTGCGCGGGTTGCTGCAGACCGGCGAGCAGATCTTGCAGGACTGCGCCCGGCGCTTCGCTGCGCGGGTTGTCGCTGGTCAGCACCACGCGGTCGGCGTGGGCCTCGGCGGCCTGCGCCATCAGCGGGCGCTTGCGCGTATCGCGGTCGCCGCCGGCGCCGAACACGCACCACAACTTGCCTTTACGCTTGGCGGTGACAGGCCGCAGCGCGCGCAGCGCCTTGTCCAGCGCGTCGGGGGTGTGGGCGTAGTCGATCACCGCCAGCGGCGCGCCGATGCCGCCCAGCATCTGCATGCGACCCGGCACGGCGCGCACCGTGCGCAATGCGCCGACAATGGCTGCGTCGTCCAGCCCCGTGGTGTGCAGCAGCGCGGCGACCACCAGCAGATTGCGCAGGTTGAAAGCGCCCAGCACGGGCAGATCGAGCGCGTGGCGATGGTGGTGATGCACCAGAGTGAGACGCTGGCCGGTGGAAGCCTGCACCACATCTTCCGCACACCAGTCGGCCTTGGCGATCAGCGCGGTGGTCTGCACCTGCAGCGCCCCGCTGCGGCAATCGGCGAGCAAGACGCTTGCGGCGTAGGGGTCGTCAATATCCAGTACGGCATGCTGCAGGCCCGGCCAGGCGAACAGCGCCCGCTTGGCGCGCGCATAGGCCGCCATGTCGCCGTGGTAGTCGAGATGGTCTTGCGTCAGATTGGTGAATGCGGCAGCATGAATTGCGCAACCCGCCAGCCGATGTTCGTCCAGGCCGATGCTCGATGCCTCGATGGCGCACCAGAGCGCGCCTTGCTCGCGCAGCCGCGCCAGGATCGCCTGCAGCCGCACCGGGTCGGGGGTGGTGAAGCCGGTGGGCTGCAGCGCGTCCGGCCATCCAGCGCCCAGCGTGCCGATCACCCCGCAGCGCTGCCCAGCCGCGTTCAGGGCCTGCGCTGCCCACAGGGCGCAGGAAGTCTTGCCATTGGTGCCGGTCACGGCCAGCAGCTTGACGGCCTCGGACGGATGTCCATACCAGGCCGCCGCAAGCGGCCCGGCCAGCGCCTTGAGCCCGTCAACGGTCAGAATGCGCGGATCGGTGAAGCCGAAATGCTGCGCGCCCTCAACCTCGACCAGCGCGGCCGCTGCCCCCGCGGCCAAGGCCTGCGCCACGAACTGACGCGGATCGCGCGCCGCCCCCGGCCAGGCGACGAACACCTCGCCGGGCTGCAGGCTGCGACTGTCGGCGGTACACGGCGCATCGGCGGCGACGCCCAAGGCGCGCAACGCTTGCAGTACGGCATCGACCGTCTTCAAAGTCACATTCATGCGCCCCCCTTCATCGCCCGGCCGGCCGGGAGTTGCAGGGCTTGCGCGGTTTGCGCGGGAACGAGATCGGGCTTGACGGGCAGATCGGGCTGTACCCCGAGAATGCGCAGCGCCTGCGGCACCACCGCGCCGAACACCGGGGCCGACACCTGCCCGCCGAAATGCTTTCCGCCCGTCGGCTGATCGACCGAAACCGCCATCACGAGCACCGGATGATGGATCGGCGCCAGCCCGACGAACTGCGCCCGGAACAGCTTTTTGTCGTACTTGCCATCCTTGGCAATCCAGGCGGTGCCGGTCTTGCCGCCGGTGGAGTAGCCGGGCACGGCCGCTGCCGGGGCGGTGCCGCCGGGCTGCGTGACCAGCGCCAGCATGCCGCGCATTTCGCGCGCCACAGCGGGGGCGACGACCTGCACGCCTTCGGGCGCCTCATCGTGCTTGAACAGGGTGACCGGGAAGATGCGGCCACGGTCGGCGAAGATGAGATAGGCATGTGCCAGCTGCAGCGTGGAAACGCCCAGCCCATAGCCGAAGCCCATGGTGATGCGGTCGATCGGGCGCCAGCGTTTCATCGGCCGCATCAGCCCGCTGGTCGCGCCGGGAAACTCGATCTGCGGCCGCTGGCCAAAACCCACTGCGGTGTACATATTCCACTGCACCTGCGCCGGCATCTTGCTCACCACCTGCGAAGTGGCGACGTTGCTCGAATACTGGATGACTTGGGGCAGTTCGATATTGCCGTTGTTGTCGTCATCGCAGATATTGGCGCCGTAAAACTGCTGGCAGCCCGGCGCGGTATGGAACACCGTAGTCGGGGTGATGATGCCGGCCTGCAATGCTGCGCTCAGGGTGATGGGCTTGAGCACCGAGCCGGGCTCGTAGGCATCGGTCACGGCGTAGTTGCGGATGTCCGCCTCGGTCATGCGCTTGCGGGTATTCGGATCGAAGCTGGGGTAGTTGGCCATCGCCAGAATCTCTCCCGTTTTCGCATCGATCACCACCGCGCTGCCGTTCTTGGCCTTGTTGTCCACCACCGACTGCTTGAGCGCCTGGTAGGTGAGGTACTGGATCTTGCTGTCGATCGACAGCACCACGTCCTGCCCGTCCACCGGCGGCACGCCGCCCGACACGTCCTCGATCACATTGCCCAGGCGGTCCTTGACCACCTTGCGCACGCCCGGATGCCCGGCGAGGCGCGCTTGCAGCGCCAGCTCCATGCCGTCTTGTCCCTGGCCTTCGATATTGGAAAAGCCGATGAGCTGCGCCGCCGCCGAGCCTTCCGGGTAGTAGCGTTTGTAGCTGGGCGATTCATAAATGCCCTTGATGCCCAGCGCCTTGACCTGCTTGGCCACGTCGATATCCACCTGCCGCTTGAGATAGACGAACTGCTTGTTGGAGTCGAGCCGGCGCTGCAGATCGGCGGCGTTCAGGCCGAGCAGCCGGGCGAGTTGCTGCACCTTGTCGTTGCCCGACTCGACCTGCGTGGGATCGGCCCAGATGGTCTTGGCCGGAATGCTCGACGCCAGAATGTTGCCATTGCGGTCGAGAATGCGGCCGCGCATCGCCGGCAGCTCGATGGTGCGCACGAAGCGCAGATCGCCCTGGTTCTGATAGAACTGCGTCGTCCACACTTGCACCCAAAAGGCGCGCAGACCCAGCGCCGCAAACGCCGCAAACAGCAGCCCCTTCACCAGCCAGGCGCGACCCGGCGGCAACTTCACATTCAGCAGCGGGCTCTTGCCGTAGCTGGCTGCCGACTTGTGCGCACGCATGGCCGGGTTCTTCATCGCCGCGCGCCTTTACTGGTCGGTTTCGGCTGAGACCGCGGCATGACGGGCAGCGGCGGCAGGATGGCCTGCCCCTCGTGCACGAAGATGGTGCGCGCGGCTGTGATGGGACGCATGTCGAGCTGGGTGCGCGCGATTCTCTCGATGCGGCCCGGCGCACTCATCGCGCGGTATTCCACCTGCTGACGATCCTTGTCCATCTGCAACTGCTCGGCCCTTTGCTGCGCCACATCCAGCGCGGCAAACGTGCGCCTGCCCTGGTACTGCGCGCGCACCACCGACATGGCGCACAGCACCACGACAAACAGGAGCAGGAAGTTGGTTCGGGTCATGGCGTGCTCCTCAGACCCGTTGCGCCACGCGCAGCATGGCCGAGCGCGACCGCGCATTGCCGCTGATTTCCGCCGCCGAAGGCCGCATCCGCACCACCTCCTTGAATTGCGGCTGGAACTCGGCCGAGACTCCGGGGACGAAGGGCTGGCGCCGATCGACCGCCGGTGCGCGGGCATGGCGGTGAATAAAGCGTTTGATCAGCGCGTCTTCCAGCGAATGAAAGCTGATCACGGCCAGCCGCCCGCCCGGTTTCAGGCAGTCGAGCACCTGGCTCAACGCCGCTTCGATTTGCGCAAGCTCGGCATTGACGTGAATCCGAAGAGCTTGAAACGTGCGGGTGGCCGGGTCCTGGCCCGGCTCACGACTCTTGACGGCACTGGCAACCAGTGCGGCGAGTTCGCCGCTGCGCGCGAGGGGCGCTCCGGCATCGCGGCGAGCCACAATCTTCTTTGCAATCTGGACAGCCGCCCGTTCGTCTCCATAGTCCCTCAGCACGGTTGCAATTTCATCCACACTGGCCGTGGCCAGATACTCAGCGACGGTTTGCCCGCTGCTGGTGTCCATCCGCATATCCAAAGGTCCGTCAGCGCGGAAACTGAAACCGCGCTCGGGTTGATCGAGTTGCGGCGACGACACCCCCAGATCGAACAGCAACCCATCGGCCTGCGCCACGCCCTGCTCGTGCAGCACCCGCGCAAACTCGGAGAAGGCAGCGTGCGCGATCACAAAACGCACATCGTGAATCTGGGCCGCTGCCTCGATGGCCTGCGGATCGCGGTCGATCGCAATCAGCCGCCCGGCGGGCGACAGCCGCCGCAGAATTTCCCGGCTGTGTCCGCCACGCCCGAAAGTCGCGTCGAGGTACACCCCGTCCGGGTTGGTGATCAGTTGGTCGACCGCCTCGTGCAGCAACACGGTGCGGTGCGCCGTTTCGGCGCTGGGCATGGGAGTGGTGTGGGGCATACACGGTCACAACACAATGTCGCGCACGGCGTCGGGCATGCCTGCCTCGACCACCGCAGCCTCTTGCGCCTGATGTTTGACGCGATCCCAGATTTCGAAGTGACGTCCCATGCCGATGAGATCGACCTCGCGCTCCAGACCGACGGCCTGACGCAATTCGGGCGAAATCAGCACGCGCCCGGTGCCGTCCATTTCGGTTTCGGTGGCGTGACCGAGATAGATGCGCTTCCAGCCCTGCGCCGACATGGGCAACTGCATCACCCGGTCGCGAAAACTCGTCCACTCATCGTCGGAAAACATCAGCAGACAGCCGTCGGGGCTCTTGGTCAGCGTGAGCCGCCCCTGCGAGCGAGCCATCAGCAGATCACGATGCCGGGCAGGCACGGTCATTCGACCTTTGCCGTCCAGAGTGAGTGCCGAAATGCCAATAAACATGAAGTCGCCCGCGGTTGCAGTGCCCGAGTGGTGGGCCTTGAATCGCGCAGAGCCCTGCACAATTCCCCACTTTTCTGCACTATTCGCCACTTTAGGGGATGGCGATATCTGCGGTCAAGTCTGAAACCCTGAAATTTCTTTTACAAAACAAGGACTTAGATACTGTTTATGAAACCAGTAAATAAGCATGTTTCTTATAAAAATGAACAATTTAGAGTCAGCCTTGAATGTACTTTCTAGAAATTGAAGCGCATCTGCGCTTTGACGGATGACGGGCAACACCCCTCCGTACCCGGTCTGGGTTGTAAAAAACTGAGGGGAAAAGTGCGAAGCGGGGCTATAAGCCGGATTCTGTGCAGCGCGGGCTTGCGCCCGCACCGTGGCAGCCATTCCTCTAGGCTGGACATTGCTGCCCAACTCGTGCCACCTACCCGCAGACTCGCGCGGGCCGCGCTGTGCCAGCGTTGCCGCTGGCGCGTCTGCCTATTTGGTGTTGCTCCGGATGGAGGTTGCCGCGTTTCACGTCCACGCCGGTTGCCCGGCGTTTACTCGTCTCTGTGGCCCTGTTCGTCACGTCACCGTGCACGGCCGTTAGCCGTCATCCCGCCCTATGGAGTCCGGACCTTCCTCGATGCGCCTGAAGCGCACCGCGACTGCCCACCCCACTTCGCAGACCGCATTATGCGCGGCTTCCGTGAGCGCCCCATGGAGCGCAAGCCCATTTGCGCACTGCACCGCGCGGCGTCAACCCGCAGCGCCGGACCTCGCCCAAGACCTTGATCAGAAACAATGTCCCAACGCATTCACAAGACTAGATTCATCGCCTTTATAATCCTTGTACTGCGCAAGAGAGGCTTTTGTGGCGACAGAACTTTTCAACAACGGCAAGCACCTGTGCCTGATGTTCAGCGACCTGGTCGAGGAGGACGGGGATGCGGTGCAGGCCAACCAGTTTCTGCTCATTGATCATGGCCAGGGCGCCATCATCGATCCGGGCGGGAACATGACCTTCAACGAGCTCACGCTCACCATGCGCAAATACATGGCGCCGCAAGACCTGCACTACCTGCTGGCTTCGCATGCCGATCCGGACATCATCGCCTCGCTGGATCGCTGGATGACCGCCTCGAAGGCCGAGTTGGTGATCTCGCGGCTCTGGGCGCGCTTCGCCCCGCACTTCTGCAAGCTGGGCAAAACCGACAAGCGCATCATCTCCGTGCCCGATGCGGGCGGCACGCTGCGCCTGGGCCAGAGCGACCTGATTTTGTTGCCCGCGCATTTCATGCATGCGGAGGGCAATTTCCAGTTCTACGACCCGGTCAGCAAAATTCTGTTCTCCGGTGACCTGGGCGTGTCTATGGTCAGCGGCGCGCAAGCTGCGCGTCCCGTCACCGATCTGGCCGAGGCCCTGCCGCAGATGGAAGCGTTTCACCGCCGCTATATGGTGTCGAACAAGATCCTGCGCTACTGGGCGGCGATGGTGCGCGGCCTCGACATCGACATGATCGTGCCGCAGCACGGCGCGCCGATCAAGGGCAAGCACGCCGTGGCGCAATTCATCAACTGGGCCGAAAACCTGAGTTGCGGCATCGATCTGATGACCACGAACAACTACCGGGTGCCCGATCTGCCGATTCCGCTGGCCGGATAGTCCGCACAAAGCGAGATCAGACCCGGGGTCAAACTTCGCGGAGTCAAACTTTGATCTGCACCTGCCACGCCATCGCCTCGCCCGCGTGCAGGGGCACGATGTCGGCGTCGGCATAGGGCAGCGTGTCGGGCACCTGCCAGCGCCGGCGTTCCAGGGTGATCGAGCCCGTATTGCGCGGCAAACCGTAGAACGCCGCGCCGAAACGGCTGGCGAAATCGTCGAGTCGGTGCAAGGCATTGCGCTGCTCGAACGCCGCGCAGTACAACTCCAGCGCGTTGGCCGCCGTGAAGCAACCGGCGCAGCCGCAGGCCGTTTCTTTGGTGTTGCGCGCATGCGGCGCGGAGTCGGTGCCGAGGAAGAAACGGTCGTCTCCGCTCGTGGCGACATCGAGCAGGGCCTGGCGGTGGGTCTCGCGCTTGAGCACGGGCAGGCAGTAGTAATGGGGCCGCATGCCGCCTTTGAACATGGCATTGCGGTTGTGCAGCAGATGATGCGCCGTGAGGGTTGCGGCCAAAAGGGGCGCGCCCTGGGCATCCCGGTCGTGCGCCTCTTGAATGAACGCGGCGGCCTGGGCCGTGGTGATGTGCTCCAGCACGATCTTGAGCTCGGGAAAAGCGCGACGCAGTGCGATGAGATGCCGCTCGATGAACACCGCCTCGCGGTCGAACACATCCACCTCGGGGTCGGTCACTTCGCCGTGAATCAGCAGGGGCATGCCGACCCGCTGCATCGCGTCGAGCGCCGGATAGATGCGCTTGAGTTCGGTCACTCCGCTGTCTGAATTGGTCGTTGCGCCCGCCGGGTAGAGCTTGAATGCATGCACCACGCCGCTGTTCTTTGCCTCGATCACCATCGCCGGGGTGGTGTCGTCGGTGAGATAGAGCGTCATCAGCGGGGTGAAATCGCTGCCCTCGGGCAAGGCGGCCACGATGCGTGCGCGGTAGTCCAGAGCCTGCTGCAGATACACCACGGGCGGTTTGAGATTGGGCATGACGATGGCCCGGGCGAATTGCCGTGCCGTCCAGGGCAGCGCATCACGCATGGCGGCGCCATCACGCAGATGCAGGTGAAAATCGTCGGGGCGGGTGAGGGTGAGCGTCTGGTTCGAGGTCATGTCGGGTGGCGAAAACAACAACGCCGACATGCTACGCCCGCACCGTTCACCCCCTCTCAGTGCTGCAGGATTTTGGCCAGGAAATGCGCGGCGCGCTCGCTGCGCTGCTCTGTCGTCGAGAAAAACTGCGTCGTCGGGCAATCTTCCACCACGCGCCCCGCATCCATGAACACCACGCGGTGCGACACCTTGCGCGCAAAGCCCATTTCGTGCGTGACCACCATCATGGTCATGCCCTCCTCGGCGAGCTTGACCATGACATCGAGCACTTCGCCCACCATCTCCGGATCGAGCGCCGAAGTCGGCTCATCGAACAGCATGGCAATCGGGTCCATCGCCAGCGCGCGCGCTATGGCCACACGCTGCTGCTGTCCGCCAGAGAGTTGGCCGGGGAATTTGTCCTTGTGCATCGAAAGACCCACGCGGTCGAGGTAGAGCAGGCCCTTCTCGCGCGCCTCAGCCTTGCTGCGCCCGAGCACCTTGATCTGCGCGAGCGTGAGGTTGTCGGTCACCGTCAGGTGCGGAAACAACTCAAAGTGCTGAAACACCATGCCCACGCGCGCGCGCAGCTTGGGCAGATTGGTTTTGGGGTCGGCGATCGAGGTACCGTCCACCACCACGTCGCCCTTCTGAAAGGGTTCGAGCGCGTTGACGCACTTGATCAGCGTGGACTTGCCCGAGCCCGACGGCCCGCACACCACCACCACTTCGCCGCGCGCAATCTGCGTGGAACAGTCGGTGAGCACCTGGAAGTCGCCGTACCACTTGCTGATCTGGCGAATATCGATCATTGGCGCTCTAACGCCCTGGGCAGAATTCTGGGTCATGGAACGATCCATTGAAATGGCTTATCGCATTACTGCACGATGGCGATGCGCTGATGCAGGCGCTTGACGCCTTGCGACAGCAGGAGACTCAGCACGAAATACACCACGGCCACCAGGGTGTACATCTCCACCACGCGGCTGTCGCGCTGCGCGATTTTCATGGCGGCGCCGACGAAGTCGGTGACATTGAGCAGCGCCACCAGCGACACGTCCTGGAACAGCACGATGGTCTGGGTGAGCAGCACCGGCAACATATTGCGCAGCGCCTGCGGCAGGATGATCAGCCGCATCGACTGCGCGTAGGTCAGGCCCAGCGCATAGGCCGCGCCGAGCTGTCCTTTGGGAATGCTCTGGATGCCCGCGCGCACGATCTCCGCGAAATACGCCGCCTCGAACAGAATGAAGGTGAAATAGGCCGAACGCTCCGCCCCGATCTTGGGCGGATAGTCCGATCCGGTGATCGACTGCAACATCACCGGCGCCAGGAAGTAGAACCAGAAAATCACCAGCAGCAGCGGAATCGAGCGCATCAGATTGATATAGCCCGCCGCCAGCAGGGACAGCCACTTCAGGTGGGACAGCCGCGCCAGCGCCAGCAGAATGCCCAGCAACGTACCGCCGGTGGCCGCCACCACGGTGAGTTGGAGGGTGTAGGTCAGCCCCTTGAGCAGAAAGGGCAGCACCGAGACGATGGAGCCAAAGTCAAAATCGCCCATCACTTGCTCCCGCCCAAATAGCCCGGCACCGCCGTGGCGCGCTCCACCCACGCCATGATGCGGTTGATGGAAAACGCCACCGCGACATACAGCACCGTGGCCGCGCCGAAGGCCGCGAAGTAGCGGAAGGTCATCTCTCCCATCTCGCGAGTGCGGAAAAACAGTTCAGTCAGGCCGATGGAGTAGGCGACGGCCGAATTCTTCACCAGGTTCATCGACTCGGAGGTGAGCGGCGGAATGATGATGCGGTACGCCATGGGCAGCAGCACGTAGCGGTAGGTCTGCGTCGGCGTCAGCCCCAGCGCCAGACCGGCGAAAGTCTGCCCGCGCGGCAGCGACTGAATGCCCGACTTGACCTGCTCGGCAATGCGCGCTGCGGTGAACAGCCCGAGGCAAACCACGGCCGTGAGAATCTGGAAGGTGCCCGGATCAACCGCGTTGGCAAAACGCTTGAGCGGCGGAATCACGCTGGGCAGCACGAAATACCAGAGAAAAAACTGCACCAGAAGGGGAATGTTGCGGAACAGTTCCACATAGCCGTTGCCCAGCGTCACCCAAAAGCGGTGCTTGGTAGTGCGCACCACCCCCAGCACCGAGCCGAGCACCATGGCGATCACCCAGGCGCAGACCACCAGCAACAGGGTGTATTCCAGCCCGGAGAGCAGCGACATGCCCCAGGTGGTGTCGCCGTCCGGCGTGTCTTCCAGAAAAATTCCTAGCCCCAGCATGTCAGCCCCTCGTCTGCCCGCGTCATCTCACCATGGAAAAAAGCCGGCAAAGCTGCCGGCTTGGTTCCTTGCCAACCTGGCGCCGCTTATTCGACGCCCTTGTCGTTCGGGTGGGCGAAGGCTTCTTTGATCGCGGGGGTTTCCGGGAAGTTCAGGTTGATGCCCTTGGGCGGAATCGGGCTGGTGAACCACTTGGCGTAGATCTTGTTGATCTCGCCCGAGGTCATCACGGCGCCGACGGTCTTGTCGACCAGCGCCTTGAACTGCGGATCATCCTTGCGCAGCATCATGCTGTAAGGCTCTTGGCGCAGCGAACCGGGCAGGATTTTGTAGGCCGCCGGATCCTTGGAGTTGGCGATCTGACCCGCCAACAGAATGTCGTCCATCACGAACGCGGATGCCCGGCCATCGGCCATCAGCAGGAAGCTCTCGGCGTGATCCTTGCCGTAGATTTCCTTGAATTCCATGTCCTTGGTCTTTTCGTACTTTTTCAACAGCGGCACTGCGGTCGTGCCCGATGTGGTGACGATGGTCTTGCCAGCCAGTTGCGCAAAATCGCTGATGCCCGAATCTTTCTTCACCGCGGCGGTCACGTTGATGACGAAGTAGGTCGGCCCGAAAGACACCTGCTTCTGACGCGCGACCGAATTGGTGGTGGAGCCGCACTCCAGGTCGATGGTGCCGTTTTCGAGCAGGGGAATGCGGTTGCTCGACGTGACCGGGGCGTAGTTCACTTTCAGGCCGGGCATTTTCAGGTCGGCCTTGACGGCGTCGACCACCTTGCCGCACAGCTCCATCGCATAGCCGATGGGTTTGCCGTTGTTGTCGAGGTAGGAAAAGGGAATCGACGACTCGCGGTAACCGACGGTGATGCTGTTGGTTTCCTTCACTTTTTTCAGCGTGCCGGTGAACTCGGCCGCCTGGGCGCAAGACATTGCTGCCGCAGCCAGAATGGTCAAACCAAACAGTTTTTTGATCATGCGAATCTCCGTGAATGTAGGAATGAGGTGAACGAATCGTACAAGTGTAACCGTGGGTCACAATTGCGCAATAGGTGGATGCAAACTCCGTTCCAGCATCAGGCCATCGCCACAGACTCTCCAGGGTGAGCCGCCATATCCTGCTGCAGACTCCACATGCGGGCGTAGAGGCCGCGCGCCTGCAGCAGTTGCGCATGGGCGCCGCGTTCGACCACGCGCCCGCTTTCCACCACCAGAATCTGATGCGCATCGACCACGGTGGACAGGCGGTGAGCAATCACGATCGCGGTGCGGTCGCGCGAGGCCGCGCGTATTTCCGCCTGAATCGCCTTTTCATTGTGCGAATCAAGTTGCGAGGTGGCTTCGTCGAAGATCAGGATGGGCGGATTTTTCAGCAGGGCACGGGCGATGGCCACGCGCTGCTTCTCCCCGCCGGACAACTTGAGGCCGCGCTCGCCCACCTGCGTTTCGTAGCCTTGGGGCGTGCTGGCGATGAAGTCGTGAATATGCGCGGCGCGCGCCACCGCCTCCACCTCGGCCGCGCTGGCGCCGGGTTTGCCGTAGGCGATGTTGTAGCCAATGGTGTCGTTGAACAGCACCGTGTCCTGCGGCACGATGCCGATGGCACGGCGCACGCTGGCTTGCGTGACTTGGGCGATGTCCTGGCCGTCGATCAGAATGCGTCCGGACTGCGGCGCATAAAAGCGAAACAACAGACGCGCCAACGTGGATTTTCCTGCGCCGGAAGGGCCGACGATGGCCACTGTTTCTCCGGCGGGCACGGTGAAGTCCAGCCCATCGAGAATGGCGCGGTCCGGGCCGTAGCCAAAGCGCACATTCTCGAAACGGACTTCGCCCCGGCCGACCTGCAAAGCCAGCGCTTGCGGCGGGTCCTTGATTTCCTGGTGCTCTTCCAGAATGGTGAACATGCGCTCCAGATCAGTGGTGGACTGGCGGATCTCGCGGTAGATCACGCCCAGAAAACTCAGCGGCGCGTAGAGCTGCAGCATGAAAGCGTTGACCAGGACCAGATCGCCCAGATTCATGCTGCCATTGACGACGCCGACGGTCGCCCGCCAGACCAGCAGGGTCACGGCGGCTGCGATGATCAGGCTCTGCCCAAGGTTGAGCAGCGACAGCGAGTTCTGCGACTTGATGGCCGCGTGCATCCAGCCTCTGAGGTTGTCGTCGTAGCGAGTCGACTCCAGCGCCTCATTGCCGAACATTTTCACCGTCTCATAATTCAGCAGCGCATCGATGGCGCGCTGGTTGGCGCGCGAATCCTGCGTGTTCATTTCGCGGCGCAGCTGCGTGCGCCATTCGGTCACGGTGACGGTGAACGCCACATACAGCACCAGCGCCACCAGCGCGATGCCGGCGAACCAGATGTCGTACTTGACCAGCAGAATGCCGATGACCAGCGCCATTTCCACCAAGGTGGGCAGAATGCTGTAGAGCGTGAACGAAACCAGGCTGGAAATGGCCCGCGT
The DNA here is from genome assembly GCA_022730375.1 of Thiomonas intermedia. Classification (GTDB taxonomy): domain Bacteria; phylum Pseudomonadota; class Gammaproteobacteria; order Burkholderiales; family Burkholderiaceae_C; genus Thiomonas; species Thiomonas intermedia_C. The sequence continues at coordinate 38,902 of DZDA01000008.1, forward strand.
GCCGCGCTCCATGTCGCGCGACATACCGCCCGTCTGACGCTCCAGGTGATAGCGCATGCTCAGACTGAACAGATGGTCGAACACCTGCAGCGCGATCTTGCGCACCGCGCCCTGCGTCACGCGCGAAAACACCACCTCGCGCAACTCGGTAAACAGCGACACGCTCAGACGAAGCAGGCCATAGGCCACCAGCAGCGCCACCGGCACCACGAGCACCGCACGCGGATCGCCCGGCTTGAGATCGAGCGCATTGACGATGTCCTTGAGCACGATGGGCACGCCCACGTTCGACACCTTGGCGGCGATCATCATCGCCAGCGCCAACAACACCCGGCCGCGGTATTCCCACAGATAGGGCCAGAGCGCGGAAACCACCGCCCAGCGCGAACGCGCTGCCGTGGCATGGGAGGACGGCTCGGGCAATGCAGAAGAGGATCGGGCGTGCATGGACTAACAGGATTTGGCCAATATGGGCCGATGAACTATCTGGGCGGCGCAGAGCAGCGTGGGGCACGAAGATCGTGAGCAGCCCCTAAACTTCGCAGCCTGATTATCCGCGCCGCAACGGCGCCCTGCTTGGAGCCCTTCATGACCACCGACCCTCAACTCCCCGACCGTGCACCCACGCTGCGTACCCAGGCCCGACCTGCCGACGTGAACATGCACGGCGATATTTTCGGGGGCTGGATCATGGCGCAAGTCGACATCGCCGGGGGCATCACCGCAGCCTGGCGTGCCAAAGGTCGGGTCGCCACGGTGGCGGTGAAAGAGTTTCTGTTCAAGCAGCCGGTGCTGGTGGGCGACGTGCTGTCGTTTTTCACCGAAATCGACCATGTGGGCCACACTTCGGTCACCGTGCGGGTAGAGGTCTACGCCCAGCGCACGCCATCGAACATCGAAGTCGTCAAGGTGACCGAGGCGCTGCTGACCTATGTCGCCGTGGGTGCAGACCGCCGTCCCCGACCGGTCGACCAGCCGTAATCGCCCGAAGTCTCACCGCGATTCCAAAAACAACAAGGCCGCCTTCAGGATTCCCTTCAGACGGCCTCGTCGCTAGTCAAGGCGCTGAATTACTTGCTTTCGCCTTCAGCGGCAGCTGCACCTTCTTCGCCCACGCCGCCCGGAGGCGGGCTGACGGTCACGACCGCAGGATTGTCCACCCCGTGCGTGAGCACCGACACGCCCTTGGGCAGCTTGAGGTCGCTGACGTGCACGCTCTGGTGCAGGACCAATGCGCTCAGATCGACCGCGATGAACTCAGGCAGCTCGGCCGGCAGGCAGGACACTTCCACTTCGGTCATCACATGGTTGACCAGCCCGTGGTTGAGCTTGACCGCAGGCGAATTTTCCGCGCCGGTGAAGTGCAACGGCACCTTCATGGAAATCTTGTGTCCGGCGTCCACGCGCTGGAAGTCGATGTGCAGCACCAGTTGCTTGAAGGGGTGCATCTGGTAATCACGCAGCAGCACCTGGCTGGATTTGCCAGCAATTTCCATCTCCAGAACGGAGGAGTGGAACTGCTCTTTTTTCAACGCGTGATACAGCGCGTTGTGATCGAGTTCGATCATCTGGGGCGCTTGCTCGCCACCGTAAATAATGCCGGGGGTCTTCCCGGCGCGACGCAGGCGGCGGCTCGCACCAGTGCCCTGCAAACTACGTTCGAATGCGACGACTTTCATGTCGACTCCTGAAAAAAGGGGACTCGCCCCGTGGTGAACGGCGCCTGCGACCAGCGCCGTGACAACCTGCCGGAACATCCGGCAGGCAAAAAATCAGAACAACGTTTCCTGCTCGTTGAACAACTGCAGCACCGACCCGCCGTAGGCAATGCGCTGCAGCGTCTGCGCGATGAGCGAGGCGGCAGAAAGCTGGCGAACCTTGCCGCATTCGCGCGCTTCCTGGCGCAGCGGGATGGTGTTGGTCACGACCAGTTCGTCAATGGCGCTGCTTTGCAGACGCTGGATCGCCGGGCCCGATAGCACGGGGTGCGTACAGTACGCCATGACGCGCTTGGCCCCGCGCGTCTTGAGCACCTCGGCTGCCTTGGTCAGCGTACCGGCGGTATCCACCATGTCGTCCATGATGATGCAGTTGCGTCCATCGATCTCGCCGATGACGTTCATCACTTCCGAGACGTTCGGCTTGGGACGGCGTTTGTCGATGATGGCCAGATCGCAGTCCATCAATTTGGCCAGTGCGCGGGCGCGCACCACACCGCCGATGTCGGGCGAGACCACGATGAGGTCGCTGTAATTCTTTTCGCGCAGGTCGGAGAGCAGAATCGGCGAGGCGTAAATGTTGTCGACCGGAATGTCGAAAAACCCCTGCACCTGATCGGCATGCAGGTCCATGGTGACCACGCGCGCCACGCCTGCGGCCTGCAGCATATTGGCCACGACCTTGGCCGTGATGGGCACACGCGCGGAGCGCGGACGCCGGTCTTGCCGCGCATAGCCGAAATAGGGAATGACCGCCGTGATGCGCTCGGCCGATGCACGCTTGAGCGCATCGACCATGATGAGCAGCTCCATCAGGTTGTCATTGGTCGGCGCGCAGGTGGACTGAACGATGAACACCTCGCGGGCGCGCACGTTTTGCTGAATCTCGACGGTCACTTCACCGTCGGAGAACCGCCCGATATAGGCCTGACCGAGGCCAATGCCGAGTTGTTCCGCAACTTCCTGGGCAAGCGCCGGATTGGCATTGCCGGTGAACAGGATGAAGTCCGCCGGATTCGGTGTCATGGTGGAGTGTTGCGCTTATTCAGTGCGCCTGAAGTGCCGGAACTGTTCATCTCTCCGGCAGAGCCCGCGGTCTGCAGCGCCGCAAGCGAAACGCTTTCAAAAATCGTGGCTGGGGAGGAAGGACTCGAACCCTCGAATGCCGGAATCAAAATCCGGTGCCTTAACCAACTTGGCGACTCCCCAACTTCGTTCACCACCACCACCACCACCACCATCGACGATGGCGAATGATAAAAACTGTTTGTCAAAACCCACTGCACTACGGCAGCGCAAGGCCGACATTATGCGTCAATCCAATCGCGCAACGGATGCTCGCGCAAACCCTCGCACAACCGGCCCTGCCAACCCTCAGGCAACAAGTCCGGCAAACCACCCAACACCTCATCAGACGGCCCGTGCCTGCCCGGCAAGCCAGAACGATCTGAGGCACCGATCAAAGCAAAAACCGCGCTTCCAGAACCCGTCATTCGCGCGTCGAAACACAACTCAAAACGCAACATCGGCGAGTGCGCTGCCAACGGCTCCACTGCCAACGGCTCCATCAACGCAGTACGCAAAATTTGCAGCGCCTGAGCCACCTCAGGCTCCAGCGCCTCGGCGCCGGGCTGCAAATCGTTTCTGCCCCAGACAGGGCAAAAACAGCCCTGAAAACCGCTTTGCTGGCCTTCTTGTTGACTGTTTTTGCTCTGATTTTTTTGTTGCCAATTTTTCTGCCGGCCGTCCGGAGCGAAAAATTTGCCCAGCCATTCAGCAAAGCCTGCTATTGTTTCTTCGGGTTTTTGGGTTGTCAAGTCAAGGGTGGAAAACACCGCACGCGTGGACAGGCCGCGTGCCGGATGCACCACAGCAAAACTCGGCGTGGGCAGATCGATTTCCTGCAACTTCTCGCCGACGCCCTCGGCCCAGGCATTGCGTCCGTAGATGAAAATCGGCACGTCGGCGCCGAGTTGCAAGGCGAGTTGCATCAGGGTTGCGCGCGGCAGATCGAGGCGCCAGAGACGGTTGAGGCCGATCAGCACAGTGGCGGCATCGGAACTTCCGCCGCCGAGCCCGGCCTGTTGCGGAATGCGCTTGCGCAGATGGATGTCGACCCCGCTCTCGCACTGCGTCACCTGTTGAAGCAGACGGGCAGCGCGCACGCAGAGGTCGTCTTGCGGCAGTTCGTCAGCGCCGATGCGGCGAATGAGGCCATCGTCACGCCGGATCAGATCGAGCGTGTCGCACCAATCGATGAACTGGAAGACCGTCTGCAGGGTGTGATAGCCGTCGGGGCGCTTGCCGGTGACGTGCAAAAACCAGTTGATCTTTGCCGGGGCGGGCAGGTTGAACAGGGCACGCATGAAAAAGCCGCCGCTGCGCTTCAGGGAGCGGTTTGCGGCGCTGCCGTAGTGGCGGATTCGATCGCCATGCGCAGCTCCGCCGGGTCGCCCGCCAGGCGCTTCGCCTTGAGAAGCGCGAGCTGGCCGTCACGCCAGGTGGGCTGCACCTTCCAGCCCAGTTGTTCGAAACCGCCGCCAGTCAAGGATTGCGTAGGCAGGCTGGAAGCGGGTCGCCCCCGCACCCAATCCTGCAACGCGGCCTGCGGCAAGGCCACGCCCAGTGCGGCGCGGGTCATGTCGTCGAACGAGGCGTAGTGCTGTGCCTGTCGGCCGTTATCCAGGCTGGCTTGTCCGGGGCTCCATTGCGCCTTGGCCAGCATTTGACCCAGCGGGGAAAAGACTTCGAACTCGCCGGAAACGGCCCCGCGCAACACCAACCGGAAACCGCCGTAAAGCGCCTTTTGCGCATCGGACGTGCCGCTGACGAGCGACAGCCGCCCCGCCAGCGCGAGCGTATTGGCGGGCTCGGACGACTGCGGCAGTTGGGGCGTGGCGCAGCCGCCGAGCGCCATCGCGGTCACCCCAGCGACAGCCCCGGCAATAACACCTGCAAAGAGGCGACGCCGCATCAGAATGTCACACCGTATTTGCGCAGCACCGCCTGCACCATGGTGTCGTGCGGCGCGCGCTCGATGGCCTCGCGCCAGATGGCGCGCGCCCGGTCGCGCTGGCCGAGTTGCCACAGCACCTCGCCCAGATGCGCACCGATTTCCGGATCGGGCCGCGCGTCATAGGCCTGCTGCAGCAGATCGAGCGCCTGATCGTTGCGGCCCATCTTGTGTTCCACCCAACCCATGCTGTCGAGCACGAAGGGATTGCCGGGCGAGAGTTCCAGCGCGCGGGCGACCAGCTTGCGCGCTTCGGGCAACTGCTCGCCACGGTCAGCGAGGGTGTAGCCCAGCGCGTTGTAGGCCGGTTGCGACTCGGGGTCGAGCGCAATAGCCTTTCGCAGCATCTGCAGCATGTCTTTGATGTGCCCGCTTTTGTCGGCCATCATCGAAGCTTCGTACAGCAGATCGACGTCGCCCGGCGTCTGCTTGAGGCCGGATTGCAGCAGCTTGTAAGACGCATCGAAGCGCCCGGCCTCGCGCAACACCTGCGCCCGCGCCAGCAGCCGGTCTTTGCGCTGTGCGTCGGTTGCCTCGGGCAAGGTTTCCGCCAGCTTGAGGGCGTCGTTCACCTTGCCCTGCTGCACCAGAATGGCCGCGCGGTTGCTGAGCACGGCAAGGTGGTTGCTGGCATCTGGCTCGACCTGATCGAGCCAGCGGTTGGCCTGATCCAGATCGCCCAGTTTGCGCGAAGCCTCCGACAGCGCGATGTAAGCCGGGGTCAGCACGGGCGGCTCGGCCTGGGCGCGCGCCAGCCGCAGATAAGTTTGCAACGAGACCACCGCGCGCGCGGGCTGGCCGAATTCAGTCTGCAAGCTGCCCAATATCAGCCAGGCCGGTGCGAGATCAGGCGCATCGGCCACCAGTTTGTCGAGCGCGTTCAGCGCAATGCCGTCGCGCTGCTGCGCCAGCGCGGCCTGCGCCCAGGCCAGACGCAGGCCGCTGTCTTTCGGCTGGGCTGCGGAAAACTTCTGCATCACGCCGTCAGCCGCCTGCGGATTGACGGTGTAGAGCTGCAGCAGCAGCGCCGCCGCCGGGGCCAGACCCGGGTTGAGCGTCAGGGCATGCAGCGCATCGGCGAAGCCCCCTTTCTGGTCTCCGGCGCGCGCGCGCAACAAACCCAGCACCACATCGGTCTGCGCGAATTGCCGCTGCCCGGCCAGCGCGGTGCGCATCATCGACAGCGTGGCGGCGGCATCGCTCGCCTGAGCGGCCAGGGGCAGCAGATCGGCAATGGCCTGCCCGCGCTGCGGTTCGGGGGTGTTGGCCAGATCTTGGGCGATGGCCGAGCCAGCCTCGCCGGTTTTTCCCATAAGCAAAAGCAGTTGCACGACCCAGGCCCCGGCCTCTCGTGAACCGGGCATGGCTTTGCGCCAGGCCTGAGCGGCTATGAGCGCCTTGTCGGGCGCCCCTGCGCGCAAGGCGATTTCTGCGGCGCGTCGGTAGAGCGGCTCGGAATCCAGTTCCTTCGCCGCCTTGAGCAACTCGGTGTAGGCCACCCCGGGATGCCCGGTATTCGCCGCAATCTCTCCAGCCAGAATGGCAAAGATTTGCCGCGCGGTTTCCTGCGCGCTGACCCGCACGGCCGACTGCTGTGCATAGGCGGCGATAGGCACGGCGGTGAGCGCCGGAAACAACAGGGCCGACACAAGAACGGCAGCGCGCATGGGAATCCTGAAAGTCTGAATAGAAAGCCGTATCTGTACCGGCAGAAAGCCAGCAGACAGGGGCGAGAATCGTGCGGATTGTAGAAGTCTGCCATTTCCCCCTGCGGCACAATGCCGCCATGCCTGAACTGCCCGAAGTCGAAGTCACCCGCCAGGGTCTGGAGCCCGCCTTGCTGGGCGCCCGCCTGACTGGCCTGCGCCTGGGTAAACCGCTGCGCTGGCCGCTGAACATCGACCCGCAAACGCTTGTCGGTCTGCGCATCACGGCGCTTGAGCGGCGCGGAAAATATCTGCTGCTGCGACTGTCGCAGACCGCCGCCGCGCCGAACACCGCTGGCGTGCTGATCGTGCATCTGGGCATGTCGGGTTCGCTGCGCTGGACGCCGGCTGCGCAAGCGCCCGCCCTGCTTTCGCCGCACGAGCATGTGGAATGGCTGACCGACCGCGGGGTGCTGCGCCTGCGCGATCCGCGCCGCTTCGGCGCGGTGCTCTGGCATGCGGGTAACGAGGTGCAGCGCCATCCCCTGCTGCGCGTGCTCGGGCCCGAGCCGCTGGGTGCCGACTTCGACGGCGCCACGCTCTGCCGCGCGCTGGCCGGGCGCAAGGCGGCGATCAAACCGCTGCTGCTGTCGCAGCACATCGTCGCCGGAATTGGCAATATCTACGCCTGCGAGGCCCTGTTTCGCGCGCAGATCGACCCGCGCACACCGGCTTCGCATCTGCGCCCTATCCATTGCGATCGTCTGGCCGCGGCGGTGCGCGAAACATTGCAACAGGCGGTGGCGCTGGGAGGCAGCAGCCTGCGCGACTTTGCCCACAGCGACGGCGAACTGGGTTATTTCCAGATGCAGGCGCTGGTTTACGGCCGAGCCGGGCAGCCTTGTCGCGTCTGCGCCACGCCCATCCGGCAGATCGTACAGGGGCAGCGCAGCACCTATTTCTGCCCCAAGTGCCAAAAAATTCTCAAACCCAAGCCCAAGGCGGGGATACGCTGATCGAAATTCAGAGTGCGCTGTGTTTTACTTTTAACCCAGATTTTTCATTAGGACACGGGATGATGGCGAGGCGGGTTGGGGATGGATTTGGCCGTGCGCGACAAGCCCATAGCCGTAGCTATGGGCGCGAAGCGCGGGGGCAAAGACGCCCCAAACCGACCGCCAGCGCCCGTGTAGAGGCGAAGCCCCGCCTCATGAACAAACTGGGTTTAATCAGTTAATCCACGCGCCCCAAGCGATGAATCCGCACGTCGAAGCCCCCATCCTCACCGCCGGTCTGTTTGACTACGCCGAATGGCGCGCTGAAGCGCTGCAGCGCGTCAAAGCGCTGCTGACTTGGCTCGAAGAAAGCGGGCTCGATCTCGATCAGGCGCGGCCGCTGCTGCAGCGGCAGATCCATCGGCTCGACAACGACCGCATGACCCTGGCCTTCGTTGCCGAGTTCTCGCGCGGCAAGTCCGAGCTGATCAACGCCATCTTTTTCAGCGGACACGGCCAGCGCATCCTGCCTGCCGGGGCCGGGCGCACCACCATGTGCCCGATGGAACTGTTCTCCGACCCCGCGCAGCCCCGCGGCCTGCGGCTGCTGCCCATCGAAACCCGCTTGCAATCGCAAACCCTGGCGCAATGGAAATCGAGCCCGCAGGTCTGGACGCATTTCGAGCTGTCCTCCCAGGATGCGCAGGGGTTGGCGCAGGCGCTCACCCATTTGTCCGACACCCAGCGCGTACCGCTTCAGCGCGCCCAGGAGTTGGGCTTCTTCCACGATGCCGAAGACCTGGCGCAGCTCAATACCGATTCCCAGGGCGAAGTCGAAATTCCGCTATGGCGTCATGCACTGGTCAACTTTGCCCATCCGCTGCTCGATCAGGGCCTGAGCATTCTCGATACGCCGGGGCTCAACGCCGTGGGCGCCGAGCCCGAGCTGACTCTCTCGCTCATCCCCTCGGCCAACGCCGTGGTCTTCGTGCTCGGCGCCGACACCGGGGTCACGCGCAGCGATCTGGAGATCTGGAACCGCCACATCGCGACCACCAGCGGCGCGCAAACCCTGGTGGCGCTCAACAAGGTCGATGCGCTGTGGGACCCGCTGCTCACCGCGCCGCAAATCGCCGCCAGCATCGACCATCAATTGCAAACCACCGCACAAACGCTGCATCTGCCGCCCGAACGGGTGTTTCCCGTCTCGGCGCACAAAGCCCTGCTGGCGCGCATTCAGGGTGACGGCCCGCTGCTCGCCCGCTCGGGCTTGGGCGCGCTGGAAAACGCGCTCAATCGCGCGGCCAATATCGACCGCCGCAGCCTGCTCGACGGCGCCGTGCGCGATGCGGTCGGGCAAGTGCAGTCCGAACTTTCGCAGCAACTGCGCAAACAACTGCACGATGCCCAGGGACAGCTCGACGAACTGCTGGGACTGCGCGGCAAGAACGCCAATATGGTGGTGCTCATGCTGCAGCGCCTAGCCGCAGAACGCAACGAATTCGACGCCGGCATGGCGCAGGTGCTGGCGCTGCGTGCCGTCAACAACCGCATGCTTGAGCAGTTGCGCGAGCGCTTCGCCGCCAAATCGGTGCTGCACGATCTGGAGCAACTTGAGTCGCGCATGGGCGGCGCGCTGCTGAAAGTCGGGGTGAAGGGCGAACTCGCCCGTATCGGCGCCGATCTGCGCAAGCGGCTGGTGGATGCCGAAACGCAGATCGAAGAAATCCGCCAGATGCTCGCTGCCGCCTTCACCCGCGCCAACAGCGAATTCGGCTTCACCGTCACCGCGCCGCGGGTGCTGCGTCTCAGCGGGTTGATGCAGGAGTTCGACCGGGTGGTCAATGCCTATACCGAGCATCTCTCCGGCGTGAACTGGCTCAAACTGCAGAACAACGCCTACACCCTGCGCACCTTGCGTACCCTGTCATCGCGGGTGCGCGATCTGTTCGAGCGCGCCCTGCGCGATATCGAAAACTGGGACCGCTCAGCCATCGCGCAGCTCGACAGTCAGGTGCGCGAGCGCAAGAAGCAACTCAACCGCCGACTCACCACGCTGCAACGCATCGAAGAGACCAAAGACAGCCTGCACGACCGCATTGACGAATTGCAGAAGCAAATCGCCCAGATCGACGTGCTGCAACGCGGGCTGAGCGATCAGATTCATCGCTTGATCGCCGCGTAAACGCTCGCCGCAAAGGGCTGGCACAATGCGGCGCTCAATTCGTTTGAGCGCCGCCGCGCCGCAGTGTCGATCTGCCCACCGTGCCCGATTCAGCCCCAGCCGCCCCCCACACCCTCATGAGAAAACGCAGGGCCGCCCCAAGTTTTCTCATCCCCCTCGGGGGGCCTG
>DZDA01000056.1 GCA_022730375.1 Thiomonas intermedia
CTGTAAGCTGTTGTTTTTACAGATATTGGAGGCGGGGGTCGGAATCGAACCGGCATAGACGGCTTTGCAGGCCGCTGCATAACCACTCTGCCACCCCGCCGGGTGACTTGGCTTTTGCGTCAAGATTGGAGATCGTACGCAAAACCGCTGGATGCTGCAGCGCTGAGCCAGACTTGATCTGCCATTGGTCAAACCCTGCGTCGTCACAGGAAAGCGACAACATGCACCGGACACAAAAAAGGGAAGCTTGGCTTCCCTTTTTTGCTGAGAATTTGGAGCGGGAAACGAGACTCGAACTCGCGACCTCAACCTTGGCAAGGTTGCGCTCTACCAACTGAGCTATTCCCGCGTAAAAAGGGTTATTTTCGCAGCGCCAGAACCGCTTGTCAACACTCCCCGTAAAAAGATTGATCAATGCAAGCCGCGTTCGTCAGGCTCGTCCACTGAGGTGGCGATCACGCTAACCGGGCGGCCCTTGAGGCGATGCCACACGTATACGCCGTAGCCGGACAATCCATATAGAACAAACAAGCCAAACAACACCAGCGGCGGCTGGTACGCGATCAGCCCTATCAACAGCACGATGAGAAAGATGCTGATGAACGGCACGCTGCGGCGGAAGCTCACGTCCTTGAAGCTGTAGAACGGCACGTTGGTCACCATGGTGAGCCCGGCGAAAAGCGTGATGACAAAACTGAACCAGGCGACATGCGCACCCTGCACACCGGCATCCGTCATGATCCAGAGAAAACCGGCCACCAGCGCGGCAGCGGCCGGGCTGGGCAGGCCTTGAAAGTAGCGTTTGTCGATCACCGCAACATTGGTGTTGAAACGCGCAAGCCGCAGAGCCGCCCCCGCGCAATACACAAAGGCGGCCAACCAGCCCAGCTTGCCCAGACCGCGCAGCGACCATTCATAAATGATGAGCGCAGGGGCCGCTCCGAACGACACCATGTCGGCGAGTGAATCGAACTGGGCGCCGAATTCGCTTTGGGTATTGGTCATCCGCGCAACCCGCCCATCGAGGCTGTCGAGCACCATGGCGGCGAAGATGGCCGTGGCCGCAGAGTCGTATCGCCCGCTCATCGCCATCACGATGGCGTAGAAGCCGCAGAACAACGCGGCAGCGGTGAAGGAGTTGGGCAGAAGATAGATGCCGCGCCGACGACGGTGTGCAGGATCGTCGTCAGGCTCAGGCGGCTGATAGGACACCTCCGGAGACCGAGGCGTATCGGCTTCTGGTGCCGCATCTGCCTGTTCCGACAAACTGGTCTGCTGGGGAAATTGGGCCACATTTCGCGACATACTCAACCTCTCTCATGAGGAAACGCAGGGCCGCCCCAAGTTTTCTCATCCCCTCGGGGGGCCTGACGCGCTGCGGCAGGTCTGGGGGCGCTCTGAAGTAAGGGCGGCTTCGGGAAAAGACTTCAGGCGGCGAAATCGGCCAGCACCGTGCTGCTGGCGTAAACCTTGTCTCCGATCGAAACGCGCGACTGCGTATCCAGCGGCAGATAGACATCGACACGCGAACCAAACCGGATGAATCCAAACCGTTGCCCGCGCTGCAAGGCATCGCCCGCCTTGACGTAGCAAAGGATGCGCCGGGCAATCAAGCCGGCAACTTGAACGGCAGTCACCACGCGACCGTCGCAATCGATCACCAGCGCATTGCGCTCGTTTTGCTCGGAGGCTTTGTCGAGATCGGCGTTCACAAATTTGCCCGGGAAATATTGCACATCGCGCAAGGCGCCGTCCACCGGGGCACGGTTTGAATGCACATTGAACACGTTCATGAACACGCTGATCTTGAGTGCATCGCGCCCGGCGTAAGGGTCGAACGCGTGCGTAATGGCCACGATGCGGCCATCGGCCGGGCTAAGAACGGCGAGCGGATCGCGAGGGATCGGACGGGCGGGATCGCGAAAGAACTGCACCACGAAAATCGTCAGCAGCCAGATCGGCAATGACCACCAGAACCCGGCGAGCGCCCAAACGATCACGGACAGCAGCACGCTGCTGGCAATAAAGGGCCAGCCTTCGCGGGCCAGAATGGGATGGGGATAAGTCATAGGTGGAGTTTAGTCGCCGGAAGGCCCGGCATGAAGCACAACACCCGGCATGGGCCGGGTGTTGTGAAAGTCAAAGGGTCCGAAGATTAGTTCTTCGATTTGTCCACCAGTTTGTTGGCTTTGATCCAAGGCATCATGGCACGCAGCTTCTCACCGACCTGTTCGATCTGATGATCGGAGGTCAGACGGCGGCGCGAGAGCAAGGTCGGCGCACCGGCGCGGTTTTCCAGAATGAAGCTCTTGGCGTATTCACCGGTCTGGATGTCCTTGAGGCACTGACGCATGGCGTTCTTGGTGTCCTCGGTGACGACCTTCGGCCCGGTGACGTACTCGCCGTACTCCGCGTTGTTGGAGATCGAGTAGTTCATGTTGGCAATGCCGCCTTCGTAGATCAGATCGACGATGAGCTTGAGTTCGTGCAGGCACTCGAAGTAGGCCATCTCGGGCGCGTAGCCGGCCTCGACCAGGGTCTCGAAGCCTGCCTTGATCAGTTCGACAGTACCGCCGCACAGCACGGCCTGCTCGCCGAACAGATCGGTTTCCGTCTCTTCGCGGAAGTTGGTCTCGATGATGCCGGCCTTGCCGCCGCCGTTGGCCACGGCGTAAGAAAGCGCCAGATCGCGCGCCTTGCCCGACTTGTCCGCATGCACGGCAATCAGGTGCGGCACGCCGCCTCCCTGGGTGTAGGTATTGCGCACGGTATGGCCGGGCGCCTTGGGGGCGATCATGATGACGTCGAGATCGGCGCGCGGCTGAACCTGACCGTAATGCACGTTGAAGCCGTGCGCAAAGGCCAGTGCGGCCCCCTTCTTCATGTTCGGCTCGACAGCATTGCGATAGACCTCGGCGATGTTCTCGTCGGGCATGAGCATCATCACCACATCGGCGCCTTCAACGGCCTTTTCGACCTCGGCGACCTTCAGGCCGGCTTTTTTGGCCTTGTCCCAGGACGCGCCGTTCTTGCGTAGGCCGACGGTGACCTTCACGCCGCTGTCATTCAGATTCTGGGCATGCGCATGGCCCTGCGAACCGTAGCCCACGATGGTGACTTTCTTCCCCTTGATGAGGGAGAGATCGGCGTCTTTGTCGTAATAAACGTTCATATTGGCTCCTGAAGTTGAGGTATTGTGTTCTTGGCGGGACGCTCCACGCCACAAAGAAAAAAAGATGCGTCGTCTTGGAATCAGGCGCGCAGGATACGCTCGGCGCGGCCAATTCCGCAGCTGCCGGTTCGCACGGTTTCCAGAATGGCCGTGGGATCGACCGCCTGGATGAAAGCGTCGAGCTTCGCGGCATCGCCGGTCAGCTCGATGGTGTAGGACTTATCGGTCACGTCGATGATGTGGCCGCGGAAAATGTCGGACATGCGCTTGATCTCTTCGCGCTCCTTGCCCACGGCCCGCAGCTTGATCAACATGAGCTCGCGCTCGATGAAGGAAGCCTCGGTGAGATCGACCACCTTGACCACTTCGATGAGCCGGTTGAGGTGCTTGGTGATCTGCTCAATGACCTCTTCCGAGCCGCTGGTGACGATGGTCATGCGCGACAGCGAGGCATCTTCCGTGGGCGCCACGACCAGGGACTCGATGTTGTAGCCCCGAGCAGAGAACAAGCCCACCACACGCGACAGGGCGCCGGGTTCGTTTTCCAGCAGAACGGCAATGATGTGTTTCATGAATTCACTCCTCTACGCAGGCTTCGCGCGGCGCCGGTAAGCGTCGCCTGGCTTCTGCGAGATTGATGATGGAAGCGTGCATAACAGCGCACGCGGTTGTCGAAAGCGCGGGACTGGCGTTTGGCAGAGCACGGCGTCCGGTGAAACGCCGCTACGGCCAAGCCCCAAAGCCTCGCGCGGTTCAATGGCTCAGAGATCCTCCGAACCGAGCAGCATGTCGGTGATCCCCCGACCCGCCTGCACCATGGGCCACACGTTCTCCGTGGGGTCCACCGAGATGTCGAGGAAGACCGTGCGGTCTTTCATCGCAAACGCCTTCTCCATGGCGGGACGCAGTTCTTCGGGCTTGTCCACCTTGATGCCCACATGGCCATAGGCTTCGGCGAGCTTGACGAAGTCGGGCAGCGAGTCCATGTAGGAATGGGAATAACGGCCTTCGTACTCGATCTCCTGCCACTGCCGCACCATGCCGAGGTAGCGGTTGTTGAGCAGAATGATTTTCACCGCCGTGCCGTATTGCAAGCAGGTGGCTAGTTCCTGAATGTTCATCTGGATGGAGCCGTCACCTGTGACACAGACGGCTTCGGCTTCGGGCTTGGCCAGCTTGATGCCCATGGCGTAGGGCAGACCCACGCCCATGGTGCCGAGACCGCCCGAATTGATCCAGCGCCGCGGCTCGGGAAATTTGTAGAGCTGCGCGGCCCACATCTGATGCTGCCCAACGTCGGAGCAGATATAGGTCTCGCGGTCTTTGGTCAGCTCGTACAGCGTATCGATCACAGCCTGCGGCTTGATGACCTCGGTCGAATGCTCATAGGCGAGACAGTCGCGCTTGCGCCATTCCTCGATCTGCGCCCACCAGGCTGCCAGCGCGCCGCCGTCGTTCTTGTGGCCTGCCTTGAAGGACTGTTCGAGCTGATCGATGAGCTCCTGCAGCACCTCGCCGACATCGCCCACGATGGGCACGTCCACCTTCACCCGCTTGGAGATGGAGGAAGGATCGATATCGATGTGCACGATCTTGCGCTGGTTTTGCGCAAAATGCCCTGGATTGCCGATCACCCGGTCGTCAAACCGCACGCCCACCGCGAGCAGCACGTCGCAGTGCTGCATCGCCATATTCGCCTCGAAGGTGCCGTGCATGCCGGGCATACCGAGAAACTTCGGGTCTTCGCCGGGCATCGCGCCCAGCCCCATCAGCGTATTGGTGCAGGGATACTTCAGCAGATCGGCCAGCTTGCGCAGTTCGGGAGACGCATTCGCCAGCACCACGCCACCGCCCGTGTAGATATAGGGACGCTTGGCCGAGAGCAACAGTTGCACCGCCTTGCGGATCTGCCCCCCGTGGCCCTTGCGCACCGGGTTGTACGAGCGCATCTCCACGGTCTTGGGATACTCGTACTGAGTGGTGTGACGCGACACGTCCTTGGGCACATCCACCACCACCGGGCCCGGCCGACCCGAACGGGCGATGTGGAAGGCCTTTTTCATCGTGACTGCCAGATCGCGCACATCCTTGACCAGGAAATTGTGTTTGACCACCGGGCGGGTGATGCCCACGGTGTCGCATTCCTGAAACGCGTCCAGCCCGATGGCCGTCGTCGGCACCTGCCCGGTGATGATCACCATTGGAATCGAGTCCATATACGCGGTGGCGATGCCCGTGATGGCATTGGTCGCCCCCGGCCCGGAGGTCACCAGGGCCACGCCGACCTCGCCAGTAGCGCGGGCATAGGCGTCTGCGGCGTGCACTGCGGCCGACTCCTGCCGCACCAGTACATGCTGGATCGAAGTTTGCTTGTAGAGCTCGTCGTAGATGTAGAGCACGGCCCCGCCGGGGTAGCCCCACATGAATTTGACGCCTTCTTCCTGAAGGCATCGCACCAGGATTTCGGCCCCGGTGAGTTCCTGCGCGCTTGCCGCGCCGGACTTTGATGCGGCCGTTGCGGCCGACTTGTGTTCTGTGCGATTCATTTCCATGAGTTCACCTTGTGAATTTCTCTGACGAAAGACTTCAGGTCTCCCTCGGCACCCGCTTGTGGCCGGCCTTTGGGATACACGTGCGATCTGGAACGTTGTAGGCGCGGCAGGCGATGCAATCGCATCTCACCTTGTTGCTGCACGGAGGCTCAGACCAAACGGAACTGTGTAGTGTAGTGCAGCGCAGCACTGCTGCACAGGACTGTGGGAATTTTGGCCTCCCATTTTGGCCTCCCATCAGAGCGGACTGAGGCCCCAACGCCGGTCGGCTGGCTGAGGTTCTTGGTGCAGTCTTGTTGCCCATTTGGTGCAACGATGCACCATTGCATAATGTGCAGTTGCCTCTCATCCTCACGGACCGCACCACGTCCGACTCGATGGCCACCGAACGAGAACTCAACGAATTCCTCGCCAGCATCGACAAGCGCGCCTTTTTGCGTGCCGCGTTCTCGACGCGCGACGACGACGCCGCGATGGATCTGGTGCAGGAGGCGATGATCAGCCTGGCGACCAAATACGCCGAAAAACCGCGCCAGGAGTTGCCGCTGCTGTTCCAGCGCATCCTGACCAATGCCATTCTCGACTGGCATCGCAAACGCAAGGTGCGCAACGCGCTGTTCAGCAATCTGTCGGATTTTGAATCTCAGGACAGCGAGGGCGAGTTTGACCTGCTCGAAACGCTGGAACTCGAAGCACTGAGCGAGCATCTCGAAAGCGCTGAAACCCAGGTTCAGCGCATGCAGATCCTGAAACATCTCGAAACCGAAATTTCGCGTTTGCCCGCACGTCAACGGGAAGCGTTTTTGTTACGTTATTGGGAAGAACTCGACGTTGCCGAAACCGCGCAGGCCATGGGCTGCTCGGAAGGCAGCGTCAAAACGCATTGCTCGCGCGCCATCCATTCGCTGGCACGCGTCTTGAAAGCCCAGGGCTACTCATGAAAAACGACGCAACCGATCCGCTGCGCCCCAAAATCGAAGCCCGCCTTGCGCAGCAACTCGCCACACGGCTGCAACAGGCCGAGCAGCAGATCACGCCCGAACAGTCCGAGCGCCTCAAGGCCCTGCGGCTGATGGCGGTCGCCCAGATTCAGCCCGTTTCGGCAACTGCTGCCGTCGCGCAGGGCCGCGCCCTTTCGCTGGCAGGCCCCTCGCTCTGGAGGTCGTGGCTGTTTCGTTTCGGCGCCGTTCTGCCGCTGATCGTGCTGGTCGTCGGCCTGCTGGTCTTGCAAGACTATCAACAGGAACGGTTCATCCGGGCCACGGCCGACATCGACACCGCCCTTTTGCTGGGCGATTTGCCGCCAGCGGCCTACGCCGATCCCGGATTTGCCCGCTACCTCAAGCTGGAGCGCTGATGACTTTGCGCCCCTGTCCTCCACGCCTGATGGAGCGCTCCCTCCTGCTTCAGTCCACCCTGTTTCAGCCTGCCCTGCTGCTGTGCCTGCTCGTGGCCCTGCTGTTCTGCATCACTCCGGCGCAAGCGGCTGAAGCGCCACCCAGTTGGCAACACCTCAGCCCTACGCAGCAACGCATTCTTGCCCCTCTGAAACCCGATTGGCGCGAGTTCGATCACGACCGCAAGAAAAAATGGCTCGACATCGCCGCCCGCTATCCCGCAATGAGTGCGGAGCAGCAAAAAACCCTGCAGCAGCGGATGAATGAGTGGTCGCACCTCAGTCCGGAAAAGCGCCGTCTGGCGCGCGAAAATTTTCTCTCCACCGGCAAGACGCCGCAGCAAAGCCGCCGCGAAGCCTGGGAGGCCTACCAAAAACTGCCTCAGGCCGAACGTGAGCGGCTCAAGGAAGAAGCCCGGCATCCCAAACCCCACCCCGGCCAAGTGGGAAAATATTTGCAGGAAAAACAGGCTGCGGCAAGCCACGCGCCGCCTGTTAAACCACCCGTCAAACCCGCGCCCCCGCCATCTCTCCCAGCATCGGCGCCGATACCCGTCAAACCCGCTTCCGCCGCCGTGCCTTGTGCGGATGTGCTGCGCTGCCCGGCCCGCTAAGTTCGCGCTGCGGGCGCACGTCTTCGCCCAAATCCATGTCTTCTATAAACGCGCCCCCGCTGCGCCGACGCCTGGCCTGCCTCTCCTATGATGGGCTCATACTGCTGGGCCTGTCCCTGGTCACTGCGGCGGTCACGCTAGGTCTCCTGCACTTGTTGGGTTTGCCGCAGGCGTCGGCAACACACCGAGTCGTCCTGCAGATCGCAGAATTCGTTGCGCTCACCGGCTATGGCGCCGGGTTCTGGAGTGCAGGCCGACAAACGCTGCCCATGAAGGTCTGGAAAATCGCTCTGGTCACCCCCAACGGGGCGCCGCTCAGTCTTGGGCGGGCGCTATGGCGCGCCGTTCTGGCCTGGCTCTGGGTCATTCCCGCCCTGGTCTTGGCTGCGGCCCTGCATCTTTCTCCGGGAGAGACCGGCTGGCTGCTCGCGGCGGGGATTTTGCTGTGGGCCGGCGCCAGCCTGCTGCGCAAAGACCGTCAGTATCTGCACGATGTGCTCGCGGGCACGCGCCTGGCGCCCGCAAACGGATAGCCGCTCATGAAACTCGATCCTCACGCCATCTGGTACGCATGGGACGGCTGGAACGTCCGCCTGTTCCTCGCCATCAATCACGCCGGAGACAACCCGGTGTGGAACAACGCCGCACGCCTGGGCGCCGCCTTGGGCGACCATCATCTGCTGCCGGTCTACCTCGGCCTGCTGCTGACGCTCGCGATGCGCTGGCCCCGGGTGATTCCTCTGCGCAGTGTGCTGGTCTATGCCTGGGCCAATCTGCTGTTGTTTCTCTCGATTTACGGCGTACTCAAACCCTGGGCCCACTTTCCGCGACCGCTTGAGGTTTTCGGGCCGCAGATGGTTCATGTGCTTGGAGAGCCCAAGTTTGCGCACAGCTTTCCTTCGGGTCACGCGGCATTTGCCATGGTGCTTGCCGCAAGTCTGGCCTTTTCGCTGCCCCGCCCCTGGAGCGTCGTGCTGTGGCTGTTCGCGCTTTGGGTGGCATGGTCACGCATCGCCGTCGGCGCGCACTTCCCGGCTGACGTGATCGGCGGAGCGTTCGTGGGCGCCCTGTGCGTCTTGGTGGCGCACGGGTTCGCCAGGTTGTGGATTCGGGGCGCGAAGCCCGCATAAGGCAGACGCCGTCTCATTCATCTGACTCGGAGGGCGAGTGGCATGCCAAGCTGCAAACACCATCAGACCACCTCCCAGCCAACCCGGCGCCGTCATCTTCTCGCCCAGCAGAGCAACGCCAACCAACACGCCAAACAAAGGCTCGCTACCCATCAACAACGAGACCCGGCTGGGGCTCGTGCGCGACGCCGCATAGTTCTGCGCAAAGAAGGCAAATACGGTACAGAGCAAAACCAGAAACGCCATCCCGCCCCAGAAACTTGCCTGCAGGGGAATCGACGGCCAGTGCGGCCCGGGCCAGACCCACACCAGGGCAGCCATCCCCACCGTCACCACGCCCGATTGAACGGCGGTCAAAGTCAGTGCGGGCAAGGCATGACGGGCTGCAAGCCGTCTGGTTTGAGTCACCATCACGGCCCTCAGCAAAGCCGCGAGAAGCACCAGCGCATCGCCCAAGCCCGGGCGGCCGATTCCCGATGTTGCCGACAGCAAGCCCGCTCCGATAACCGACAAACCCGCCGCCTGCCACACGCGCAACGTGGGCGGCTGCCCCAATAGCCCCCATTCGACCAGTGGTGTCAGCGCGACACAAAGACTGATGAGCAGAGCGGCGTTTGTTGCAGTCGTCAACGTGACGCCGTAGGTTTCGCAGAGAAACACGGCCAGCAGGTTGAGCCCCAGTATCGAGCCGACCGCCAACCCGCCTCGCCATTGCGCCGTGAACAGGGGACGCAAGGTCGGCGACAGGATCAGAAAGGTCAAACCAAAGCGCAAGGTGAGCAAGTCGAGCACCGGCCACTGCTGAGCCAGCAATTTGGTCACCCCGTAGCTGCCCCCCCAAACTGCCGCAACAAGTAGAAGCAGCACTTCAGGCACTCCCAGGTTGAGCGCATGAAATGCGGGCGCTGAGGCCGCGCGCTTGGTAGGCGGATTTGTCATCGAAAGACCTGCATAAGATGGAGCGTTGTCCCATTGTTGGGCGTGCATCTCTGGCAAACCAGACCCTCCACAGGAACAGGACTATTGCGCCGTGAGTACAAATGCTTTTTTGAGCGTTCTGCCTGAAATGGTGACCTTCCTGCGAGTCGCCGAATTCGGGAGTTTCTCCGCAGCCGCACGGCAGCTTGGCGCCACGCCCTCGGCGGTGAGCCGTCAGGTCTCTCGCCTAGAAAAACACCTCGGCGTTCAGCTGATCCAGCGAACGACGCGGCAACTCCGTCTGACCGCCGCAGGAGACGCGGCGCGCGTGCGCTGCGGTGAGTTGGTCGCCGCGGCGCAAGCCGTCATGCAAGTGCCGCAGCAAATAGCCGGAACGCCGAAGGGATCGATTTGCATCAGCGCCCCCAAGGCATTTGCCCGGCATGTGCTGCATCCCTTGCTCTTGCAGTTTCTGGCGCAATGGCCGCAGGTACAACTGCAATTGATAGCGACCGACCATGAGGTCGATCCCTTTCGCGAGGGCGTCGATCTGATGATCCGCGTCACGCGTCATCCGCCCGAGGGTTTTGCCGCGCGCGAATTGATGCATGTAGAGCAGGTTCTATGCGCAGCACCCGCGTATCTTGCGGCCCACCCGGCCATTACCCATCCGTCCGATCTGTCAGCGCACAGCTGCCTTCCCCTGGGAGAAGATGCCCACGACAGGTGCTGGCGTTTTCGGCAGGGCGACACTGAGACTGAAGTCGTCGTGCAGGGTCGCTATGCCGTGAATCACAGCGCATTGCGGCTGGAGGCCATGCTGGCCGGTCTGGGGCTCTGCACCTTGCCTGACTATGTGGCACGCCCCGCTCTGGAGAACAGGTCTGCCGTCCAGGTCTTGCCGGACTGGAATTTCCTGGGAAGTTATGGCGGCAGTGCCTACGCACTCTATCCGCCGAGCCGCTTCGTATCGCCCACCTTGCGTGCACTGATCGACCATCTTGCCGCCGCCTTGGAATAAAAAACGCCCCGACTTGCGGAGCGTTTTCATCAGACCACTTCTGCGCACATCAGGTGAATTTGCGCGTGGACATGAAGCGGTCGAATTCGTTCTCGGCAAAACGGAACCAGAGAATGTCGTCGTTGCGGAATTTGTACCAGTCGGCGTACACCTTCTTCCAGCGGGGATTGCTGGCTGAAAGCTCGTTGTAGAGGTCGTTGGACGCCTTGAACGCGGCTTCCATCACATCTTTCGGGAAGCCCTGCAGCTTGGCGCCCTTGCCCACCAGTTCCTTGAGCGCAGGCGGATTTTTGGCGTCGTACATGGCCTGCATATTGATGTGGGCGTGAGAGGCCGCCAGTTCCACGATCGCCTTGTAATCCGGCGACAGGGCGTTGTAGGCCTTCTGGTTGACGAACAGGTCGAGCTGCGGGCCGCCTTCCCACCAGCCGGGGTACAGGTAGTTCTTCGCCACCTTATAGAAGCCCAGCTTCAGGTCGTCGTAAGGACCGATCCACTCTGCCGCGTCGATAGTGCCTTTTTCCAGCGAGGGATAAATGTCGCCGCCGGGAATGTTTTGCGGCACCACGCCGATGCGCTCCATCACCTTGCCGGCGAAGCCGCCGACGCGCATCTTCAGGCCCTTCATGTCGGCCAGGCTCTTGATCGGCTTGCGGAACCAGCCGCCCATCTGCGCCCCGGTGTTGCCCATGGGGAAGTTGAGGAAGTTGTACTGGCTGTAGAACTCGCGCATGAGCTTGAGACCGTTGCCCTGATACATCCAGGCGCTCATCTGGCGAGAGTTCATGCCGAAGGGCACGGCGCAGCCCAGGGCGAAGGTCGGGTCTTTGCCGAAGAAGTAGTACGGCGCAGTATGGCAGCACTCCACCGTGCCTTGTTGCACGGCGTCGACCACGCCAAACGGCGGAACCAGCTCGCCGCCAGCGTGAACCGAAATCTCGAACTTGCCGCCCGAGGCCTCCTTGACCTTCTGCGCGAAGATGTTGGCCGCGCCGAAAATGGTGTCGAGCGAATTGGGAAAACTGGACGCCAGGCGCCAGCGCACCGATTGCTGGGCCATGACCACCCCAGGCGCGGCGCCTGCGGCAAGAATACCGGCCAAGCCGGCGTGTTTAACGAATGAACGACGTTCCATAGAGCCTCCGTAAGGTTTGCAGAAAGGCGAGAGGCTGTTCATGCGAACAACCCGCTCTGAGCTCGATGGTAACTTGTGTAACGACACGCATCCCTACTGGATAGCGCGGGGTATTGCCCCTATCCGCCGCAAAGCTGCTTTGCGTCAAGAGCGCCCCCAGATCTGCCGCGTTCGCGTCAGGCCCCCCGAGGGGGTGAGAAAACTTGGGGCGGCCCTGCGTTTTCTCAAGAGGCGGGTTTGCAACGAGAAAACCGCCGATGGCTCAGCCCGCGCCGCCCACGGTCATGCCGTCGATCAGGATGGAGCCCGTGGTCTTGCTGCCGTAGGTGTGTACATCCGCACCCACGGCCACCACGTTGCGCAGCATGTCGCGCAGATTGCCCGCGATCGTGATTTCCTGCACGGGATAGCGGATTTTTCCGCCCTCCACCCAGAACCCCATGACCCCACGCGAATAGTCGCCAGTCACATAGTTGACGCCGTGGCCCATGAGTTCGATGGCGAACAGGCCGGTGTCGAGTTTGCGCAGCATGGCGCGCAGATCATCCTTGGCCTGCGTGAGGCGGCTTTGCAGCAGCAGGTTGTGCGCGCCGCCGGCGTTGCCGGTGGTCTGCATGCCGAGCTTGCGCGCCGAATAGGTGCCGAGCAGATAGCCTTGCACCACGCCGCCGTCCACCAGGCTGCGCTTGTGCGTAGCCACGCCTTCGCTGTCAAACGGCGAACTGCCGCGGCGTTTGGGCAGGCTGGGGTCTTCGATCAGGTCGATGTGATCGGCCCAGACCTGCTGACCCAGGCTGCCCTGCAGAAAAGAGGATTTGCGGTACAGCGCCCCGCCGCTGATGGCGTGGGTGAAACTGCTGATCAGGCCGGAGGCCAGCGGCGACTCGAACAGCACCGGGCACTTGCGCGTGGACAGCTTGCGCGCCTTCAGCCGCGACAGCGCGCGCTCTGCGGCGTAGCGGCCCACCGCCTCGGGAGAGGCTAGGTCGGCAGGGTCGCATTCGGACGTCCACCAGTAATCGCGCTGCATATCGTCGCCGCGGCCTGCAATGGGCGCGCACGACAGGCTGTGCGACGAGGTGGCGTAGCCGTCGCAGAACCCGCGGCTGTTGGCCAGGACGAAGTGCGACTCCTGCGCGGAAACGCTGGCGCCCTCGCTGTTGCGGATGCGTGGGTCCACGGCGAACGCGGCCTTCTCGGCGCGCAGGGCGATCTTGGCCGCAGTCTGCGGCGTCAAGTCCCAGGGGTGATAGAGATCAAGCGAGAGATCGAGCGCGGCCACGCTCTTGCCAATCGCCAGTTGTTCGGCATCGGGCAGACCGGCGCAGTCGTCTTCGGCGGTGTAGCGGGCAATGTCAAACGCCGCCTGCGCGGTGCGCGCAATGGCCTCTGCCGAAAAATCCGACGTGCTGGCATGGCCGCGGCGCTGTCCGTCGTACACGCTGATGGACAGGCTCTTGTCGCGGTTGTGCTCCACGTTCTCGATCTGGCCGCTGCGCACGCCGACCGACATGCCCTGCCCTTCGGAGACTTCCACTTGAGCGTCCGAGGCGCCGACCTTGCGCGCCTGCGCGAGCGCTTGCTGGGCGAGATCCTGAAACTGCAGTTTGCTGTTGGCGAAACGTCCCACGATATGGCATTCCTTTTTTGGCGGCCCCGCTCACTATCCGGGATGGACAGACGGCAAAGGCACGCATGAACTCAACGGATAATAAGAGCCATGAAATTCCCGCATCGCCCCACCGGCTCCGCCGACGAACAACCCGACGACCGACCGCCGAGCAAAAGCCAGGTCAAACGCGACATGCTCGCACTGCAGGAACTGGGCGAACAACTCATCGCCCTGCCCCCCCACACCATCCAGCAGGCCGAGTTGCCCGAGCCGCTGCGCGACGCCGTACTCGAGGCCCAGCGCATCACCGCGCATGGCGGCCGCAAGCGCCAGACCCTGTACGTGGGCAAGCTCATGCGCTCGACCGATGCCGACGCGGTACGCGCCGTCATTGCTGCGGCCACCCAGGACGACCGCGCCAGCGTGGCCCGCATGCACGCGCTGGAGCGCTGGCGCGACGTTCTGCTGGCCGACGACCAGGCGCAAACCGAATTCCTCGACAAATACCCCAGCACCGACGCGCAGCAATTACGCCAACTCGTGCGCGGCGCGCGGGCCGAAGTCGGTGTGGACAAGCCGCCGCGCCTGACCCGCCAACTCTTCCAGTTCGTCAAAGCCGCCATTGCCGCGCACGACACCCCTAGCCACCCTGCCGATGATGAACCCCTCCCCAGTTTCTGAAACGTCCGCCGCCGATCCGGTCCGCATCGGCCTCGTCTCCATCAGTGACCGCGCCAGCACCGGCATCTACCAAGACAAGGGCCTTCCCGCCTTGCGCGACTGGCTCGGGCACGCCTTGCTCAACCCGGTGAGCTTTGTTGAACGGCTGATACCCGATGACCGCCTGCAGATCGCCAATACCTTGTGCGAACTGGTGGACACCGAGCATTGCGACCTGGTGCTGACCACGGGCGGCACCGGCCCCGCTCCGCGCGACGTCACCCCCGAGGCCACGCTGGACGTGGCCGACAAGGAGATGCCCGGCTTCGGTGAACAGATGCGCCGCATCAGCCTGCACTTCGTGCCCACCGCCATTCTTTCGCGGCAGACCGCGGTGATCCGCGCCAAAACGCTGATCATCAATCTGCCAGGCCAGCCCAAGTCGATTGCCGAAACGCTCGAAGGCGTGCGCGATCCCGCCGGGCAGAACATCGTGCCGGGCCTGTTCGCTGCGGTGCCCTATTGCGTCGATCTGATCGGCGGCCCTTATCTGGAAGCCGACCCAGCCGTGTGCGTGGCCTTCCGCCCCAAGTCGGCGCAGCGCCCGCCCCGGGTTTCGTAACCCGCGCTCATGACCTTGCTTTCTGCGGGCACGGCATACGTCGTGCCTTTCGCGTTATGCTCAAAATGCACAACGACAGGAGACCTGCAATGCCCCCGATGAAATCATTCCCTCTCACCTTGAGCGCACTGGCGCTGGCTGCCGCCTGCACCACGGCCCAGGCTGAAACTCTGACCGTGTTCGCCGCGGGCACTCTCGGCAAAACCTTCACCACCCTGGCACGCGGCTTCGAGAAGCTGCATCCGGGTGTGACCGTGCAGCCGCAATTCGGCGGCAGCGTCAAAATGGTCAAGCAGGTCACTGTTCTGCACCAGCCAGCTGACGTTGTGGCGGTGGCCGACTATTCGGTCATACCCAAATACATGTTCAAGGGTGACGAGAGCGGCAAGCCCACTGCCGACTGGTCCATCGGTTTTCTGGGCAACGCCATCACCTTCATCTACACCCCCAAGAGCAAGGGCGCAAAAGAGATCAATGCCGACAACTGGTGGAAAATTCTTTCCGAACCCGGTGTGCAGATCGGGCGATCCAACCCCAACACCGATCCCTCGGGCTATCAAACCCTGCAGATGCTCGATCTGGCCAGCCGCTACTACAAGCAGCCCGACCTTGAATCCCGGGTGCTGGCCAACTCCCCCGATACCAATATGCGCGACACCGAGACCGACCTGATTTCGGCCCTGGAACTCGGGCAGATCGACTATCTCGCCATCTACCACTCAGACGCCGTGCAGCATCACATGAAGTCGCTCGATCTGCCCCCGCAGATCAACCTGAGCGACCCCAAGTTCGATGCCGACTACGCCAAGGCCACCGCCAAGACCAAGAACGGCGAACTGACGGGCCGCCCCATCATTTACGCCGTGACCATCCCCACCGACGCCCCGCACCCCAAGCTGGCGCAGGAATTCATCGCCTACGTGCTCGGCCCCGCGGGTCAGAAAGTGATTGCCGCCAACGGCTTTATTCCGCTCAAGCAACCCTACGCCATGCATCGCGACAAAGTACCGCCGACGCTGCGCAAACTCACCGTGGCCTGGCCAAGATGAGCCCACCCCGAAAGCCTGCGCTGCGCTTGGCTC
>DZDA01000057.1 GCA_022730375.1 Thiomonas intermedia
ATCCCGCAACGTCCAGCTTATCCGGCATGATCTGCGGGATATATTACGTTAGGCAATCATCTATGGCCATGTCACCAGAACAGCAGATCGATAAGCTACGACGAGCCGCACGGCTCTCATGGATACCCAAAGGGCTTATCGGGCTGACGCTGGTACTTATTGCAATGGGACTCCTAACCGAGTACGAGTTTTTCTTCGTATTTGGTGCGTTTTCCGGCCTCTTTAGTGTTGCAGCAAGAGAAGCTGCCCCTCACTGGAGAAATGCCATTACAGCCATTCACAATGGAATACAGTCAAATGGAAGCGTGGCGATTGCAGTCACAAGAGACCCAACGGAGTTTGATCGCTATGTGGCAACAGTTCTAGACGACTCCAAACATGCCTGGCAGTTCCAATTCACCCCCAGTGACTGGGAACCAACCGAAGGTGAATTAAATGCTGAAATATATTATGTTCGCGGTGTTGAATGGCCAGCATTGCTCGTTACACCGAAAGGTATATTGTTTCCGGCCTTCACTCCAAAGAAGCTCACTGAGAATGCCTAACATGGCGGTCGAGAGGGACGCCAAAAATGCTGCGCATTTTTGCCGCCCCTCACCTCTACGTTAGCCAACTCAGGAGCCTATATGCGAGCAGTGGTTTTCGAGCAACCTGGACGGCCACACGATGTTGTCACGGTGCGCGATGTTCCTTCTCCCGCACCCGACCAAGGCCAGGTTCTGATCAGGGTCGTAGCGAGACCAATTCAACCGGCGGATTTTCTTTTCATTGGGGGGCGCTACCGAATCAAGCCGGCGTTTCCTCAGGTAGCTGGGCTTGAGGGTGCTGGAACTATCGTTTCTTGCGGTTCAGGCGTAACTCACCTCAAGTCAGGAGAACGAGTTGCTTTCCGCAGCCCAGGAGCATGGGCAGAATTTGCGGTTGCCCCGGTATCGCGTGTCTATCCTGTACCGCCGGGAATATCCGACGAAGCGGCAAGTCAATTTGCATTGAATCCTCTAACCGCGTGGGGGTTGCTTGCCGAATGCAATTTGCCAACATCCTCCCGTATTTTGATTACAGCCGGGCGCTCAATCGTTGCATGTCTTTTGGCGGAACTTGCTCGGCACCGGGGATTAGAGACAACGTTGCTGGTACGTGACGGCGCGGGTTACTCAGCGCTAGATGGCCGCAATGGTCAGGTTATCGCGAATGGAACAAACGTGGCCGGGACGTTGCAGAATTCCGGCAGGAACGGGTGTTTCCACGCAATTCTCGATTCCGTTGGCGGCACCAATTCCCTGGCCTTAATAGATGCCTTAGAGCCGAGAGGACGCCTGATTTCCTACGGCATCCTCGACGACAGCGATATTGTTCTTAAGGCGTCACGGATTCTCTACAAAAACATGATATGGCAAGGGTTCGGTATCGACGGTTGGCTGGACAATGCAACACAGAAGCAGTTGGAAATGGCGCAACGGGAGTTGTGGGAGATACTTTCAAGCAACCCGAATCTGCTACCGGTAATTGACCGCTTCGATTTATCTCGAATTCACGAAGCTATCCGCGCTACACATGATGCGCGCAAGCCGGGCAAGGTTCTGCTAGCGAGCAACGAATAGGGTCTAGCTTCGTAGCATCCGAGCGCTCACGCACCCAGTCTTCACTGCCCCAGCGCCGCGCCGAATACTTTGCTTAGGAGCTTGCTGCCGGTGCCCACTGGGTCAGTGCGGATGGCTTTTTCTTGCTCGCCGATGGCTTGGTACAGGCGGTTGAGCGCCTCTTGGGTGACGTACTGCTGAATGCTGGCCTGATCGGCTTTGACGAGGCCGAACTGTGCGGCCTGACCGGCGAAGCGGTTGTAGGTCTGGGCGAGGCCGACCTTGTTGGTGGCCTTGGTGACGATGGGCAGGAATTTCTGCGTCAGGGGTGCTTCGGTCTTGCGTTTGAAGTAATCGGTCGCGGCCTCGTCGCCCCCGGTGAGAATGCCTTTGGCGTCTTGCACTGACATGCTTTTCACCGCCCCCACCAGCAAGGTTTTGGCTTCGGGCACGGCGGCTTCGGCGGCGCGGTTGATGGCGAGGTCGAGCTGGTCGGCCTGAGCGCCCATGCCGGCCATGCGCATCAGGCCGCTGGCCTTCTCGATGGCGGGCGGAAGGGGAATGCGCCACTTGGCGTTGCCATAGAAGCCGTTTTCGCGGCCCAGCTCTTTCACCGCGATCTCTGCGCCGCGCGATAGTGCGGTCTTCAGTCCCTGATCGACTTCGCCGTTGCTCAGCGCCGCCACCGCGGCATTCACCGCGCCCGAAGATGCCCCGCCGCCCTGCCCGGCCGAGTTCGGTTGCGCGGCTTGCTGCGCAGGCGCCTGCGCCGTGCCCAGCGCGCCGCTGAGCTGGTTGGTCAGGTTGCCGAGGTCGAAGGCCATCGCGGGCAGTGGCGCGGCGAGCGCCAGCACGGCG
Organism: Thiomonas intermedia; assembly: GCA_022730375.1. Classification (GTDB taxonomy): domain Bacteria; phylum Pseudomonadota; class Gammaproteobacteria; order Burkholderiales; family Burkholderiaceae_C; genus Thiomonas; species Thiomonas intermedia_C. Next base: position 2,439 of record DZDA01000057.1, read on the forward strand.
GCGAGGGCAAGAGGCAAAGCCAGGGGACGTGTTTTCATCGAGTTCTCCGAGGGTCAGCGTTGTGGATCGGGGGTGGCGCGCAGCACTTCGTCGAGCGTGGTGACGCCTTCGGCCACCTTGATGGCCCCGGCCAGGCGCAGCGGCTTCATGCCGTCTTTGATGGCCTGCGCGCGTAGCGGTGCGAGTTCCGGGCTGCGCACCAGCAGCGCCCGAAGCGACTCGCTGCAACTCAGCAGCTCATACAGGCCGATGCGGCCAAGATAGCCGGTGTTGCGGCATTCCACGCAACCCACGGGTTTGTAGGGGCGCACTTCGGATTGCGTTTTCCACGGCGCTACGGCCGCGCGGAAAGCCTCTTGGTCGAAGGCGTCGTCGGGCTGCTTGCAATGGGGGCAGAGGGTGCGCACAAGGCGCTGCGCGAGCACGCCGAGCAAGGTGGCGCTGGCGAGGTAGGACGGCACGCCGAGTTCGAGCAGGCGGGTGATGCTCGACGGTGCGTCGTTGGTGTGCAGGGTGGACAGCACCAGATGCCCGGTAAGCGCGGCCTGCACGGCCATGTCGGCGGTTTCGCGGTCGCGAATTTCGCCGACCATGATGATGTCCGGGTCTTGCCGCATCAGCGCCCGCAGGCCTTCTGCAAAGCTGAGGTCGAGAGCCGGCTGCACCTGCATCTGGTTGAACGCGGGTTCGACCATCTCGATCGGGTCTTCCACCGTGCAGACGTTCACCTCCTCGGTGGCCAGGCGCTTGAGGGTGGAATACAGCGTGGTGGTCTTGCCGCTGCCCGTAGGCCCGGTGACGAGGATGACGCCGTTGGGCTGATGGGTCAGGCGCTGCCAGTCGCGCGCTTCGTGCGCCGGAAAGCCGAGTGCGGGCATGTCGCGCACGACCACGTCGGGGTCAAAAATGCGCATCACGAGTTTTTCGCCAAACGCCGTGGGCATGGTGGCCAAGCGCAGCTCCACTTCGTCGCCCGAAGGCCGACGGGTCTTGATGCGGCCATCCTGCGGGCGGCGCTTTTCGACCACGTCCATGCGGCCGAGCAGTTTGACCCGGCTGGTCATCGCGCCCATCACCGAACCGGGCACCTGATAAACCGTGTGCAGCACGCCGTCGATGCGAAACCGGATCACCCCCATGTCGCGCCGCGGCTCCAGGTGAATGTCGGAGGCGCGCTGCTCGAAGGCGTATTGCCACAGCCAGTCGACCACCTGCACCACCCCGGCGTCGTTGGCGTCGAGCGCCTTGCCGCTGCGCCCCAGTTCCACCAACTGCTCGAACTGGTTGACCCCGCCGGTGCTGCCATTTTTCTGCGCATGTTTGACCGAACGCGCGAGGTTGAAAAACTCCACCGTGTAGCGGGTGATGTCGGCCGGGCTGGCGACCTGCAGCTCGATGGGGCGGCGCAGCATGCGCTCCATCTCGTGCACCCAGCCACGGTCGAAAGGCTCGCAGGTGGCGATGGTGACGCCGCTCGGCCCGGCCGCCACGGGCAGAATGCGGTGACGCTCGGCGTAACTGGTGGACATGAGATCGCCGATTTTGCTGATCTCGACCTTCAGCGGATCGACGCGCAAATAGGGCAAGCCGGCGCGCTGCGCCAGCCATTCGGTCAGCACATCCATATCGAGCGTGCGGCCGTCGCTCAGACGCTTGAGACCGGCCAGCGCCACGCGCTGCAGCGCATGCAGCTTGCCGCTGGCGTGCGCGCAGCGCTCCCAGCCGTAGCGGCCCGCGGCGGGGTCGATCAGCCCGTCGGCCTCCAGCCACTGCAGCAGTTCGCGCCAATCGAGGCGGCCCTGCGCCGCAAGCGGCGCGCCCGGCGCAGATCGCGCCTTGGACGGGGTGGAAGGGTCGGCGGAGCGGGTGGGAGTGCGGGGAGCGTCCATAAAACCGAGTGTAGGACAGCCCCTTGTGACGCCGTGCTAACGCGCCGGGTGCAGGCGCTTCAACAACCGCGCCCAGCGCCGCGCCGGCAGGCCTCCGGTGCGCTGCGCCACGGCATCGGCGCGCTCCAGCAACTGCGCACGGGTGGGCAGCCGTGCCTGCGTGGCGTCGCGTAGGGCGATGGCGATGAGGTTGCCGTCGCGATTGGGTGGCAGCTGCCACACGCTGTCGCCGGGTTGGTCAAACGCAGCGACGATGCGCTGCAGGTTGCGCTCCAGCACGCGCACATGACCCGGCCCGCTGAACAGATTGACTGCCATCACCCCCTGCTCGCCCAGCAGTTGGCGGCACGCGGCATAAAACTCGGCAGACTCCAGCGCGGGGGCCGCGGCTTGCTCGTCGTACATATCCACATGCAATACCGCCGCACTGCCCGCATGGGCGGAGTCGGCCGCATACGCGCCGGCATCCGCACACAGCACTTGCAGCTTGCCGCCCGGCTCGGGCAGCGCAAACCAGCGATGCGCGGCCAGAATGACGCCCGGATTCAGATCCACCGCCACGCAGGGCAGCCGCAAGCGCTTGAGCATGAATTTGGTGATCGCCGCAGCGCCCAGCCCGAGCTGCACCGCCGTTCCGCCGCGCCAGGCCGCGTCGGGCGCAAGCAGCATCCAGGCCATCATGCGCTGCACATACTCCAGTTCGAGATCGTTGGGACGGGCGATGCGCATGCTGCCCTGAATCCAGGGCGTGCCCAGATGCAGATGACGCACGCCGTCTTCTTCGGAAAGGGTGGGTTGGGGAAAGGCGGGTTTACGAGCCATATCAAATGAGATTTGCAGCGATGAATGCCTCGCGCCAGGCGGCACGCTTGCGCTCCAGACTCCAGCTCGCATTCGCCGGGCTGGTGGAGGGCAGACGGCGCACCTCGGGGCCGAGGCTGCGGGTGATGCGCATGGCGCGGGCCGACTCGCCCCCGTTGTGCGCGATGAGTTGCAGCAAAGGCAGGCTCGCCACAAGAGCGGGCAGATCATTGGGCAGCGCATCAGCAATCGCACTGTCCAGACTGCCCTCGCGGCGGCAGTGGGCGTACACATCCCAGATGCCCAGCCCGCGTTCGCACACCGCCTCAACGCGCTGCGCGTAGGGCCGCTGCATCAGGTCCAGCCCGAACAAATCGCCCACGATAGGCCAGAACTGATTGCGCGGATGCGCGTAATACTGCTGCGCCTGCAACGAGGCGACGCTGGGAAAACTGCCCAGCACCAGCAGGCGGCAATCGCCCCGTACCGCGGGCGCCAGCCCCCGCAGCATCGGCGCCGACGGCACAAGAGGAGCAAGGGCGGAGCCGGAAGAACGAGCCATGCCGTCATTGTCGCCGCTGCCGCCATTGCTGCTACCCAGCACCTGCCTATAATCGCCTGCTTTGTCGCACTGCGGGTGTAGTTCAATGGCAGAACGGCAGCTTCCCAAGCTGCATACGAGGGTTCGATTCCCTTCACCCGCTCCAAAAAACTCCGGCCATGCTTCGGGGGACGATCAAAAGCCCATAAGAGACCCAATGCTTATGGGCTTTTTTGTTCGCCATTGGTCGCCTGAGCGCACAGGCCGAACTCCCGCAGGGCAAGGGGGAAGTTGCGATTCCTGTGACCCGGCCGAGTCAGTTTGAACAGGGTGAAGCGTTGCAGGGCGTTGAGTTCTGACCAGGCACGCGGGCCATCAAGCCGCAGTGCCTTATCCACAGCGTCTTGACGAACGCGATCCGGCAGATGCAAGCGGTTCCATTCCGTTTCCTCCTGGCTTGCGGGCATTCTGACCACCCGGGCCTTGGCCTGATGGACGATGGCCTGCACGAGCAGGCGCCGATAGCGTCTCTTCCCTCCAAGCGGATCGAGGTCCTCGGTGATGAGCCTTTTGCGCGTCGCCAGATCGAGGCTTTGCCAGTCTTGCAGCGAGAGTTTGATCCGGCACTCATCAAGCTTGTAGCGCACGATCATGGGCATGCAGCACAAGGTCTTTGCGTAGTCCGATTCGAAGTTGAACAGCAGCGAACTGACCGCTGCAATGGGGGGCAAGATGTCGAGCTGCGCCGAAATGGACTGGCGCACCGCGTCGCCTAGATCTGCGATATTCATAGGGCGAGGGGCAGAGCTGTCGGCTGACCATCATCGGCGGGAGCGTCGGCATAGGGGCCCGTGCCGCTATGGGCCGATTCGGAGGACGGAATGAAACGCCCGCTGAGCACGTCGAACACATGCACCTGGCCCTCTTCGATCACATAGTGCCAACCGTGCAGGCTGAGGTTGTGTTGCTCGACGCGCCGACGCACCATGGGGTAGTCCATCAGGCGTTCGAGTTGCAAAACGACCGCGCGCTGTTCTGTGCGGCGCAGCACCTCGGGCCCAGGGTCGGCGACGGGCAACATCGCCTCTTTCCCCAACCCCAGCCAGGATTTGAGGTTGTGGGCTTCGGCCGGTGCTTCTCCGTACAGCGCGCGGATGGCGCCGCAGTGACTGTGGCCACAGACCACGATGCGTTGCACGCTCAGACTGAGGACGGCAAATTCGATGGCCGCCGCCGTGCCGTGGTAGCCAGCGCTGCCATCGAACGGCGGCACAAAGCCGCCGACATTGCGCACGAGAAAGAGTTCTCCCGGCCCCGCGCCAGTGAGCAGATAAGGCACGACGCGCGAATCCGAGCAACCGATAAACAGTGTGGTGGGATGCTGCCCCTGATCGACAAGCGACTGAAAGGTCTGCTGATAGGCAGGAAAGGCGTCGGTGTGAAAGTGCTGCAGGCGTGCGAGCAGATCATCAGGCATGGCCGTTCTCGCGGTTCAATTCGGATACGAACAGAGCCGGGTCGGGCCGTGGGCGGATGGGCTTGCGCCGGTCTGCCGTACCGATGGCAACAAAGCACACCGCCTGCTCGTTGTGCGCCAAGGCAAACAAGCGGCGCAAGCCGGAGGTCTGCATGGCCTGGCCGCTGACCAGGCCAGAACCAAAGCCATCGGCATGGGCGCTGAGCAGCAGGTTTTGAATCGCACAGCCCAGAGAGATCAACCGTTCCTGCAAAGGAATTTCGGGGTGATCGTCTGTGGCGTCACGCACGATGGCCAGGGCGACGAATGGCCCGCGGTGCGCCTTGTCGCGGGCCTCTGCCAGTTCCTTGTCACTGGCGTTGGCGTCGCGCTCCCGCAGAGCCTGAGCGAAAACCTCGCCAAGCGCAGCTCGACTTGCTGCGGGCGCCACAACGAAGCGCCAGGGAAGAATCTGCCCATGATCCGGCGCCGCCGCTGCGGCTTGAAAATAGGCGTGAATCTGCCGCGCATCCGGACCCGGCGCGAACAGGCGCTTGGGGGCGAGTTGCTGCCGGGTTTGAATCAGCGTTGCCGTGAGGTCGGCATAGGCGGTGCGCCCCACGGCGCCCGGTGCGGACATGTCGAGTATCGAGACGGCAGACATGATGTGACTCCGGTCGGTCTGGGGCCTTCAGTTTTGCGGGCTGGGGCAGGCAACGGGCGGCGTAGAGCCCTCTGACGGCGTGGCATGCTGCTCCAGGTCTTCGGCATAGAGTTGCAGCGCCCTCACCAGTGATTGCTGTCTGAGGGTCTGTGCGATCTGCGCCTGCACCGCTTCGAACGGAGGCAACTGCCCCCGGGCGATACGGGCAATACGCACGATGTGCAGGCCAAACCGGGTGCGCACCACTCGCGGCAGCAGGCCCGGCTCACCATGCTCCATCAGGGACTGCCAGAATTCGGGCACGCATTGGTCGGCGGTGAGTTGGCCCAAGTTGCCGCCGATCTGGGCCGACGGACAGTTGGACAGGCCGCGCGCCATCTCGGCAAAGCCGCTGCTGTCGGCCATCAGGGCGTAGAGGGTGTCTTCGGCCTTGTGGCGCAGTGCGTCGATGGGGGTGGACGGCGTGACGGCAAACAGAATGTGGTCGGCCTCAACCATATCGCCCTGGCGCAGCGTGTCAGCGTGCTGCACGTAATAGCGTTCACATTCAGCCATGCCCGGCTCCGGCGTTTGCACATCGTGCTGCAGCACCGCTTCGAGCAGGGTTTCATCGTCACCGGCCTGAATGCCGAGTTCGGCAGCGCGCTGGCGCAGGCGATCCAGCACGGCTTCGGTTTGCATTTCGGGTGCGGAAATTGGGGTGTCCATTCGAGTCTCCTCAGGTCTTAGCGCTTGCTGCGAACCAGTTGCCAGGGGCGCAGCAGATAGCCTACGGAGGCGAAACCGCTCCAGACATGCACCAGGCGGGTGAAGGGGAAGATCAGAAACAGGGTGAGGCCGAAGAAGATGTGCAGTTTGAAAAGCCAGGAAGCATGTTCCATATACGCCGCTGCGGCGATGCCCTGAAAGGTGACGATGTACTTGGCCCAGGACATGAGCGCGAGCATCTCCACCCCGTCGGTATGCTGCGCCGACACGAAAATGGTGGACAGGCCCAGCAGCAGGGTGGCCAGCAGCCAGAGCAGCGTCACCCAGTCCATGGGTTTGGTATTGGCGGCGACGCGCGGATCGCTGATGCGGCGCCAGATGAGCAACACCAGACCGATGAAAATCAGCACGCCCAGGGCGCCGCCGGTGACCATGGCGATGATCTGCTTGTCATGCGGCTCCAGCCCGAGCGCCTCAAAAAAGGCGAGCGGTGTGAGCAGGCCGAAAAGGTGGCCGAAGAACAGGCCGATGATGCCGATGTGAAACAGATTGGAGCCCCAGCGCAGAGTGCCGGTGCGCAGCATCTGGCTCGATTCGCTGCGCCACAGATACTGGTCGCGGTCGAATCGCACCAGACTGACGCCCAGAAAGATGGTGCCGGCGATGTAGGGGTAGATGCCGAAGAAAAAGTCGTTCCAGTTCATGATGTCAGACTCCTGCGGAATGGGGTTGCGCAGCGCGCGGCATGAACTGCACGGTCTGCACGGAAGGCTTTGCATGTTGCGGATTGCAGGCGCCGAGAAAATCCACCGGCTCCTCGGCCCACACCGCATCGAGTCCGGCGGGGGTCCAGTCGGCGGGCAGGCCTTCGCGCTGGATGTCGCGCGGGCCGGGAGTGGGCGGCCGTGCCTCTTGTCCCGTCTGCTGTTCCACCAAGGCGCGCCAGTCGTTCACGCCCGAGAGGCGGCAAACGGCGGCCGTCACGGCCACCCAGGGGGAATCCCGACGGTCGAGCGCGACGGTGAGATGCGCCACCAGGAGCGCGACCTCTTCCAGCGCTTCACGCGCCGCGCTCGGGTCGAGAACCGAGCAATATTCGAGATAGACCGGCAGGTAATCAGGCAGCTCTTTGGCCTGCAGGTCGAGGCCAACTTCCTGGTATTGCGCCAGCAGGTCGACCATGGCCTGGCCGCGATCGCGCGAGTCGCCATGCACCTGCTCGAACAGATTGAGCGAAGTGCTTCGACCGCGGTCGAAGGTGTCAACGAACTCGGCTTGCAAGTCCATCAGGTCGGCAGCGGTCATATGGTCGATCAGACCAAGCAGCGATTCACGCGCGGCAGGCTGGACGGGCTCAAGTGCGCCCAGCTCCGAGGCGAGATCGGCGAGATGAGTCTGCATCGCCTCGCTCGGGTAGTCGAGCAGCAGTGCCAGGGCGCGTAATTGTCGGGATAGATCGTGCATGATTACATCTCCGCTTTGATGGCAAAGGTGCGACGCTTCTTGCCGCTGAACAGCGAGGGCGCGGACTCTCCGTCCGAGCAGCCGTTGCCGAAGGTGAAGCCGCAGGAGCCTTTGAGATCGAAGGCGTTTTCGGCATATTCGCGGTGGGCAGTCGGGATGACAAAACGGTCTTCGTAATTCGCAATTGCCATGATGCGATACATGTCTTCCACCATGGCTGCAGGCATGCCCACCTGCTCGATGGCGGCCACATTGGCCGCGCCATCGACATGCTTGCCGCGCATATAGGCGCGCATGGCCAGCATGCGTTCGAGCGCACGCTTGACCGGGGCGATGTCGCCCGCGGTCAGCAGGTTGGCGAGGTATTGCAGCGGAATGCGCAGTTGCGAGACATCGGGCAGGGCGCCGTTGTCGCTCACCATGCCGCTTTGCACCGCGGTCTGGATGGGCGAGAGCGGCGGCACATACCAGACCATCGGCAGGGTGCGGTACTCCGGGTGCAGCGGCAGGGCGATCTTCCAGTCCATCGCCATTTTGTAAACCGGCGAACGCTTGGCGGCATCAAGCCAGGCATCGGGCACGCCATCGCGCCGGGCCTGTTTGATGACCTGCGGGTCATGCGGATCGAGGAAGATGCCGAGCTGCGCCTCGTACAGATCCTTCTCGTTGGCCACGCTGGCGGCTTCTTCGATGCGGTCGGCGTCGTACAGCAGCACGCCCAGGTAGCGGATGCGGCCCACGCAAGTTTCCGAGCACACCGTGGGCTGACCGGCTTCGATGCGCGGGTAGCAGAAGATGCACTTTTCCGACTTGCCGCTTTCCCAGTTGTAGTAGATCTTTTTGTACGGGCAGGCCGAGATGCACATGCGCCAGCCTCGGCATTTGTCCTGGTCGATCAGCACGATGCCGTCTTCCTCGCGCTTGTAGATCGCCCCCGACGGGCACGCGGCTACGCAGGCCGGGTTCAGGCAGTGCTCGCACAGCCGCGGCAGGTACATCATGAAGGTCTTTTCGAACTCGCCGTAGATGTCCTTCTGCATCGCCTCGAAGTTGGCATCGCGGCTGCGCTTGGCGAACTCGCCGCCGAGAATTTCTTCCCAGTTCGGCCCCCATTCGATCTTCTCCATGCGCAGGCCGCTGATCAGACTGCGCGGACGTGCGGTGGGTGCGGCCTTGAGTTCGGGCGCCTTGTGCAGGTGCTCGTAGTCGAAGGTGAAGGGCTCGTAATAGGCGTCGATTTCCGGCAGGTTGGGGTTGGCGAAAATCTTCATCAGGATGGACAGGCGCGAGCCCTGCCGGGGCTGCAGCTTGCCGCCTGCAGTGCGGGTCCAGCCGCCCTTCCATTTGTTCTGGTTTTCCCAATCCTTGGGATAGCCGATGCCGGGTTTCGTTTCAACGTTGTTGAACCAGGCGTATTCCATGCCCGGACGTGTGGTCCAGACCTGTTTGCAGGTCACGGAGCAGGTGTGGCAGCCGATGCACTTGTCGAGGTTGAGCACCATGCCGATCTGGGCGCGAACTTTCATTGTGTTTCTCCTGTTGGCGTGGGGTCAGGCTTGCGGTTCGATGTGGTGCGGGCGCTCGTGGCTGTAGGCGGGGCCCGCGGGTTCGTCCATCCAGTCCACCTTGTCCATCTTGCGCACGATGCAGAACTCGTCGCGGTTGGCGCCGACCGTGCCGTAATAGTTGAAGCCGTAAGCGAGCTGGGCATAGCCGCCGATCATGTGCGTGGGCTTGGTGACGATGCGGGTGACCGCGTTGTGAATGCCGCCGCGCGCCTTGGTGACCTCGGACGCAGGGGTGTTCACGATGCGCTCCTGCGCGTGGTACATCATGGCCATGCCGGGCTTCACCCGCTGGCTGACCACCGCGCGCGCCGCAATGGCGCCGTTGGCGTTGAACACCTCGATCCAGTCGTTGTCGACGATGCCCGCCACCTTGGCGTCATCTTCGGAAATCCACACGCAAGGCCCGCCGCGGCTCAGGGTGAGCATGATGAGGTTTTCGGTGTAGGTGCTGTGGAAGCCCCATTTTTGGTGCGGGGTGATCCAGTTCAGCACGATTTCCTTGTTGCCGTTGCTGAACTTGCCCAGCACCGGCTGCACCGCCTTGAGGTTGACCGGCGGACGGTAGCTGGCGAAGCCCTCGCCGAAGGCCAGCATCCAGGCATGATCTTGGTAGAACTGCTGGCGGCCGCTCAAGGTGCGCCACGGGATGTATTCGTGGACGTTGGTGTAGCCGGCGTTGTAGCAAATCTTCTCGTCCTCGATGCCCGACCAGGTCGGCGAAGTGATGATCTTGCGCGGCTGCGCCTGAATGTCGCGGAATCGGATCTTTTCGTGTTCCTTCGGAGCGGCCAGATGGCTGTGGTCGCGCCCGGTAATCTTGGACAGCGCGGCCCAGGCCTTGACCGCCACATGGCCGTTGGTCTCGGGAGCAAGCATCATCACGGTTTCGCAAGCGTCGATGTCAGTCAGAATGCGCGGACGGTCTTTGGTGACGCCCTCTTCGAGCACCTTGCCGTTGAGTTCGGCCAGCGCTTTCACTTCGTCTTCAGTGTTCCACGCGATGCCCTTGCCGCCGTTGCCCACCTTGTCCATCAACGGCCCCAGCGAGGTGAAACGCTTGAAGGTGTTGGGATAGTCGTGTTCGACCACGGTGATCTGCGGCGCGGTCTTGCCGGGGATCAGATCGCACTCGCCTTTCTTCCAGTCGTGCACGGCCGTGGCCTGGCCAAGCTCTGCCGGCGTGTCATGCATCATGGGCGTGAGAATCACGTCCTGCTCGACCCCCAGATGACCGACGCAGACCTCGGAGATCTTCTGCGCGAAGCCCTTGAAGATCTCCCAATCCGAGCGTGCCTCCCAAGAAGGATCGACGGCCGCCGACAGCGGGTGGATGAAGGGGTGCATGTCGGTGGTGTTGAGGTCGTTCTTCTCGTACCAGGTCGCCGCAGGCAGGGTGATGTCGGAGAACAGGCAGGTGGTGCTCATGCGGAAGTCCAGCGTCACCAGCAGGTCGAGCTTGCCCTCGGGCGCGTCATCGCGCCACTGCACTTCGTGAGGGCGGCCATCTGCGGCGCTCAGCTCGGTGTCGAGCACGCCGTTCTGCGCGCCCAGCAGGTGTTTGAGAAAGTATTCCGACCCCTTGCCCGACGAGCCCAGCAGGTTGGAGCGCCAGACGAACATATTGCGCGGCCAGTTCACCGGGTTGTCCGGGTCTTCGCAGCTCATGCGCAGGCTGCCGTCTTTCAGCCCCTTGACCACGTAGTCTTTCGGCGACAGGCCCGCAGCATTTGCATCGCGCGCCAGATGCAGCGGGTTGGTCTCCAGTTGCGGCGCAGACGGCAGCCAGCCCATGCGCTCGGCGCGCACGTTGTAGTCGATCATGCTGCCGCCAAACTGCTTTGCATCGGCCAGAGGCGAGAGGATTTCATCGACGCCCAGTTTTTCGTAGCGCCACTGGTCGGTGTGGGCGTAGAAGAAACTGGTGGAATTCATCTGCCGCGGCGGACGCCCCCAGTCGAGCGCGAAGGCCAGCGCCGTCCAACCGGTTTGCGGACGCAGCTTTTCCTGGCCGACGTAATGCGCCCAGCCGCCGCCCGGCACGCCGATGCAGCCGCACATCATCAGCATGTTCATGATGGCGCGGTAATGCATGTCCATGTGATACCAATGGTTCAGACCCGCGCCCAGAATCACCATCGAGGTGCCGTGGGTCTTGTGCGCATTGGTCGCAAATTCGCGCGCGATGCGCTCCACCACGTCGGCCGGCACTCCCGTGATGGGCTGCTGCCACGCCGGGGTATAGGGCACATTGTCGGCATAGCTCTTGGCGCAGGGGTTGGGTTCATCGCCCAGGCCGCGGTCGATGCCGTAATGCGCTGCCATGAGGTCGTAAACCGACGCCACCTTCACGCTCTGCGTCTTGCCTTCGGCATCGACGAGTTGCAGCACGCGATAGGGCACATTGCGCACCAACACGTCGTCCTGCACATTGCCAGGGTGATGCTCTGCGGGCACACCGCCGAAGTAGGGAAAGCCGACCTCGCCCACGCCGTCTTTCATCTCGATCAGGCTGAGTGCAAGCTCGATGTCGGCGCCATCGCGGGCGTCACGCGCTTCCAGATTCCACTTGCCGACCATCTCGCCCTGCTCGCCCCAGCGATAGCCGACCGAGCCATGCGGCAGCGCGATCTGGCCGTCGGCCTTGAGCGCCACGGTCTTCCATTCCGGGTTGTTGGCTTGGCCGAGACGGTCGGCAAAGTCGCTGGCGCGCAAATAGCGGTCGGCCGCCAGCACCTTGCGGCCTCCGGCGATCTCGCGCTCTTCCAGCCGCACCAGCAGCGGCATGTCGGTGTATTTGCGGCAATAGTCGATGAAGTAGTCCGACTTGTGTTCACCGAAGTGGAACTCGCGCAGCATCACATGGCCCATGGCCATGGCCAGCGCGGAGTCGGTGCCCTGCTTGGGGTGCACCCATTCGTCGCTGAGTTTGGCGACCTCGGAGTAGTCGGGCGAGACCGCCACGGTCTTGGCCCCGCGGTAACGCGCCTCGGTGTAGAAATGCGCGTCGGGCGTGCGGGTCTGCGGCACATTCGAGCCCCAGGCCATGATGTAGTTGGCGTTGAACCATTCGGCCGATTCAGCCACGTCAGTCTGTTCGCCCCAGACCTGCGGCGAGGCTGGCGGCAGGTCGCAGTACCAGTCGTAGAAGCTGCCCGGCACGGCGCCGATGAGGTTGAGGTAGCGCGAGCCCGCGGCATACGACACCATCGACATGGCCGGAATCGGCGAGAAACCGTAGATGCGATCCGGGCCGTATTGCTTGATGGTGTAGACGTTGGCGGCGGCGATCATCTCGTTCACGTCATCCCAGTGCGCGCGCACGAAGCCGCCCATGCCGCGCAGTTTCTGGTATTCGCTGCGCTTGGCCTTGTCCTGCACGATGCTGGCCCAGGCGTCCACCGGGTCGAGCGTCTTGCGCGCCTCGCGCCACATTTTCATCAGGCGGCCGCGCACCATCGGGTACTTCACCCGGTTGGCCGAATACAGATACCAACTCGCCGAGGCGCCCCGCTGGCAGCCGCGCGGCTCGTGGTTGGGCATGTCGGGGCGGGTGCGCGGATAGTCGGTCTGCTGCGTCTCCCAGGTGACGATGCCGCCCTTCACGTAAATCTTCCAAGAGCATGAGCCCGTGCAGTTGGCGCCGTGGGTCGAGCGCACGATCTTGTCGTGTTGCCAGCGGCCGCGGTAAGCGTCTTCCCAGGTGCGGTCTTCGGTGGTGACTTCGCCGTGGCCGTCAGAGAATTTGGCGCGGGCCTTGGTGAAGTGGGTCAAGCGGTCGAGAAAATGACTCATGATGGTCTCCTTTGGTTCAGGGCGTTAGCAAGGCATCGGGGCGTTCTTGCGGCTGTAGTTCCACCACGTGACCAGCACGCACAGCACATAAAACGCGATGAATCCGTACAGCGCGGCCTGAGGCCCGCCAGTCAGCGAGATCGAACTGCCATAGCTCTTGGGAATGAAGAAAGCGCCGTAGGCAGCGATCGCCGAGGTGAAGCCGATCACGGCCGCGGCCTCCTTGTTGGCGTCTTTCACGGCCTGATCCTGCGCGGCAGCGTTCTGCCCGGCTGCGGCGCGCTTGCGGTCGGTGAGATAGATCACCGGGATCATGCGGAAGGTCGAGCCGTTGCCGATGCCCGTCGTGGCGAACAGCAGCATGAACGCGGCGAGAAAGCCGGTGAAGTTGCCGCCCACGCCGCCTTGTGGCAGGAAATAAAGCACAGCCACGACACCCAGCGCCATGAGAATGAAATTCCAGAAGGTCACGCGGGCGCCGCCGACCTTGTCCGCCAGCCAGCCGCCAATGGGACGAATGAGGGCGCCGACGAAGGGGCCGAGCCAGGCGTAGTCGAGGGCGTCGA
>DZDA01000009.1:0-31869 GCA_022730375.1 Thiomonas intermedia
GCAACCCGCATTCGACAAATGGCGAGGCGCCGAGATCTTTCCTGGAACGCTCGCTTCGCCGGACGGCGACTTTGCCGAATTCATCCGCAGCAAGGCCGAAACGGTCTATCACCCGGTCGGAACCTGTCGCATGGGGGCAGACGAAGCCAGTGTGGTCGATCCGCAGCTTCGCGTCAGAGGCATCGAGGGTCTGCATGTCGTGGATGCGGCCATCATGCCCGAGGTTCCTACGGGCAATACCAACGCCCCGACGCTCATGATTGCCGAGCGTGCCAGCGCATGGCTCCTCGCCACTATTCTCTGACCCCAAGCCGTACTGTCTGTTGTTTTGCAATTGCACCCTTTGAATTGGGGGGTGTGCCGCCTGTGCCGGGGATAGACCTGTCATTCCCGATTGACAACAATCCGACAAGCCAAACAAGAAACGCAGATTTGTCGTCAGAACTGCCAAAAATTTCACATCAATCTGACCGCCTCGCAGCGCAAAATTCTGGCAACGAGGTGGTGTCGCAACCGCGCCGGATTGCAGCCTGTTTTCCTGACGTAATAATCCAATACCCAGAGTGAAAAAATGTTCAAGATCTTTAATCTCTACATTCCCGCAAAAATGACGCTGGAATTGCTGGTTGATCTGGCGATTTCCATTCTGTCGTTTGCGCTTGCAACCTGGTCTGTTTATATGATGAGCGTAGGTAAACAAGATTTTTCATATTGGATTCGGCAGGGGTTCTACCCGCTGGTTCTGTATACGGCGTTGACCGCTTTGCTGTATACCGCATTGGGTGTTTACCGTATTGATGCCGAAAACAGCTTGCGCAGTTTTTTGGGGCGCACCTCGGTAGCGTTCGCCTTCGTCTTTTTTCCGGTGTACTGGTTCACCCTGATGTTCACCGAAGCCGGCAGCTCATTTCGTGTGTTGGCGTTTGCCTATCTTTTCCAAATGGCGCTTCTCGTGCTGATCCGTTATATTTTCCTGCGACAAACAGCGCTTTCTGGCATGACGCGACGTATTTTGATTGTCGGAAATGGGCGCGAGGCCCAAGCGTTATCGCGCCAGATCATGGAATACCACGCCTCTTCCTACAGCATCGTCGGCTTCTATCCCACTCAGCAAGACGATCAGGCGCCGGTTCAACTTGCTGGCAGAGTGTTTGACGAAAATACGCCCCTCGAACACGTCGTGCTCGATACGCGGGTGGATGAAATCATTGTTGCCGTGCGCGAACATCGGGGAGGCGTACTCCCGATCCGTCAATTGCTCGAGGCCCGGATTCTCGGCACCCCGGTTCACAATCTACCGACTTTCTACGAGCGCTTGAAAGGCGAGGTTCCGCTGGAAAGCATGAAGGCGAGTTGGCTGATTTATGGGGGTGGTTTCACGCAAGGTCATATTCGGGCCTGGGCCAAGCGTCTATTCGACATCTTTAGCGCCAGCGTTCTTCTGCTTGCCCTCTGGCCCATCATGTTATTGGCTGCACTGTTCATCAAATTAGAAGATCGTGGGCCTGTGTTCTTTCAGCAAGAACGTGTCGGGCTGTTTGGAAAGTCTTTTTATTGCCTCAAATTCCGCAGTATGCGCACGGATGCGGAAAAAGATGGTGTAGCTCGATGGGCCAGCACCAATGACAACCGGATCACCCGTGTTGGTGCATTCATCCGTAAAACGCGTATTGATGAACTGCCGCAGTTGATCAATGTCTTGCGCGGAGAAATGAGTATGGTCGGGCCGCGCCCGGAGCGCCCGACCTTTGTGGATATGCTCGAAAAGGATATTCCCTTCTATGCGATTCGTCACAGCGTCAAGCCGGGTGTCACGGGTTGGGCGCAGGTGCGCTACGCCTATGGCGCCTCGGTGGAAGACGCGAAGAGAAAGCTGCAGTTCGATCTTTACTACGTAAAAAATAACAGCGTCTTTCTCGATTTTTTCATTTTGTTCGAGACGGTGCGCGTCGTGATTTTCGGTGAAGGCGCAAGATAATTTTAACTTTTAGAAAGAGAACGATGACAGTAGTTGCTGTGGTTGGATTGGGGTATGTCGGTCTTCCTCTGGCCGTCGAATTTGGAAAAAAATATCGTACGATTGGATTCGACCTCTCGGTCGAAAAAATATCGGCTTATTGCAAGCATGTCGATCCGACTGGAGAAGTCAGTCAGGAGAACCTCATGCAGGCGACCTTGCTCGAGCCGACAGCCGATGCCTCGAAACTGAAGGAGGCCGATTTTGTGATCGTCGCGGTGCCGACGCCAGTTGACGATGCTCACAACCCGGATTTCAGCCCCCTCGTGGGCGCGAGTACCTCCGTCGGTAAATATCTCAAACCCGGCGCCATCGTGGTTTATGAATCGACCGTTTATCCAGGTGCTACCGAAGAAATCTGTGTTCCGATTCTTGAAAAACAGTCGGGGCTGAAGTGGAAAAAGGATTTCTTCGTCGGCTATTCGCCCGAGCGTATCAATCCAGGTGACAAGGAACACACCCTGACCAGAATCGTCAAGGTGGTTTCCGGAGATACCCCGGAAACGCTTGAAACCGTCGGAAATGTTTATGCCTCGGTGATTACGGCTGGGGTTCACCGTGCCGAAAGCATCAAAGTGGCCGAGGCGGCGAAAGTGATTGAAAATACGCAGCGCGATCTGAATATTGCGCTGATGAACGAACTGTCGCTCATTTTCCACCGCATTGGCATTGATACCTTGGAAGTGCTCAAGGCGGCGGGTACCAAGTGGAATTTCCTGCCGTTCCGTCCGGGCCTTGTGGGAGGGCATTGCATTGGTGTCGATCCCTATTATTTGACGCACAAGGCCGACATGCTCGGCTATCACCCGCAGGTGATTCTGGCGGGGCGTCGCATCAATGACGGCATGGGCAAATACATCGCCGAACAGACGATCAAGCAAATGAGTCAGGCGGGCCTGCCGATCAAGGGGAGCGACGTGATCGTTCTCGGTCTGACCTTCAAGGAAAACTGCCCCGATCTGCGCAACTCCAAAGTGATCGATGTGATTCGCGAGCTGGCGTCATATGGAGTCAACGTGATCGTGCACGAGCCCATAGCGGATGCGGGCGAGGCCATGCATGAATATGGCGTCACTCTCACGCCTTGGGCCGAATTGCCGCGGGCGCAGGCCATAGTGGCGGCCGTGGCGCATCAAGCCTACAAGGACATGTCGGTCGCCGAAATCCTCGGGAAGCTGCAGCCGTCCGGCATTTTCATGGACATCAAGTGTCAATACGACGCAGCCGCGCTTCAGTCGCACGGTGCCCAGGTCTGGAGACTTTGAGCCGCCATGTCGATCGAGCAACTGCTGTCTTTGAAGCCCCAGCGCTGGCTAGTGACGGGGAGCGCCGGATTCATCGGCTCTCACCTGATCCAAACGCTTCTGACCCATGGCCAGAACGTGGTCAGTCTGGACAATTTTTCAACCGGCCATCAATCCAATCTGGATGAGGTACGGCGCCTCGTCGGCGAAGAGGCCTGGAATCGCCACACCTTCATCGAGGGAGACATTGTCGATCTGGAGACTTGTCAGCGGGCCTGTCAGGGCGTCAACATCGTGTTGCATGAGGCGGCTTTGGGGTCTGTGCCGCGCTCGATTGAAAACCCGCTGGCAACCCATGCGGTCAATGCCACCGGTTTTCTGAACATGCTGGTCGCCGCGCGCGACGCGGGCGTTGGCCGCTTCGTTTACGCGGCTTCCAGCTCCACCTATGGCGATCACCCGGGCTTGCCCAAGGTCGAAGACCTCATCGGCAAGCCGCTGTCGCCCTATGCGGTGACCAAATACCTCAACGAACTCTACGCCGACGTGTTCGGCCGGGTCTATGGGTTGCAGACCATCGGGCTGCGCTATTTCAACGTGTTCGGCACTCGCCAGGACCCCAATGGGCCTTATGCGGCGGTGATTCCCAATTGGGCCAAAGCCATCCGCAGCAATCAGCCTTGTTTCATCAACGGCGATGGCGAAACCACGCGTGACTTCTGTTATGTCGACAACGTGGTGCAGGCCAATGTGCTGGCGGGGCTGAGCTCCCATCCCGAAGCGGCGAATCAGGTCTACAACGTGGCGTTTGGCGAGCAGACCAGCCTGAACACCCTTCACCAGTTGTTGAGCGAGGAAATCATGGCGCTCGACACGGCCGTGAAATTCACTCCGCCGGTCTACCGCGACTTTCGCAAAGGTGACGTGAGGCACTCCCTTGCCGATATCAGCAAAGCCAAACGCCTGTTGGGCTACAGCCCCGAATTCAGCGTGCGCGCGGGCTTGAAAATCGCCATGCCGTGGTACCTTGCCAAGCCGTAAAGATCAAGGCTTGATCGTTGATCGTTCTCTCAGCGACCTGCCGGATAGGCGAGTCGCTGAGAGAGCAAGGCAGGGCGTTAATCCAGTCGTTGAATCGACCCGTTCAGACCGTCGCCGGGGTGGCGTCGAGTGAAGGGTAGTCGGTGTAGCCTGCCTCGCCGCCGCCGTAGAAGGTGGAAGGGTTGGGTTTGTTCGGTGCAGCGCCTTGCTGAAAACGCGCCACCAGATCCGGGTTGGCGATGAAGGGGCGGCCAAAGGCTACCGCGTCAGCAAGGCCCGAAGCCAGGCGGGCCTCGGCGGATTCCCGGGTGTAGTTGCCGCAGACGATGATGCGGCCTGCATAGGCGGCGCGCAGTTTTTTGCGGAAATCGTCGCTCAGGGCCGGGCCGCCAGCCCAGTCGGGTTCGGCGATGTGGATATAAGCGATGCCGCGGCGATTGAATTCCTTTGCCAGGTAGAGGTGGATTTCTTCGGTCTGCGCATCCTGGATGTCGTGACGAATGAAATGCGGCGAGATGCGCACCCCCACCCGATTAGCGTCGGCCACCGCAATCAGTGCATCGATGGCATCGAGCACGATGCGGGCGCGGTTTTCCAGGCTGCCGCCGTATTGATCGGTGCGCTGGTTGGTGTTGGTCGCCAAAAACTGTTGCAGCAGATAGCCGTTGGCGCTGTGCAACTCCAGCAGGTCGAAGCCCGCTACAAGCGCGCGCTCGGCCGCTCGTCGATAGTCGGCGATGATGCCCGGAATTTCAGCGGTTTCGAGCGCGCGCGGCATGTCGCAGGGCACACGCTTGGGGCCTTCAGGCAGCACGACGAAGGCTTCGCCTGTGTCACTGCGAAGGGCGCTGGGCGCGACCGGGGCTTGGCCGTCTTGTTGAAGCAGGTGATGGGAGATGCGCCCCACATGCCAGAGCTGCATGGCCATATGGCCGCCGACGGCGTGCACCGCATCGGTGACCTTTTTCCAGCCGGCGACTTGTGCGTCGCTGTAAATGCCTGGGGTGAAGGCGTAACCCTGACCTTGCCGAGAGATTTGCGTGGCCTCGCTCACGATCAGTCCGGCGGTGGCGCGCTGGGCGTAATAGCGTGCATTCATTTCGCCCGGAATATCGCCCGGTTGTTGCGCGCGGGAGCGCGTCAGCGGAGCCATCACCATGCGGTTGGGCAGTTGCAGGGCGCCGAGTTGCAGGGGAGTGAACAGGGTAGGTGCAGTCATGTCGTTCCTTTTGTTGTTGCAGTGCGGCAATATCGTAGGGAGCTTTCGCAAGGTCTGCACGAGCAGAGGAAAACAGACTGAGCATCCCGGCTCAGCGCGCGCCTGGCGTGTTTTTGTAGATTGGGCTGTGCTCGGGGCCGGGAAGCTGGGCCTCGTAGAGCGACGGATAACGCGCTTTGCGCGTCAGCCAGACCTGCAGCAAAAAGCTGATGACCACCGCGAGCATGGTGGGCGCCATCAGCTTGTAGCCGCCGGTCATCTCGGCCACCATCACCATGGTGGCGATGGGCACGCGCGCGGCGCCGCCGAACACGGCCGCCATGCCCACCAGCGCCAAACCCGCAATGGGCGCATCGGTGATGCCCAAGTGATGCATCAGCGTGCCCAGGGCCGCCCCCAGCAGCGCACCGACAAAAAGGCTGGGTGCAAACACGCCGCCCGATCCGCCGGAGCCGATGGTCATCGACAGGGTCAGCACCTTGAGCAGCGAAAGCGCCAACAGGAACAACACTCCGGCCCCCACCGTCCCTTGCACCGCCAACTGCATCACGCCATAGCCGCCGGCCAGAATCTGCGGAGCGAACATGCCGACGATGCCCACGATCAGCCCGCCGATGGCCGGCTTGACGTGGTTGGGAATGGGCAGAGCGCGAAACCCGTCGCGCAGGCGGTAGAACACCGTGGGCAGAATCGCCGCCATCACGCCGCTGAGAACCCCCAGCAGGGCGTACCAGAGCAGCTCAACCGGCGCGTCGAAATTCACGCTCGAAGGCGCCGTGAACAAGGTGCCCCAGCCGGTGAACAGGCAGACCGTGGCAAAACCAACCGCGGCGCTGGCGAGGGTGTAGGGTAGGGCGCGGCCGTCGAAAGCCATGCTGGAGTAGAGCACCTCGACGGCAAAAATCGCCGTGCCCAGCGGGCTTTTGAAAATGGCCGAAAGCCCGGCGGCCATGCCGGTGAGCACCATCAGGCGCTTTTCGTCTTCGCTCAAATTCAGCAGCCGCCCGATCAGCGAGCCCACCCCGGCGGCGATCTGCGCCGTGGGGCCTTCGCGCCCGGCGACGCCGCCCGAGCCGATGGTCACGGCCGATGCGATGCTCTTGACCACGATGACGCGCCCGCGGATGTAGCCGCCCAGCTGGTGATAGGCCTTAACCGCGCCGTCGGTGCCGTGACCTTCGGCTTCGGGTGCAAAGGTGTAGACGAGCACGCCGGAGATCAGCCCGCCCAGCGTGGTCGAAAGCGGAATCCACCAGTTCAGCGCGCCCGCGTGCGGTATGGCGTGCAGCGACATGGCTTGCATCACCGTGGTCGGCTCCACATGGGCGATGGCGCCCAGCATCCAGACCTGCGCCAGGTCGAGCATGCGTAGAAACAGCACCGCGCCCAGCCCGCCAATCACGCCCATGAGCAGACTCAGGCCGAACATGTGAACGGGACGTTGGTAGCTGGAGTGCGTGTGCAGGAGCGTCATGGGGCGTCGTTCGGCATGGCGGGTGGTTGCAATCCAGTGTAAGCGGCGATGAAGTATCTGCGGGTGAACAAGCCGCTCAGTTCATCACAAAATCAGATATAAAAAATCAGAACAATTCGTTTGTTGAATCAATGGTCGGCAGCTAAGGTCTAGACATTCCATTAAAAAGAGACTGCGCCCCGCCATGTCCGCCCTGTTCAAACCGCTTGATCGCTTGTTCTCCAACGGCCAGCCGCTGCACGATCCGCTCACCCCGCCGCCCGGCGACACCGAGGTGAAGACGACCACCTGCTATATGTGCGCCTGCCGCTGCGGCATCAAAGTGCATCTGCGCGATGGCGAGGTGCGTTTCATCGAGGGCAACCCCAATCACCCGCTCAACCAGGGCGTGATCTGCGCCAAGGGGTCGGCCGGCATCATGAAACAGGTGTCGCCCGCGCGCCTCACGCAGCCCTTGCGTCGCAAACCCGGCAGCGAGCGCGGCGTGGGAGAGTTCGAGCCCATCTCGTGGGACGAAGCGCTGCAGACGCTGGAAGGGCGGCTGCGTCACCTGCGCGCCACCGACCCCAAGCAATTCGCGCTGTTTACCGGGCGCGACCAGATGCAGGCGCTCACCGGACTGTTCGCCCGGCAGTACGGCACGCCCAACTATGCCGCGCACGGCGGCTTCTGCTCGGTGAACATGGCCGCCGGCATGATTTACACCTTCGGCGGCAGTTTCTGGGAATTCGGCGGTCCCGATCTGGAGCGCGCCAAGTTGTTCGTGATGATCGGCACGGCCGAAGATCACCACAGCAACCCGATGAAAATCGCCCTGTCCAAGTTCAAGCGGGCGGGCGGGCGCTTCATCTCCATCAACCCGGTGCGCACCGGCTACTCCGCCATTGCCGACGAGTGGATCCCGATTCGCCCCGGCACCGATGGCGCTTTGCTGCAGGCGCTGGTGCACGAACTGCTGCGCACCGGCCGCTTCGATGCCGACTTCGCCGCGCACTACACCAATGGCGCACAACTGCTGCGGGTGCAGCCGGGCGAAGCGCAAGACGGCTTGTTCATCCCCGATGTCTCCGGCGCGGAGCAATCGCAAGGGCGGATGTGGTGGGATGCCGTGACCCAGCGCCCCGTGCCCGCCTGGACCGAGGGCGCGCAACCCGCGCTTTCCGGCCACTACCGTCTGGCCGATGGCACGCCGGTCGCGCCCGCGCTGCAACTGCTGCGCGAGCAACTGGCCGACAGCACGCCCGAATGGGCCGCGGACATCACCGGAGTGAGCGCCGAGCGCATTCGGCAGCTGGCGCAAGAGATGGCGCAGACCGCGCTCGATCAGGGCGAAGACCTGCCCATCGCCTGGACCGACTGGCTCGGCCGCGAGCACACCACCGTGCGCAGCAAACCGCTGGCCTTTCACGCCATGCGGGGTCTCGCGGCGCATTCCAACGGCTTTCAGACCATCCGCGCGCTGTCCATTCTGATGAGTCTGCTGGGCACGATCGATGCGCCCGGCGGCTTTCGCCACAAGGCGCCGTACCCGAAGGACGTTCCGCCCGATGTGCGCAACCCGCGCGGCCCGCAGGACGTGCGGCCCGACACGCCGCTGAACGGCGCGCCGCTGGGCTGGCCGACTTCGCCCGACGATCTCGCGCTGATGGACGACGGCAGCCCGCTGCGCATCGACAAGGCGTTTTCCTGGGAGCATCCGCTGGCGGTGCATGGCCTGATGCACAACGTCATCACCAACGCCTGGCGCGGCGACCCTTATCCCATCGACACCCTGCTGATCTTCATGTCCAACATGGCGTGGAATTCGGCCATGAACACAGTGGACGTGCGGCAGATGTTGCGCGACAAACGCGAAGACGGCGGCTACCGCATTCCCTTTCTCGTGGTGTGCGATGCCTTTCAGAGCGAGATGACCGCGTTTGCCGATCTGTTACTGCCCGATACCAGTTATCTGGAGCGGTTTGATGCCATGTCGTTGCTCGACCGACCCATCTCCGAGTTCGACGGCCCGGTGGACTCGGTGCGCGTGCCCGTGCTGCCGCCTCTGGCGCAAACGCGGCCGTTCCAGGAAGTGCTGGTCGAGCTTGCAGGTCGCCTCGGCCTGCAAGCCTTCGTGAACGCCGATGGCAGCCGCAAGTACAAGGACTATCCCGACTTCATCGTGAACTATGAAACCGCGCCCGGCTCGGGCATCGGCTTTCTGTCGGGCTGGCGCGGCAAGGACGGCACGCAGTCGCTCAAGGGCGAGCCCAATCCGCGGCAATGGGAGATGTATGCGAAGAACGACTGCGTGCACTTTCACCATCTGCCCGAGTCGCTGCGCTATATGCGCAACTGGAACCGCGACTACCTCGACTTTGCGCAGGAGCAGGGCTGGCGCGCGCGCAACACGCCCATCATCATCGCGCTCTACTCCGACGTGCTGCAGCAGTTCCGGCTGGCGGCGCGCGGCCAGCGCCCCGGTCGGCAACCGCCCGAAGCGCTGCGGGCGCGAGTGGCGCATCACTTCGATCCGCTGCCCTTCTGGGAGCCGCCGCTGGAACATGCGGCCACCGATCTCTCGCGCTATCCGCTGGCCGCCGTGACCCAGCGCCCGATGGCGATGTATCACGCCTGGGACTCGCAGAACGCCTGGCTGCGGCAGATTCACGGCCACAACCGGCTTTACGTCAATCCCGCCGTAGCCGGGCAGCAGGGCATCGCCGATGGCGACTGGCTGTGGATCACCTCGCCCTGGGGCCGGGTGCGGGCCCGCTGCCAATACAGCGAGGCGGTCGAGCCCGGCACGGTGTGGACCTGGAATGCCATCGGCAAGGCCAGCGGCTTCTGGGGATTGCATCCGCGCGCCGAGGAGGCGCAGACCGGCTTTCTGCTCAACCATCTCATCAGCGAAGAGCTGCCGGCCAACGCGCTGGGCGCGGGACAGGGACAGATCTCCAACAGCGACCCGGTCACCGGCCAAGCCGGCTGGTACGACGTGCGGGTACGCATCGACCGCGCCGAGGCGCCGCCTGAAACCGACGAACCTTCGCCCGCTCTGGCCGAACAGAGCTGGCCGCAATTTGCTCCTCCCGCCGCGCTGCCCCAGCCTGCGCAGCAAGCTCCGCAGCTCAGTGTGCTGCGCTATTTCGCCGGGCGTTCGTCCCGCCAAGGAAAACAGCCATGACCCAACTCGCCCTGGTCATCGACCTCAACGTCTGCGTGGGCTGCCACGCCTGTGTCACCTCGTGCAAACAGTGGAATACCTCCGGTACGGCCGGGCATCTGAGTGACCACGATCCCTACGGCGAGAATCCGCTGGGGGTGTTTTTCAACCGGGTGCAGACCTACGAGGTGGGGCAGTTTCCGCAGACGCAGACGGTGCATTTTCCCAAGAGCTGCCTGCACTGCGAAGAGCCGCCCTGCGTGCCCGTTTGCCCGACCGGCGCGTCGTATAAACGCAAGGAAGACGGCATCGTGCTGGTCGATAGCGACAAGTGCATCGGCTGCAAATACTGCTCCTGGGCCTGCCCCTACGGCGCGCGCGAATACGACGAAGACCGCGGGGTGATGACCAAGTGCACCCTATGCGTGGACCGGATTTACGACGAGAGCATTCCGCAGGCGCAGCGCCGCCCGGCCTGCGTCAACGCCTGCCCGACCAACGCGCGCCTGTTCGGCGATGTGCACGACCCCGAATCCGAGGTGTCGCGCGCCATCCGCGAACGCGGCGGCTATGCCCTGATGCCCGAACTCGGCACCCGTCCTGCCAATCACTATCTGCCTCGTCAACTGCCGCAAGGCACCGCTCCGTCAAGCGTGGAAGCCGCGCCATCGCGGCAGGCCAGCGCCCGCCCACAAGCCGCTGCGGTGCGCCCGGCACCGAGCGAGGCGGCGCTGGAAGTCGAAGCGCGCGGGCTGTTCGCCAAGCTGTTTGGCGCGTTCTCAAAGCCCTCTCAAGTGCACGGCGGCCACAAGACCGCTGAGGTCACTCATCTGGAGGCTCACTGAATCATGCGTCCCGCGTTTTCCGTTTTGTTGCTCACCACCCTGGTCGGCTGCGCGCAGGGGCTCGGGGTTGTGGTGGCGCTGCCAGCGCTGTTCGGTGCGGCGCAGAGCGCCTCGTGGCTGGCGTTCTGCAGCCTGAGTCTGTGGGTCATCCTGGGGCTGGGCGTCATCGGGCTGGCCGCCTCGTTCGGCCATCTCGGGCACCCGGAGCGCGCCTGGCGCGCCGCCGCCATGTGGCGCACCTCCTGGCTGTCGCGCGAGGTCATCGCCCTGCCTGCCTTTTTGGGATTGACCGCCTTGAGTCTGCTCGGCATTCAATCTCTGCACGATTGGCCCGGTCTGCTGGCCGCGGTCTTGATCGTCGGCGCGCTCGCGCTCTGGGTCTGCACCGCCATGATCTACGCCGGCGTGCGGTTTCTGCGCGAATGGGCCACCCCGCTCACCGTGCTGAACTTCGTGCTGATGGGCCTGGCCAGCGGCTGTCTGCTGGCTGCCGTGCTCGCCCTTTGGCGGCTGACGCCGCAGGCGGCGCTCTATGCTCGCGCCGCCGCCGCATTGCTGGGTGTCGCCCTGGCGGGGCGTCTGGCGGCGCTGCTGCGTGTGCGTGGTCTGACGCCTGCGGGGTCGATGCAGTCGGCCATCGGGGTGGCCAGTCCGGTGATCCGCCAGACTTCCAAGGGCTTCACGGCGGGGGCATTCAACACCCGCGAGTTCTTTCATGGACGAAGCGCACTGTGGGTGGCGAGTGCGCGCTGGGGCTTCGTGGTGTTTGGCTTCGTGCTGCCGATCTTGCTGCTGCTTCTCACGCCGCAGCCGCTGCGTTTCGTCGGCTGGCCGCTGGCGCTGGCCAGCAATCTGCTGGGCATGCTGGCCGAGCGCTGGGATTTTTTCGCCCAGGTACGCCATCCGCAAAACCGCTATTACCAGGCAGCGCTGTGACCGATTGAAACCACCGGGAACGCCAGCGCGCGGCGCGGCTCCATCCTTGTTTCGAAGGAGGATGAAGATGCGTGGAAGCGGTTTTTTGTGCGGCGCCTTGTTGGTGTTGGCGTGTTTCGGGCAGGCGCAGGCCGCGCCCGAAGTGAAGACCCCGTCCATCTGCCTGTCGCAACCACAGAGCGCAGACTGCGCCGCGCAGACCCGGCGCGCGCTGAATGACCGCATGACCCATCTCTACCGCCTGGAATTGCAGAAGGTGATGGGCACCTACACCGAGCGGCGGCTCGATCATGCGCAGAATCTGTGGCGGCGCTGGGCGAATGCGGAATGCGAGTTCCGCAACGGCCCGCCCGATTGGCGGAATGCCGCCTGGAGCACGCGGCAGGATGACTGCTTGTCGGGCATGATCCGCACCCGAATCGCCCAGCTGGACGGCTTCTTGCACTGCTCCGGCGCTACTTGTCCGCCCAGATGACCCGCGTCAGACAAGGTTCAGCATGCGCTTGCATCATCTACCGAAAACCCAAGGAGACTGCCATGTCCAACCCCTCGAACCCGACCGACGTCCTGCTGCATGAGCGCGATGCGCGCGGCGTGGTCACCCTCACGCTCAATCGCCCACAGGCGTTCAACGCCCTGTCGGAGGCTTTGCTCGACGCATTGCAGGCGCAGATCGACGCCTTGATGGTGGATGACACCGCCCGTGTGGTTATCCTGCGCGGCGCAGGCCGTGCCTTCTGCGCCGGGCACGATCTCAAGGAAATGCGCGCCCAGCCCTCGCAGGCCTATTACCAGTCTCTCTTCGCCCGTTGCGGCAAGGTCATGACCGGGTTGATGCGGCTGCCCCAGCCCGTCATCGCTCAGGTGCATGGCATCGCCACGGCGGCCGGCTGCCAGTTGGTCGCCAGTTGCGATCTGGCGGTGGCCAGCGCTGACGCGCGCTTTGCCGTCTCGGGCGTGAACTACGGGCTGTTCTGTTCCACGCCCGGCGTGGCGCTGGCGCGCAATCTGCCGCGCAAGCAGGCGATGGAAATGCTGTTGACCGGCGAGTTCATCGACGCCGCCACGGCTCAGCAGCGCGCCCTCATCAATCGCGTCGCCCCTGCCGATGCGTTGGAGGCTGAGGTCGAGCACCTCGTCGCCAGCATTCTGAGCAAACCCGCCGCCGCGGTGCGCATGGGCAAGGCGCTGTTCTACCGCCAGGTCGAGACCGGCATCGATGCGGCCTACCAACTCGCGGCACAGACCATGACTTGCAATATGCTCGACGACTGCGCGCTCGAAGGCGTGCAGGCCTTCATCGAAAAACGCGAACCGAGCTGGCGCGTGGCCTCAGGTGCCTGATGACGCGCTTGATTTCTCGCCCGGCGCGGGCAGCCGCGCCAGCTCGATGACAATGATGGACAGGTTGTCGCCGCGGCCGCCGGCGCGGGTGCGGGCCTTGTCGATCAGGTACTGACAGCACTCGCGCGGCTGCAGTTTGGAGGTGGCGATTTCCAGGTCTTGATCGGTGAAGTAGTGCCACACGCCGTCGCTGCACAGCATGAGCACATCGTCGGGCATCAATGGGCTTTCTTCCACCGGCTTGGGCGGCAGCTCCGACATGCCCAGGCTGCAGGTCAGCACATTGCTCATTGGATGGTTGCGGGCCTTGGCTTCGGTGATCTCGCCCTTGTCGACCAGGGTTTGCACATACGAGTCATCGGTGGTGCGCAGCAGCAGCCGACCGTTGCGGAAGATGTAAAGGCGGCTGTCGCCCACATGCGACCAGTAGCAGCGGCCTTCGTCGGCGTGGAACAGCGCGCAGATGATGGTGGAATGCGGCTCCTGCTCGGTGGACAGGGCTGTGAGCCGAATCATGCTGTGGCTTTCCTGCACGATCTGCTGCAGCAGAGCATGCGGGTCGTCGCTGTCCGGGTGATAGCGCTCGAACAGTTGTTGTGCGGTGAGCATGACCTGATCGGACGCCTTGCGTCCGCCGCTTTTTCCGCCCATGCCGTCGGCAATCACCGCCAGCACGCAGCCCTGCACGCGGGGGTGGGCAATGACCCGCAACTGATCCTGCTGATACGGCCGGTCGCCTTTGTGCAGGCCGCTAGCCGCACTCAACCGCCAGCGGGTGCCCGCGCGGTGCTGCACCGGCGTGGGCAGGGGAGGCAACCGGGACGGCGGGTAGTGATCGGTGGAATCCATAGAATCGGCGGCGATTTAACCCAGATTGTCCATTAGGCGGGGCTTTGCCCCTACACGGGCGTTGGCGAACGGGTTGGGGCGTCTTTGCCCCCGCGCTTCGCGCCCATAGCTACGGCTATGGGCTTGTCGCGCAGGGCCAAAGCCATCCCCAACCGCCTCGCCAACATCCCGTGTCCTAATGAACGATCTGGGTTCATTGCAGAAGGCGGCTATGAGTGAGCGGATGAACAAACTGATCGAGAACTTTGATTCTAGGGGGCGCGCATGTCCGCCTTCGCCATGCTGCGCGGCACTGGAAAGTGCCCGCCATCGGCATGCGCGCTGATTCCCCGTCTTCAACGCCTCAGGCGCCAGAAACCTCCACGGCTTTGGCCGAGCATTGCGACGCGCTGTTTTCTCCCGGCAGTCCGCTGCAGGAAGAATTGCCGCAGTGGTCGGTGCGCGAGGGGCAGCGAGAGCTGGCGATGGCGGTGGCCGGGGCCATCGCCGACCGGGCCATCCTCATGGCGGAAGCGGGTACGGGCACGGGCAAAACGCTGGCCTATCTCGTGCCCGCGCTGTTGCATGGCGGGCGGGTGATCATTTCCACCGCGACCCGCAATCTGCAGGATCAGCTTTACAACAAGGATCTGCCCGCCGCACGCCGCGCGCTGGGCGCGGCGGTCAGCACCTGCGTACTTAAAGGCCGCTCGAACTACGTCTGCCTCTACCGCCTGCAGCGCGCGGCGGAATGGGTGCACGGCCGCCATGCCCATGCGCAATTGCGCCGCATCACGCAGTTCGCCAAAGGCGATGCGCGTGGCGATCTGTCGGCGCTTTCGGGTCTGGAAGAAAACTCTGCGCTGGGCTTTCTCGTCACCTCCACCACCGACAACTGCCTCGGGGCCGAGTGCCCTGACTACAAGGCCTGTTTTGTGATGAAGGCCCGCCGCGAGGCCTTGGCCTCCGACGTGGTGATCATCAATCACCATCTGTTTTTCGCCGATCTGGCATTGCGCGGCGAAGGCGTGGCCGAATTGCTGCCGACCGCAGACACGCTGATTCTCGACGAGGCCCATCAGCTTGCCGAGATCGGGGTGCAATTCCTCGGCGCGCGCTGCGGTACGGCGCAGGTGGTCGATCTCAGCCGGGACGTGCTGGCCGGCGGCCTGCAACATGCCAAAGGCCTGGCCGACTGGCAGACCTTGAGCGGCGCACTGGAGCGCGCGGCACGCGATCTGCGCTTGGCCGCACCGCAAAATCCCGGGCGTCTGAGTCAGCCCCAGGTGCTCGATCTGCCCGGCTGGGATGTGGCCTTGCACGACCTTCAGGCGCAACTGGCGCATACCGCGGAGGTGCTTTCGGCCCATGTCGAGGCGGCGGCTGAGTTCGAGCGGCTGATGGATCGCTGCACCGCCTTGCATCAGGCCTTTTCAAGTTGGCAGGCCGCACCTGACCCCGATCAGACCGACGCGCCGCCGCAGGTGCGCTGGGCCGACGTGGGCGGCGCGCATCTGCGGCTGCAAGCTGCGCCCTTGTCCATCGCACCGGCGTTTGCCGCCCTGGTGGCCCAGCGCAGTCAGGCCTGGATTTTCACCTCGGCGACCTTGAGCGTGGGCGGCAGCTTTCGCCATGCCCGCGCCGCGCTGGGTCTGACGCCGGAGCAGGGCGGCTGTGCGCCGGTGGAAGACGGGGTGGCGCCGCGTTGCCGCGAATTGCGTGTGGCCAGCCCGTTCGACTATGCCGAGCAAGGGCGCTTGCTGGTGCCGCAAGACCTGCCGCTGCCCAACCAGCCTGGCCATTCGGAATCGGTGGGATCGCTCGCCGCCCAACTCGCCACGGGCAATACCGGCGGCACGCTCGTCCTCACCACCACGCTGCGGGCGGCGAAGATCATCGCGCAAACCCTGCGCGCGCTGCTGCCCGGCAGGGCGGTGCTGGAACAGTTCGACGAATCGAAAGCCGCCTTGCTGGCCCGCTTCGCCAGCACGCCGCAGGCGGTGCTGGTGGGCAGTCAGAGTTTTTGGGAGGGCGTCGATCTGCCCGGTGACCGGCTGACCCTGGTGGTCATCGACAAACTACCGTTCGCCCCGCCCGACGACCCGCTCACCGCAGCACGGCTCAAGCAGATCGAGGCTGAGGGCCGCAGCGGCTTTGCCGACTACAGCATGCCCCAGGCCGCACTCTCGCTGCAGCAAGGGGCGGGCCGGTTGATCCGCACCGAAAGCGATAGGGGAGTGCTGGTGGTGTGCGACCGGCGCCTGACGGCGACAGGCTGGGGGCGACAACTTCTGACGAGCCTGCCGCCCTTCACGCGCGTGAGCCAAACCGCAGAGGCTCAGGCGTTTTTGCAGGGAATGGAGTGAAGCGGACTTACCAGAGCTTCCAGAACGGATCGTCGCGCTTGGGCAGACCTTCGGTGAGATAGGTGCTCTGCGGGTAGTTCAGCTTGAGCACGCGCTCGGCGTCGTCGCGCAGCTGGGTCATGCCCAGTTTGCCGTAGGCATCGACCAGAATCGCCAGGGCGAGCTGATTGGCCGGCGCGTCCTGGTAGTGCTCGATGGCGCGTTGCGCACGGTCGGCCGCAGCGACATAGGCCCCACGACGGTAATAGAACAGCGCGACATGCGTTTCATACTCGGCCAGCGAGTTCACGATATAGCGCATGCGCTGGCGGGCATCGGGGGCGTACTTGCTCTCAGGAAAACGGGTGACGAGTTCCTTGAAGCTCTCGAACGACTGCTTGGCCGCCGCCTGATCGCGCTCGTACAACTTCTGGTTGGACAGGAAGGAGAACCAGCCCTGATCGGTGTTGAAGTTGATCAGGCCCTTGAGGTAGAGCACATAATCGGTGTAGGGGTTGTTGGGGTAGAGCTTGAGAAAGCGGTCGGCGGCGGCCAGAGCCTGCGCCCGCTCACCCTGCTTGTAGTTGCCGTAGGCGATCTCGATCAGCGCCTGCTGCGCCAGCAGCCCGTAGGGGTAGCGCGATTCGAGCTTCTCGTACAGCTTCACACCCTTGTCGGTGTTGCCGCTGTTCATCTCGTCCTTGGCCTCTGCATACAATTTGGCCGACGACCAGCCCAGGGTTTCGTCTTTCGACGGCGTGGAGGCACAGCCTGCAAGGCCCAGCAGCACGACTGCCGCCGCAGCGCCCAACAACCGCAACGTCCAGAGACGGTACAACGCAACACGCATATCAATCGCCCAGGGTGGTGTAAAGCTCGCAGATTATAGGGAGCCTCGCTTCCCCCTCATGACCGATCTCTCTCCACACACTTCGCCCTCTGCGGCCGACGACGATTCTGCTGATCTCGACGAAGAAAGCGCCGCTGACGATTCGACGGTGCTCGAAGCCGTCGTCCCCGAGGCCGACGCTGGGCAGCGGCTCGACAAAGTGCTTGCCGCGCAGTTTTCGCAATATTCCCGCAGCCGCCTGCAGCAATGGTGCGAGGCGGGGCTGGTGCGCATGGGCGCGCAGGTGGCTGGCGTGCGAGACAAGGCCCGCGCGGGCGAAACCCTGCGCATCGCCGTGCCCGCATTGCCTGAAGACACCGCCTTCGCACCCGAAGACGTGCCACTCAACGTGGTGTTTGAAGATGCCGATCTGGCCGTGCTCAACAAACCTGCGGGGCTGGTGGTGCATCCGGCCGCGGGCAACTGGAGCGGCACCCTGCTCAACGGCTTGCTGGCCCGCTACCCTGAGACGGCAGGGCTGCCGCGAGCGGGCATCGTTCACCGTCTCGACAAAGACACCAGCGGGCTGATGGTGACGGCGCGCACGCTGGAGGCGCAGACCGAGTTGGTGCGCCGACTTCAGGCACGCACCATCCACCGCCAATACCTCGCGCTGGCCTGGGGTACGGTGAGCCGCGCGTTCAACGTGGAGGCGCCCATTGGCCGTCACCCGCGCGACCGTCTGCGCATGGCGGTGGTGCATGGCGGCAAACCCGCCCGCACCGATTTCACCCCGCTGGCCGAACTCGACACCCGCTGGGGGCCGCTGACGGCGCTGCGCTGCAAGCTGCACAGCGGGCGCACGCATCAGATTCGGGTGCATCTGCAGTTTGCCAAGCTGGAGATGGCGGCCGATCCGGTTTATGGCGGGCGCTTGCGGCCCGATCTGCCGCTGCAGCGTCAGGCGCTGCATGCCGCGCGGCTGGCGTTTGCCCATCCCCTGAACGACAGGCCGATGGATTTCATCGCCCCCATTCCTGACGATATGGCGAGTTTTTGGGAAGCTTGCGGCGGTGAGACGGAGGAGATCGATCCGCAGGGCTGGTGAGCACCGCGGTATCGTTGCTTGGGTCAGGAGGATGAAGCCCGGACGAACTGCTCGAAGTGCAGCCCGGGCTCATGCTGCCAGGCCTGCAGATAGGCCGCGTTGAGCCGCCGTTTGCGGTGCAGACACGCTGCCAACGTTGCGGTTTCGCCCGAGGCCAGCGACAAGCGGGACAACATCTGCGCGTATGCCCGCTCGGCCCGGTGGCTGGCAGAGGGCATGTGATGAGTGGCCGAATCGGGACGGATGCGGTAGTGCATCAAGGGTTGCGGATGCACGAACAGACCGCCGGCGTTGACCACTGCAACGTGGTTGAACAACAGGTCTTCGGCGAAATCGAGGTCTTCGTCCCAGATGTGGGTGATGCAATCGCGGCGGTAAACCGGGCAGAACCCGCCGTCGATCAACAGGCTGTCCTGCGGCGTGAGGTGTCCGTGCGTGGGCAATACCGGGGTCAGCTTCGGCGCGCCTGCCGCGCCAAGGGAGGTGATCGCCATGCGGCACACCGCCGCGCCGTGGGCTGCGGCCAGAGGAAGCAAGGCGGCGGCGCGGCCGGGCAGCCAGAGATCGTCCGCATCCAGAAACGAGATGAAATCGCCGCTGGCGCGATTCAGCCCGATATTGCGCGCCGCCGACGGCCCGGCCGCGATGCGTCCTGTCGTGGCGGAAAGGCACTCCAGAGTTTGTCGGCGGGCTGCGGTGAAGTGGTGGGCGTAGTCGGCGCCGTCATCCGCAACCACGATGACTTCGAGTGCGAGCCCATCTGGCCGCTGCTGCGCCGCCAGCGAATCCAGCGCATCGCCGATGAAGGCATGCGACCGATGGGCGGGAATAATGACGGAAAGGCGCATCGCAGGGTAGAAGGGTCGGTACTGAGACGGGTTGTACGCTTTCACTATAAATTGCGCGCACGACATGCAGACCGCCGACTCTGCTGACCGCAGCAGATTGATACATCCCTTACCGTTTTCCGGGTCAAGCTTGCCGCTTGTTCCACACGCCATGCTCCACACGCCTGTTCTGACGGACTTCAGTCCCGACAACCTCGCTGCCCGTACGGCACAAGCGCCCTGGCTGCATGTCGCTTGGCCGGGAAACCCGCAGGTGCGCGCGGTGTTCACCAGCTGCGCCGGGGGCGTGAGTGTCGGCGCATACGGCTGCGCGCAAAGAGTCCCGGGCGCTGGAATGAATCTGGGCAGCCACGTCGGGGACGACCCGGCCGCAGTCTCGCAGAACCGCAGGCTGCTCAGCGAAGCACTGGGCGGCGCACAGCCTCGCTATTTACAGCAGGTGCACGGCATCGCGGTGGCTAATCTCGATCAGGTCAATCGCGATGGCCCGGAACCCGTGGCGGACGGAGCTTGCACCACGCAGCGCGGCGTTGCGGCCACGGTGCTGGTCGCCGATTGTCTGCCGGTGTTGTTTGCCGCACCTGGGGGCAGGGCGGCGGCCGCCGCGCATGCCGGGTGGCGCGGTCTGGCGGGCGGCGTGCTCGAAGCCAGCCTGCAGGCCGTCTGCGACCGCGCCGGTTGCCATGCGGCTGAAGTGCAGGCCGTGCTGGGCCCGGCGATCGGGCCCGAAGCGTTCGAGGTAGGCGATGAGGTGAGAGCGGCCTTTGTCAGCCTTCATCCGCAGACAGCCGTCGCGTTTTTGCCGGGCCAGCCGGGGAAATGGTGGGCCGACCTCTGGCAGCTTGCGCGCATCCGCCTGCAGGCGGCGGGCCTGTCGGCCGACCATATTGCAGGCGGCGGTCTGTGCACCTTTGGTCTTGCCCAGCGGTTTTACTCCTACCGCCGCCAACCTGTTACTGGGCGGCAGGCCGCCTGCATCTGGGTGGAGTAGAGTGGTTTCCACATCGTGGAAGCGCCGTTGACACGGCCTGCAGCCTGTTCAAGAATGCCGTTGCCTGCCGCTTTTGCGGATGGGCTCGCTCCCTTCCTCGTCGCACCCAATCCCATGGCACAAAGCACTTCGACCGGCTCCGCCGCGCCGCCCTTTTTTTCGGGACAGACCGATCCTTGGGCCGCATGGGCCGACATGCAGCCGATGTGGGCTTCGCTGCTTTCAGGGGCGGCAAAGGGGCAACCCGTCCTGTTCGAGCCCTCGCAGCTGCAGGTGCTGCAGCAACGCTACGTTGACGAGTTTCGCCACTTGTGGAGCGGCCTGCTGCAGACGGACGCGGCCAATACACCTGCCCCGCCGGAAAATGATCGGCGTTTTTCCCACAACACCTGGGCAGAGAGCCGCATTTCCCGCTACACCGCAGCGCTCTATCTGCTGGGCGCGCGCGCCCTGTTCGATCTGGCCGAAAACGTGCAGACCGATGAGACGACGCGGCAGAAGCTGCGTTTCGCGGTGCAACAATGGGTCGATGCGGCGGCGCCGTCCAACTTTCTGGCGCTCAATCCCGAGGCCCTCGACAAGGCGGTGCAGACGCAGGGTGAAAGCCTGCGCGCCGGGGTGGACAACTGGCTCAAGGATCTGAAACAGGGTCGAATGACGCAGACTGATGAATCGGTTTTCGAGGTGGGCCGCAACGTGGCGACCACGGCGGGCCAAGTGGTGTTTGAAAACGATCTGTTCCAGCTCATCGAGTACACCCCGCTGACCGAGCGCGTGCATGCGCGGCCGCTGCTGTTCGTGCCGCCTTCGATCAACAAGTACTACATCCTCGATCTGCAGCCCGACAACTCGCTGGTACGTTTTGCGGTGGAGCAGGGGCACCGGACTTTCGTCGTGTCGTGGCGCAACCCGGACGCCAGCATGGGCCACCTGACCTGGGACGACTATGTGCAGGACGGCGTGATTCGCGCCATGGAGGTGGTGCGCGACATCGCGGCGCAGGGCAGCGAAGGCAGCATCAACACCCTGGGGTTCTGCGTGGGCGGCACCCTGCTGGCCAACGCGCTGGCGGTGCTGCAGGCGCGCGGCGAGCAGTTTGCCCATAGCGCGACTTTGCTGACCACGATGGTCGATTTCACCGATACAGGCATTTTGAGCGTTTACGTCGATGAAGCCTCGGTGGCTCTGCGCGAAGCCACGCTGGGCAAGGGCGGCTTGATGACGGGGCGGGAACTGGCCTCGGCTTTTTCCAGCTTGCGGCCGAACGATCTGGTGTGGAATTACGTCGTCGGCAATTACCTCAAGGGCGAAACCCCGCCGCCGTTCGATCTGCTGTACTGGAATTCCGATTCGACCAATCTGCCGGGGCCGCTGTTTGCCTGGTATCTGCGCCACACCTACCTCGAAAACAAGATGCGCCAGCCCGGCGCGCTCACCGTGGCCGGCGTGCCGCTGAACCTGCAGGCCGTGAAGCTGCCGACCTATGTGTATGCCTCGCGCGAAGATCACATCGTGCCGTGGAAAACCGCGTATGAAACCACGCGCATCCTTGGCGGGCCGATGCGCTTCGTGCTGGGCGCTTCGGGACACATCGCCGGCGTCATCAACCCGGCCAAGCGCAATAAGCGCAGCCACTGGACTTCGCCCGCCAGCCCGCGCAAACTGCCCGCGCAAGCGCAAGCCTGGTTTGACGCCGCGACAGAACATCCGGGAAGCTGGTGGACCGACTGGGCCCAGTGGCTGGCGAAACAGGCCGGGTCTGATGTCGCCGCGCCGAAAAAGCCCGGCAATGCACGCTACAAGCCGATCGAGCCCGCGCCTGGGCGCTACGTCAAGGTGCGGGCCTGAGCATCTGCAAGCAGCCTTTTTATCTTTCTATTCGTCATCTCACTCAAAAGGAAATTCGATCATGACTGATATCGTCATCGTGTCCGCCGTGCGCACGGCGGTGGGGAAATTCGGCGGTGCGCTGGCGAAAGTGTCGGCGGTTGACCTGGGCGCTCTGGTCATCAAGGAGGCGGTCGCGCGCGCCAAGCTGGAGCCAGGGCAAGTGTCCGAGGTGATCTTCGGGCAGGTGTTGCAAGCGGGCTGCGGGCAGAATCCGGCGCGTCAAGCCAGCATCAAGGCAGGGTTGCCGGACATGGTGCCCGCGATGACCATCAACAAAGTCTGCGGCTCCGGCCTGAAGGCCGTGATGCTGGCCGCCCAGGCGATTCGAGATGGCGATGCCGACATTGTGGTGGCGGGCGGGCAAGAGAATATGAGCGCCTCGCCGCATGTGCTGCCGGGCTCGCGCGACGGCCAACGCATGGGCGACTGGAAGATGATCGACACCATGATCGTCGATGGCCTGTGGGATGCGTTCAATCATTACCACATGGGCGCCACGGCCGAAAACGTGGCGAAAAAATACGGCATCACCCGCGAAATGCAGGACGCCTTCGCCGCAGCCAGCCAGAACAAGGCCGAGGCGGCGCAGAAGGCAGGGCGTTTTGCCGATGAAATCGTGCCGGTGATGCTGCCGCAGAAAAAGGGCGACCCCATTGCGTTTGCCACCGACGAATTCGTGCGGCATGGCGTGACGGCAGAGAGTCTCGGCGGGCTGCGTCCGGCGTTCGACAAGACGGGCACGGTCACCGCAGGCAATGCCTCGGGCCTCAACGATGGCGCTGCGGCCGTGGTGGTGATGACGGCCCGGCGTGCCACTGAGCTCGGCCTCAAGCCGCTGGCGACCATCCGGGCCTATGCCAACGCCGGTATCGATCCGGCCTATATGGGCATGGGCCCGGTGCCGTCGTCCACACGCTGCCTGTCGCGCGCTGGCTGGACGCCGCAGGAGCTCGACCTCATGGAGATCAACGAGGCGTTTGCCGCGCAGGCCATCGCCGTGAATCAACAGATGGGCTGGGATACCGCCAAGGTCAACGTCAACGGCGGGGCCATTGCCATCGGCCACCCCATCGGCGCCAGCGGCTGCCGCATTCTGGTGACTTTGTTGCACGAGATGAACAAGCGCGATGCGAAAAAGGGCCTGGCATCGCTGTGCATCGGCGGCGGCATGGGCGTGGCCATGGCGCTGGAGCGTTGACTCAGATAGATCGAACTGCAACCAAAACGAGGAGAACAAAATGAGCAAAAAAGTAGCTTATGTCACGGGCGGCATGGGCGGCATTGGCACCGGCATCTGCAAACGGCTGTGCGAGGCAGGGCACAAAGTCATCGCGGGCTGCGGCCCCAATTCCAGCCGCAAGGAGAGTTGGCTGGAAACCATGCGTTCGCAGGGCTTCGATGTCTATGCCTCCGAGGGCAATGTGGCCGACTGGGAATCGACTCAGGCAGCCTTTCAGAAAGTATTCGCCGAGCACGGACAGGTGGACGTTCTGGTGAACAACGCCGGCATCACCCGCGACTCCGTACTGCGCAAAATGAGCTACGAAGATTGGGATCTGGTGCTGCGCACCAATCTCTACTCCATGTTCAATGTGACCAAGCAGGTGATCGACGGCATGGTTGAGCGAGGCTGGGGCCGCATCATCAACATCGCGTCGGTGAATGGCGAAAAAGGCCAGTTCGGCCAGACCAATTACGCTGCGGCCAAGGCGGGCATGCATGGCTTCGCCATGTCGCTGGCGCTGGAAGTGGCCTCCAAAGGGGTGACGGTCAACACGGTGTCGCCGGGCTACATCCAGACCGACATGGTCAAGGCCATCCGGCAGGACGTGCTTGACAAGATCGTGTCTTCCATTCCGGTCAAGCGTCTGGGTACGCCCGAAGAGATCGCCTCCATCGTGGTCTGGCTGGCCAGCGAGGACGCCGGGTTCACCACGGGCGCCGAATTCAGTTGCAACGGCGGGCTGCACATGAGCTGAAGCGCGATGCTGCGGTGCGGGAAAGCCTAGGTGGCGCTCGCCGGGGAATATGGTTCAATCAGTGCAAGTTTTTGCCTGAGCCTCTTCCTGCGCACCTTTTTTCTCCGACCGCTTTTGCGACTGCATTCCACCGCCATGCCCAAGTCCGATACTCCTCTGCGCATCATCAAAAAGTACCCCAACCGCCGTCTTTACGACAGCGAGGCGAGCGCCTACATCACCCTGAGCGATGTCAAGCAACTGGTGATGGACGGAGTGCGCTTTGTGGTGCAGGACGCCAAGACCGGCGAAGACTTGACCCGCAGCATCTTGCTGCAGATCATTCTGGAAGAGGAGAGCGGCGGCGTGCCCATGTTCAGCTCGGTCATGCTCGAGCAGATCATCCGTTTTTACGGCCACGCCATGCAGGGCATGATGGGCAGCTATCTGGAAAAGAATGTGCAGGCGTTCATCGACATCCAGAACAAGCTCACCGAGCAGTCGCGCGGCGTGTATGACAACGCGGCCGTCAACCCCGAGGCGTGGACGCAGTTTCTCAACGTGCAAAGCCCCATGTTGCAGAACATGATGGGCAATTACCTCGAGCAGAGCAAGAACCTCTACATGCAGATGCAGGAGCAGATGCAGGAGCAGGCCAAGCAGATGCTGGGCGCCTTTCAGCCGCCTGCGCCCAAGAAGTGAAGCCCCTGGTGAGCTGACTCCCGCCGGGCTTCAGCGACAATGTCGGGATGGAAACATCCCTCACGCCAACGTCGCCTGCCGCAGCCGCGGCGCCAAAAATTGGTTTTGTCTCGCTCGGCTGCCCCAAGGCGCTGGTGGATTCCGAGCGCATCCTGACCGAGTTGCGCGCGCAAGGGTATGACACCTCCAAGAGTTATGCGGGGGCGGATCTGGTCATCGTCAACACCTGTGGCTTCATCGACGCCGCGGTACAGGAAAGTCTCGACGCCATCGGCGAGGCCTTGGCCGAAAACGGCAAAGTGATCGTCACCGGTTGCCTGGGCGCGCGCAACGATGCGGCCACGGGCAACAACCTGGTGCGCGAAGTGCACCCCAAGGTGCTCGCCGTCACCGGGCCGCACGCGACCGACGAGGTGCTGCAGCATGTGCACGCCGTCTTGCCCAAGCCGCACGATCCCTTTGTTGACCTGGTGCCGCCAGCGGGCATCAAACTCACACCCAAGCATTACGCCTATCTGAAAATCAGCGAGGGCTGCAACCATCGCTGTACCTTCTGCATCATTCCAGCGATGCGGGGCGATCTGGTGTCGCGCCCGATCGGAGAGGTGTTGAGCGAGGCGCGTGCGCTGTTCGCGTCGGGTGTGAAAGAACTGCTGGTGGTCAGTCAGGACACTTCGGCCTATGGGGTCGATGTGAAGTACCGCACCGGCTTCTGGGACGGTCGACCGATTCGCACTCGCATGACCGAACTGGTCGATGCGCTGGGCAGCCTGGCCGCCGAGCATGACGCCTGGGTGCGCCTGCACTACGTCTATCCCTATCCGCATGTGGATGAAGTGCTGCCCCTGATGGCGCAGGGGCGCATCCTGCCCTATCTGGACGTGCCTTTGCAGCACGCCCACCCAGACGTGCTCAAACGCATGAAGCGCCCGGCCAGTGGCGAACGCAACCTCGAACGCATTGCCCGCTGGCGCGAGATCTGCCCCGAACTGGTGGTGCGCTCAACCTTCATCGCTGGTTTTCCGGGCGAGACGGAAGCTGAATTCCAGACCCTGCTCGATTTCATCCGCGAGGCCGAACTCGACCGCGTTGGCTGCTTCGCCTATTCGCCGGTGGAGGGGGCGGCCGCCAACGCGCTGGCCGATCCAGTGCCCGAAGCGCTGCGTGAAGAGCGCCGTGCTCGTTTCATGGCCGTGGCTGAAGAGGTGTCCACCCGCAAACTGCACAAGCGGGTGGGACTGGTGATGCGGGTGTTGGTCGATCAGGCAAGCCGCGAGGGCGGGGTGGGCAGAACCTTCGCCGATGCGCCGGAAATCGATGGCAAAGTGCATTTGCTGCCGCCGGATAAACCCTCGACGAAAATGCGTCTGGCGCAAAGCGGCGGCCAATTCGTGCGCGCTCGTATCGTGCGCACCGACGGTCACGACCTAGTGGGTGAATTGGTCTGAGCCGCTCCGGGGTCGGCCCGGGGCGCTCAGACCGTTGATTTACTGCGAGCCGATGGCGGCCTTGAGCGCGGCCACATCACGCGCAAAGCCGATGTGTGCAATCTTGCCCTGGCGAACCTGCATGACAGTCACCGCATCTTTTTCGTGCGGCATGAAGGCGGCCTGTTCTGCCTTGCTGGCCAGCAGGATGGAATAAGGGCGCTTGCGCATTTTGGGCAGGGCGAAGGTCTGGGTGACAAACCCCGGCATGCCGCTGATATCTGCCAGGAACACGATGCCCTGCTTGTGCATCGCTTCGACGCCCAAGGCCGTCAGGTAGTCGTTGACCACGTCGGAGGGGGCTTTTTCCACCGCGAACAGCACGACTCGGGTTTCAGCACCGGGGAAGTCTTCTTTCTTGCCGTGCTGATTTTCGAATTGCGTCCGGGGCAGGGTGTCTCCCACGCCCAGCGGTGAAGCCAAGGCCAGCGCAGGCGAGGTGCTGAAGCCCAATACGGCGGCGGCTAGCGCGGCGGAAAGAAAGGTGCGGCGTTGCATTCGAACTCCTGTAAGAGAATGCAACATCAGAACAGATTGAAGCCCGGAGGTTCCACCCCGGGCAACATCATTAACCAGCCCGCTTGAGGCTGGTCAAAACCTGATGACGCGAAGTCGGAAGCCCGAGCCGCATTTAGAGGTGGATGCCGAAGGCCGACATGTTCTTGTAGATCATGTAAACCGCCACCACGGCTACCAGCACTGCAAAAATCAGGTTGAGCGTGCCTTTGCTGGTTTTGCCCAGGTGGGTGGCCAGACGTGCGCCAAACACGCCGCCCGCAATGCCCCCGGCGATATATAGCCCCGCGACCGTCCAGTCGAGCAGGCCGGAACTGGCGTAGTTCACCGCCGTCGTCAGGCCGAATGTGCCCACCGAGAACAGCGAGGAACCCACCGCCGCCAGCATGGGCATGCCGGTTGCGAACACCAGACCCGGCACAATGAGAAAACCGCCGCCAATACCGAAGAAGCCCGAAAGCGTGCCGACGATGGCCGCAGATAACAGCAATTTCCACATCGAGAACTGGCCGGGATGTCCTTCCATTTCACCGGGTTTGATTTTCTTCGGGCGCATCATCAAGGCGGCGATGACCAGCATCAGAATGGCGAAAAGGAATAGCAGCTTTTTGCCATCGACCGCCTTGCCCAGAGAAGAGCCGATATACGCCGCAATGGCGCCGACGATGGCAAAGATCACCGCTTCTTTCCAACGCACATTGCCCGCTCGTGCGTGCGGAATCAGATTCAGATAGGCGTTGATGGATACCGCTAGCGCCGTGGTGCCAATCACGACGTGGGGATTGGGATAACCCACCAGATAGAGCAAGAGCGGCACCGCGAGGATGGAGCCGCCTCCGCCGATCAGGCCGAGCGTAAAACCGACTGCCACGCCAGAAACGACGGACAGGATGTGTTGGGTCAGGGTCAGGTCTGCGAGCATGGTGGCGACAGCATATAAGAACAGTCTTATGAGTTCTGTGAGGATTTGTGCTGATTTGTGGCGAGGCGATGATTTACGCCTTGCGGAAGTGACGCGGGTGACGAGGTGTAAAGCCTGCACGAAGTTTGTGACATGTAGGCGACCCGTCAGGCAGATTGCCGAAGCTTCGCGCGGACTGGCAGCGCGCCAGCCAGCACGGCGAAACCATCGCTGTGTTCCCTGAAAACAACGAGGAGATTGAAATGGCTGAGAAAAAAGCGATCAACCCGGCACCACTGGGCCTTTCCGGATTTGCCTTGACCACATGGTTGCTGAGCATGG
Source organism: Thiomonas intermedia (assembly GCA_022730375.1). Taxonomy (GTDB): domain Bacteria; phylum Pseudomonadota; class Gammaproteobacteria; order Burkholderiales; family Burkholderiaceae_C; genus Thiomonas; species Thiomonas intermedia_C. The sequence continues at coordinate 28,011 of DZDA01000009.1, forward strand.
TGAATGCCGGCTGGTTTCCCGGCGCGGATGTGCCGATGGTGCTGGCCGCCGCCTTCGCATTTGGAGGAACGGCGCAGTTTGTCGCGGGAGTTACCGAGGCATTCGCTGGCAACAGTTTTGGCTTTGTGGCGTTCTGCGGATACGGCGCGTTCTGGTGGAGTTTCGCACTGTTCGTCGACTTTTTCGCCAAAGGCGTTGGCGGCCCGTTCGTCGGCTGGTATTTGCTGCTCTGGGGTGTTTTCACAACTTATCTGTGGATCGCCACCTGGAAAAAGGGTCGCGCCCTGATGCTGGTGTTCACTGCGCTGGTTCCCACCTTCTATCTGCTGGCTGCTGGCGCAATGACCGGTAACAGTGGCTTGACGGTATTTGGTGGTTATCTGGGGTTGATTACGGCGGCATTGGCCTTTTATCTTGCAGGTGCCGAAGTCATCAACGAGTCTTGGGGGCGCGTGGTATTGCCGGTTTGACGATCCGTCGAGGGGATGTGACAGGCGATGCTTGATATAACCGGCGCTGCAGCGCAGCATCAAAACGACTGAATCAGCATGAACTGATTCAGCGCGGCGTCAGTTTTGCGCTGCAGCATTCTGCTAAGAGTGCTGCGCCCGGCCCGAAGCCCTTCCGGCCGGACGCTGCCATCAGGCGCGGCTGACATATTGGACAGACCGGGCACTCGCACCCAGAGCCTGTTCACATCATGAAAAATCGCTGGATCGTTCTCGGCGCGGTCGTTGCTTTGCCCGCGCCTATTGCCTGGGCCAGCCTGGTCCAGACGCACTCATCACAACCCGACGCATCGAAGCGGCTGATGGTTCCGACCGCGACCGCGCACATTGTGGCGCGCTCGCTTCCCGACAACCTGCAGATTCGCGCCGCAACGGGGCCTCTGGGCCTCCCGGTGCAGGAATACATCGGGGCCGATGGATCGCTGTTTGCCATCACCTAGGCTGGCCCGCAAGCGGTCGTGCGCAGTGCGCGGCAATCGTGGCGCAATGAAGGCGTGGCCTACTTGCCCGCATTGATGCCCATGGATTTCGATCCGAACGGACTGGCGCCCTGACGCGTTTCCCAAAGCTGCTGCCACCTGTCAGCTGGTCGGCGACTATTGCCTTGCCGAGGCTCTGGCCCAGAGCGGTTTCATCCGCGAACGCAGCGCATCGTATTCGCGGTTGATGCGAACGATTTCGGCTTTTTGGCCCGCAATGAGTTCAGTTTCTTGCTTGGTCAGCACTTTGTTCTCATCGAACTTGGTTCGCAGTTCGAGGGGCAGTGGGCCTTGCGGATAAAACTGCGCATCAATCTGTAGGCGCTTGAACTGACGTTGCAGAGTAGTGAGTTGTTTTTCGGCGTCCTCGATCATCGACTGCGGCCGATTCAAATCGTTCACGCGGGCGGCTTCCAGCGCGGCTTCGTTCGGGTAGCGCAGCAACAGGGCACGATCCCCACGCTGCTGTTCGCGCTGCTGTCTGGCCAGATTCTGCGCGGCCTCTTTTGCCTGCGCCTGCTCGGCCTGTTCCTTCATCGTCAGAATGCGCCTGCGCACGGTGCCATCTGAGCCGATCACTCTGCCGCCATAGGTCAGGCAATCCTGCGTCAAGCGATCGCTGGAAACCAGCGTGCCGTTCGCGTCGCGGCAGAGGTAGATGTCAGCGTGCGCCCACGGAGCGGTGCACAACAGCAAGCCGAAGAGGAGGGGGCGAAGTTGGCGCACGGTCAATTTCATGAACTGCGGGTGGGAGTGTTGCTGCAACAATGTCGAAGTGGGCCGTCGCGTTGACGCGCCGCCTTATTGTGCCTTGCTTTGCGGCGTTGCAGGCGCGGCCCGTGTTGCAGTGCCGCCCGCCTGTTCATTGCCTGACCCAACCGGATGCCTGGATATGTTGCCTTTCCCCTTGCGCGTGACTACTCTGAATCTCAATGGCGTACGTTCCGCCGCGAACAAAGGGGTCGATGACTGGCTGCGCTCGGAGGCACGCCCGGATGTGCTCTGCGTGCAGGAACTCAAAGCGCTGGAAGCCGATATGACGCCCAGCCTGCGTACCTTGGGTGGATTGCCCGGGGCCGCATTTCAGCACGCCGAGAAGCCCGGCTACAGCGGCGTCGGCCTTTATTGGAAGCACGAACCCGATGAAGTGCGCATCGGTTTTGGCCATGCCGAGTTCGACGCGGAAGGACGCTATGTCGAAGCCATTTACAAGCGCCCGGGCGGAGGGCGTCTATCCATTGTGTCCGCCTACTTCCCCTCAGGTTCCAGTTCCGAGGAGCGCCAGCAGGCGAAATTTCGATTCCTGGCCGATTTCCACGAACACCTTTTGGCCCTGAAGGCCGCAGGCGAGGTGCTGCTGTGCGGGGACGTCAACATCGCCCACAAAGAGATTGACTTGAAGAATTGGAAAGGCAACCTCAAGAACAGCGGCTTTCTGCCGGAAGAGCGCGCCTGGATGACTCGACTGATTGACGAGGCGGGCTATGTGGACGTGTTTCGCCAACTCGACCCCGCGCCAGATCGCTACACCTGGTGGAGCAATCGCGGGCAGGCCCGAGCGAAAAACGTGGGATGGCGCATCGACTATCACCTGGCCACTCCCGGTATCGCGGCGCAGGCCAAACCGGACAGCGCCTGGATTTACACGGAGCAGCGTTTTTCCGATCATGCTCCGCTCACCATCGACTACGCCTGAGGTCGGCTACGGTCGGTGGGCAGTCGGCGCGGCCGCAAACAAATAAGCAGCCCAGTGGGCTGCTTATTTGGTGTCAATCTGAGTGGTGGGCGGTACTGGGATCGAACCAGTGGCTTCCACCGTGTGAAGGTGGCACTCTACCGCTGAGTTAACCGCCCGAGTCGTCCCTCAGTTCCAGGAAGGACGATCAGCAAAGTCTGCGATTATTGCACACTTTATTCGGCTCAACTGTTTTGGCTCGCCGCCGCGCCCGGACGCCAGATGCTCTTGCCTTGGCTTTTCTTGTCGAGCAATTGCAGAAACGCTTCATGCGCGGCTTGCTCGTCGCTGCTGGGGGTGCGGACGGGCAGGGAAAAATGATCGAGTCGGTGCGAAGCCAGGCTCACCTGTTGCTGAGGCGTCTCCAGATCAATTACCAGGCTTTCTTGGCCTCGCGTGAGGCTGAGATAGACCTCCGCGAGCAATTCGGCGTCGAGCAGCGCCCCATGCAGGGTACGGTGTGCGTTGTCGATGCCGAAGCGCTTGCACAGGGCGTCGAGGTTGTTGAACTTTCCGGGGAACTGCAACTTGGCCATCGCCAGCGTATCGGTGACCAGCGGGACGTGTTGCTTGAAGGCTGGACGGTTGAGTCGCTCGAGTTCGGCGTCGAGGAAGGCGCAATCGAAGGGGGCGTTGTGGATGATGATTTCGGCATCGCGCACAAACTCGAGCAGGTCGTCGGCGATCTGGGCGAAGCGCGGTTTGTCGGAGAGAAATTCTTCGGTGAGTCCGTGGACTTTGAGGGCGTCGGGGTGGCTGGCGCGGTCCGGGTTGAGGTAGGCGTGGTAGTGCTTGCCCGTAAGCCTGCGGTTGAACAGTTCGACTCCGGCGACTTCGATGATGCGGTCACCGCTGGCGGGATTGAGGCCGGTGGTCTCGGTGTCGAGGACGATTTGGCGTGTCATGCGGGGTGGGTCTCAGGCAAAATAGCGGTTTTGCTGCGCCGCCGGATTGGCGGCCATTTTGCGCGTAGCGGCGAGCTGCAAGGCCTCTCAGGGAAACGCCGGGCCGCCCCAAGTTTTCTTGACCCCCACGGGGGCTGGCTGGGCCTAGCCCGGCCCTGGGGGCGGTCAGACGTATGAAACTCTCTTCCCGCTACGCAGCCGAAAGCCTACCCCAGATGCAAGCCGTCGCGA